>JAZOTL010000026.1:0-34130 GCA_045657645.1 Eubacteriales bacterium
AAAAGGATTTGCTTGACGAGATTTTCCTTCACACTTTTTCAGTGCTTTGTACTTCTCTTTGTTGTTCAATTTTCAAGGACCGCTTCCGCACACTCTCGTGCGCAGCTTTGTTAGTATATCACATCTCTTTTTGTTTGTCAACCCTTTTTTTGAATTTTTTCAAAAAAGTTTTTTCAAAGCTTTTTGAGATGTATTTGTTCCCCGAAGGGAAGCTTATTATATACTATCCGAGATTGTTTGTCAAGTACTTTTTTCAATTTTCCCAAATTATTTTTTCCTTGACAACCGCGCTCGGTGCGCGGGCTTTTAATAATACACTATTTCCACACGTTTGTCAATACCTTTTTTCAAAAAAATCAATATTTTTTCGGATTTAGGGAATATTGATAATATGATAACCATATTATTACGTTGTATTATAATATACGCCCTGCTTGTGATAACAATGCGGCTTACCGGAAAGCGCCAGATAGGCGAGCTTGAAGTATCAGAGCTTATAACCACGCTATTACTTTCAGAGCTGGCTTCTATCCCCATAACCGACAGTGACATTCCCCTTTCTCTCGCGGTGATACCCATATTCACCATATCGGCAATAGAAATAATCATAACCTACCTTAGTTCCAAAAGCCCAAAACTGCGCGCAATACTCTCCGGCAGGCCCAGCCCTGTAATAAAAAACGGAGTGATAAACCAAGGTGAGCTTGAAAAGCTGCGTATGAGTGCTGCCGAGCTTCTGGCACAGCTGCGTGTAAAGGGCATATCCGACCCCTGCGAGGTAAAATTCGCTTTCTTTGAAGAAGACGGTCAGCTCTCGGTTTTTGAAAAGGACGAGAACAACACCCCCATGGTATTTGCGGTTGTTTGCGACGGGCATATCAACCGTTTTAATCTCCACCAGGTTGGATATAAAATATCAGACGTACAAAAGCGACTTAAAAACAAAAGGATAAGCGACGTATTTTTGATGCTTGTAAACGAGCACGGAAAGGTACGTATTATATATAAGGAAAAGAAACGAAAAAAATAATAACTATGAAGAACCTGATAATAGCCATACTGATACTAACCGCAATAATCACTGTCGCCTGTCTATACAGCCTTTTTTGCACAAGCACCCTTGATGATTTAACAGAAGAAATTTCCGCCCTTTCCTACACACAGGACAACGCGCAACACATAGACAGCATTTCAAAACGCTGGAAACACAATAGCTTTATATATAGCTTTGCAGTTAACGAAAACAAGCTTCATAATATCAGTATACTTTTTTCCGAACTCTCCTGCGCCCTGACCTTTGGAGATGAAGAAAAATTCAACAGCGCAAAGGGGCGCCTGCTGGAGCATATAAGCCATATGCGAGAAGATGAGACGCCCAACATTGAGGTTATATTATAAATCGCCCCTTGACTTTTTTTCCTTAATATTATAAAGTATTATTATAATAATATTGAGGTGACAGCTATGAAATACTATCCTATAAAGGTGGCAGGTCTTGATAGACAGCTCCCCATCTGCCGCGTAACAGACAACCTATACATTGCCGGATTTGTAATATTCGGAGATCAGGAGCTTACCGTTGCCTGCGCAAGAGAGCTTCTTTTGCTTGCTCCCGAATATGATTATCTTATAACCGCAGAAGCAAAGGGCATTCCCCTTATACACGAAATGGCCCGTCAACACGGCGACAAGAAATATTTCCTTGCAAGAAAGGCACCCAAGCTTTATATGACAGGGGTATTTGAAACAAAGGTAAATTCCATTTCCACCGAAAAGGAACAGAAGCTTTACCTTGACACAGCAGATGCCGAACTGATGAAGGGAAAGAAAATCCTTATAGTAGATGACGTTATCTCCACGGGAGAATCCCTTGCCGCAATTGAAAACCTGGTAAACCAGGCAGGCGGAGAGATAATAGGAAGGCTTGCTATCCTTGCCGAGGGTGACGCCATAGGCCGCCAGGACATTAAATACCTTGAGCCCCTGCCCCTTTTCAATCCCGACGGAACAATTAAAGAATAATAAGATAAGGAAGTGATACTGTGTCAAACATCTGGCATGACATTTCACCCGAAAGAATTAAACCAGAGGATTTTATCTGTGTTATAGAGATAGCCAAGGGCAGCAAAAAGAAATACGAGCTTGATAAGGAAACAGGCTACATAATTCTTGACAGAATTCTGCACACCTCCACCCATTATCCCGCAAACTACGGTTTTATACCACGCACCTACGGTGATGACGGGGACCCCCTCGACGTTTTGTTGCTCTGCTCTCAGGATCTTGAACCCTTGACCCTTGCCCGTGCTTATCCCATAGGAGTAATAACTATGATAGACAACGGCAGAAACGATGAAAAGATAATAGCCATCCCTGCCGGTGATCCAACCTATAACAGCTATAGGGATATATCCCATCTTCCCGCCCATATATTTGACGAGATGAAGCACTTCTTTGAAGTATACAAGCATCTTGAACACAAAGCAACTGCAGTAAACGACGTTCGCGGACGGGAGGACGCAATAAAAATAATCGCTCAGGCAATGGAGAACTATAATAAGCTGTTTTGCAACAATTAGCGGATAGCACCTGCCGGCCAAAATCGGCAATCACACAACTGCAAACACAGCGCCCGAAGCTAAGAAATTTCCTATATATCAAAAAAAGGATAAGAATTTATAAAAAATTCTTATCCCTTTTTTAATTACTTTTTAATTAAAGAGCTTCCTTATCGCTTGCCTTTACGTCAACGTTTCTTACAGCAGAGCGAAGAATTCTTATCTTGGTCTTATCGCGGCCTGTTTCTATCATAACAGTTTCCTCACGCAGAGAAACTATCTCACCTACGATACCACCGATAGTGGTAATTTCATCACCAACCTCAAGGTTGTTTCTCATAGCGTTGGTTTCTTTTTCCTGCTTTTTCTGGGGTCTTATCATTAAGAAGTACATAGCAGCAAAAAGAACTACCATCATTATTATCATTGAACTGTTTCCCATATATTACATCCTCCGTATATACATATTAACTGCATATCATTATACACGAACAGGTAGTGTTATTGATTAATACTTTGTTAATTTTTATAGTAATCCTTTTGCAATATGGCACAATAGCCTATATCGCGGTATTTTTCCCGCACGTTAAGACTGCCCCTATGTATACCCTCAAATGTCATACCGCACTTTTCCATAACTCTGCGACTGGCGGTGTTCTCCACCATATATCTTGCCTCAATACGGTTAAAGTCATAGCGGTCAAATCCATAGCCGATAAGTGCCGAAAGGGCCTCTGTTGCAATACCCATATTCCAGTAATCGGGGTTTAAGACATAGCCTGCTTCGGCAGAGTTGTTTGCCCGATCAATTGCGGCAAAGCCGCAGGTACCGATAAACTTTCCGTTTTCCTTAAACACCACTCCGTAATCGTGAAATTCACCGCGGCGGTAAAGACTTTCTATCCTTTTAAGATATTGCTTTGTATAGTCCCTATCGGGATGTGGCGCCCAAAGCAGATAGCGGCTTACCTCCTCGCGGCAGGCATATTCATACATATCCTTATAATCGGACACCTTCATTTCTCTTATAATAAGGCGTTTTGTTTCTATTATGGGAGATTTATTTAAAAGCTTATTTAATAATTTCATCCGTCATTCCTCTTTTTCTTAATTTATTATACTCCCCAAAACCAATAAAGACAACCGTTAATTTGGAAAATATAAAATTAATCTTGAATCTCTGTACATTTAATGATATTATATTAGTATATTATATTGAGGTATATTAAATGAAAAAAACACTAACTTTTTTAGGCTGCGGCAATATGGCGGGTGCCATAATTGCAGGTGCAGGCAACACAAGCATTGTAATATACGATAAAAACACCGCACAGTATGAAAAGTATACAGGCAAATCGAACATCACAACCGCCCCTACAGCCGAGGAGGCTATAGCAAAGGGCGATTATATATTCCTTTGCGTAAAACCCCAAAACTGTGACGAGCTTTTATCCCAAATAGATAAAAAACTTTTTGAAGGCAAGATTGTTGTATCCATAATGGCGGGTATAACCATCTCTCGTCTATCCTCCCTTGCAGGGGATTGCGGAATAATAAGAGCTATGCCCAACACTCCCCTTATGCTGGGCAAGGGCGTTACAGGACTTTCGAGAAACGGCAAAGTAAGCGATAAGATATTTTCTGAAATATGCAGGCTGTTTTCTGAAATGGGAGAGGTAATGGTTGTAAGCGAGGACAAGATAAACGCGGTAACCTCTGCCTCCGGTTCCGCCCCCGCTTACGTATATCTGCTTATAAAGGCAATAGCAGAGGAAGCAAAGGCCGAAGGACTTGCGGACATTAAGGACCTTGAAAAGGTAATTGCCCGTATGGTACAGGGCTCCTGCGAAATGGTAATTAAAACAGGTCTTTCAACAGACGAGCTTATCCGTATGGTAAAGAGCCCCAACGGAACCACCGAACGGGCGCTGAACGTATTTGAAAAAGAAGACTTTTGCGGAATGGTAAGCCGCGCTATGCAGGATTGCAACAAGCGTGCCGCCGAGCTTGCAGGAGAATAAGTATATTGCAAGACTATGACGAGGCTTTCAAAATAGCCGCAAAGCTCTATTCAAACGCGTGAGAGTTGGATTCTCTTCGGGTATATTTTATCACCTTTCTTCATAATATAGAGCATGTTAAAAAGAAAGGTGGGACAAGGGTATATGCCCTTTGCACAAAAACAAGAGCTTAAAAGATATCGCACAAGCTTTATACTTATGACCCTTGTATCGGTACTTGGTATACTTGGCGGTTTGTACCTATATAAATATACGGATTTTTTTGAAGGCTTTTCCCCGGGGCCAAATCCCCTTGATAAAGCCAAACAATTAGAGAACTTTTTGCTTGTATACTATAGGGAGATACGAATACTTTTGCTGATGTTTATTTTCGGCTTTACACTGTTCGCCCCCTACATTGCAGTTTTGGTAACGGCATACAAGGGCTTTATGACAGGATTTTCACTTTTATACTACACCACCTGTCTTAAAAGCACCCTTATGGACAAGCAAAGCTTTCTTACGGCAACCGTGCCCCTTTTGGTACAGCTTATTATATACATAACCTTTGCAGCAAAGGCCTGCGCTCAATCTATGTTTTTGCGCTATGCCGCACCCGACCTTATATCCCTTTTACGCCAAAGGGAAAGCCGAAGGTATATTGCCGCCGCACTTATACTATGCGCATTTTGCGCGGTAACACTTTTACCCCCATATATATTAAAATAAAGGATGTTTTATAATGGAAGAAGAAATAAGACAGGAAGAAGAAAACAAAAATAAGAAAAAGAAGCATCTGCTATATCGCCTCTTCAATCCCGAAGGCAACGGCAAGGGCGTACAAAAAGTGCCCGAGGGCCCCGATAATATTGCAAAGTGCTTTAAATTAATAGGAAGAAATATAACAAACCTTTTCTATTTAAACCTTATATTTATAATAGGAAACTTCCCCCTTATGTTTGCCCTTTACGCCCTTTCGGGAAACGTAAGCACACCCTCAACTGCGGCGTCCTCTTCAATGTTCGGCCCCCTTTACGGCATAATGAACTTTGAAAACTCCCCCGTTACAGCAGCACTTTTTGGTGTGCACGGCATACAGGCAAGGGTGTATGAGTCAACTGTGTGGACCTACGTTTTCTTTGCCCTTGCAGGACTTGTTATATTCACCTTTGGTTACGTAAACACAGGCATTACCTACGTAATGCGTTCCATGCTTCGCGGAGAGCCTATTTCAATATTTGCCGATATGAAGGACGCAATAAAGCGCAATAAAAAGCAGGGCTTTATCCTTGGTGTAATAGACGTAGCAATTATAGGACTTTTAATTTACGATATAACCTTCTTCTATTACAATATGCAACAGTTCTTTGTAGTAAATCTTATCATAATCTGCCTTTACTGTATGATGAGATACTATATGTACGTTTTAATGATAACCTTTGACCTTTCGATTTGGAAGATAATAAAGAACTCACTTATCCTTACACTACTTGGCTTTAAGCGCAACATAATGGCGCTTTTAGGCTCCCTTATCCTTTTGTTTATAACCTATATGCTTATCGGAATCATAATGCCCGTGGGTATTATAATCCCCTTCTTTATCCTTTTCTCCCTTTCAATGTTCTTTGGGCTTTACGCCGCATACCCCAAAATAAAAGAGGTAATGATAGACCCACAGCTTGCCCATAGTAAGCCTAAAAGTTTAATGGAAGATGACAAATAAAGCGGCAAGGTGCCGCCCCCATAATCGGGAATCTTCTTTACAAAAAATTGTATCTGCAGATGCCCGATGCAGAGAAATTTCCTATAAGTTAAAGAAGTGGCAAGGTGCCGCTCCCATAATCGGGAATCTTCTTCACGGATAACTGTATCTGCAGATGCCCGATGCACATAAATTTCCTGTAAATAAAATAAGGCTTTGACCAAACGGTCAAAGCCTTGTTTTATGTATATTAAAAATCAAAATCCTAAAAGCTTTGTTCCCTGTTCTTCAAGGAAGTTGCGTTTCTCTTCTGCATCATCTGCGGTTTTACCTGTAGCGCAAAGATAAAGCTTTATCTTGGGCTCGGTTCCCGAGGGGCGAACGATAAGAGAGCTGTTATCCTCAAAGAGGTAGGCTATAACGTTGGATTTGGGAAGAGTTACTTCAGTTTCTGTACCCTTAACAAGATCGTAGGCAACGGAGGTCTTATAGTCGGTCTTTTTAACCACCTTCATTCCACCTATCTCGCCTCTGTTGGTGGTACGAAGGTCTTCCATAATAGAAGCTATATGCTCCATACCTGCCTGACCTTCACAGGTAAAGCTCTTCTGGGAGCAGAAGTAATAGCCGTGCTTTTTATATATTTCGTCAAGCACTTCGGCAAGATTCTTACCCTTAGTCTTATAATATGCTGTCATTTCACAGATAAGCATTGCGGCAACAACGCCGTCCTTATCTCTTACGTAGCTTCCTGCAAGGTAACCGTAGCTTTCCTCAAAGCCAAAGATGTAGCGATCAGCCTCACCCTTTTCTTCAAGCATACCAATCTGCTCGCCTATAAACTTAAAGCCTGTAAGCACGTCAACAAGCTCAACTCCGTAGGACTCTGCTATTCTTGCGCAAAGGTCGGAGGTAACTATAGTCTTTACAGCAACCGGCTTTTCGGGCAACGTTCCTGCCTCGGTTCTTCTCTTTATTACGTAATCAAGAAGCAATGCACCTACGTCGTTACCCGAAAACAGCTTATATTCACCGTCAACGGGAATTGCAATGCCCACGCGGTCACAGTCAGGGTCGGTAGCCAAAAGGATATCCGGCTTAACGCTCTGGGCAAGTAACAACGCACGCTCAAAGGCCTGTCTTATTTCAGGATTGGGGTAGGGGGCTGTGGGGAAATTACCGTCGGGCAGTTCCTGCTCGGGAACTACGGTAACGTTGCCTATGCCTATAAGCTCAAGTATCTTTCTTACAGGCTTATTACCCGTACCGTGCAAGGGGGTGTATACCACTTTAAAGTTTGAAAAATCAAGTTCGGGAGATACCCTCTGCTCCTTAACCTTTTCAAGGTAGGCATCTATTACCTCCTGCTTGATATACTCTATTTTGCCCTCTGCCATAGCGGTATCAAAATCGCAGGTCTTAACCTCATCAAAGGTATCAACGGTATTCATTATTGAAAGCACGTATTCTGCCGCTTCCAAAGTAAGCTGACAACCATCGGGTCCATACGCCTTATAGCCGTTATATTTTGAAGGGTTATGGCTGGCGGTAAGCACTATACCCGCGTCGCACTTAAGCTCCCTTACTGCAAAGGAGAGCATAGGGGTGGGCATAAGCTCGGAATATATGTACACCTTAATGCCGTTTGCCGCAAGAACGCAAGCCGCCTCACGGGCAAAAACATCAGACTTTATACGGCTGTCATAGGCTATTGCCACACTGCCGTTCTTGGTAACAGAGTTAACGTAAGCCGCCAGACCCTGGGTAGCCTTACCCACGGTATAAACGTTAAGGCGGTTGGTGCCTGCGCCAATTACCCCGCGCAGTCCGCCTGTTCCAAATTCAAGGTCGCGGTAGAAGGAATCGGAGATAAGCTCCTCATTTCCCTCCATAGCTTTTAATTCATTTATAAGGTCAGGATCCTTTGTTGCTTTTTCACACCAAAGCTTATACTTTTGATTTACCATTACTTTATCCTCCCTTTCAGATCTACTAAATTATTTTTCTAAGAAATACGTTGCTTCCATATCCGCAGTCATAAGAGCAAAGCCAAGGGGGAAGCGGGAAAGCGCCTCGCCAACGTTGCGGGCATCCTCGGTTCCCGAAAAGCCCATATGATAACGGATTGCAAAGGCCTCGTCACGGCTTAAGCGCATAAAGCCGGAGGCAATGTATACCGATTTTTCGCCGTGGCCGTAGGGCAGCTTATCCTCATAATCATAGCTTGGCACCTTATGCCACACGCCGCTGTCATCCTTAACGTTACGGAAGCCGGGCTTGTATACGTTTATCTTGCACAGGTCGTGGAGCAAAGCAACTATGGCTATAGTTTCATCGCTGAAATCAAGTCCGTAAAGCTGCTGTACCCTTTCCCTTTCAAGATAGCTTTTCAAGCACTCGTACACATTAATACTATGCTCGCACAGGCCACCTTCATAACAACAATGAAAGCGTGCAGAGGCAGGAGCAGTAAAAAAGTCACTTGAACAAAGGTATTCCAGCAGCTTATCTGCGCCTTCCCTCTTGATATTTTCGGTATATATCTTTATGAATTTTTCTTTACTTGTCATAATTATAAGCTTAATTAAGTCCTATCATATTGGAATAAACGCCGGGGTGGTCGCCTATTACCTTTGCGTTAAGTGTCTTAATATAATAATCTACGGGACCAGCGTTTATTATAGCATAGCCGTAACCCTTTTCACGCATTGCAAGCAGGCACTTTTTAGTAAGGGCAGAACCGATACCAAACTTACGCTTATCGGCAGCAACGCCCAAAGGACCGTAATAGCCCAGCGCTGTGGAATCATAGCAAGCAAAACCAACTACCTTCTTATCCATAACTGCAATATAAAGGGATGAGGGGAAATTGAAAAGTGCTCTTTCTGCTTCATCAGCCCAACCGTCAGAAAACTCTGTTCTTATAAAATCAAGAATAGCGCTCTTATCGGGAGCAAGCGCGCGTCTTATATGCACGCCCTTTGCGTCCATTTCCTTTGTGGGGTCTGTGTCATCGGGTAAATCGTAAAGATTTACCAGGATATCCATATCGGTCATAATTTACTCCTATAAATTAAATTTCTATGTTTATTTTACAACGTGACCTTTGTCAATAAGGCTCACATTTTTTTAACAAGCTCTTTTTTCTTTGCCTTAAATTCTTCTTTTGAAAGTTTGTTTTCTTTATAGTCCCTTTTTAACCCCTTAAGCTCTATTTCCTTATCGGTGGGGTTCTTTTTAAGCTTTATGGTAAGCAGTATTATAGCCGCAAGCAAGCCTGCAAGTATTATAAATACCACTATGGTAGGTAAAATTGTTCCAAGAAAAAGTTCCATTGCGTACTCCTTAGTAAGTCTTGAGTTTTATGGTTAGAATACAACCGCCCGTACCTTCATAATAGTTAACGATCTGCGCAGCTTGCGCAACGGCGCTTATATCAAATATCCTGTCTTGTTCAAAAAGGTCGTCGATAGCCTTTTTTAATTCCTCGGCCGAAGAAAACTTCAGCGAAACTCCGTTTTCCAAAAAGATGTTTTCTTCGATTACAGGGCGCACAGCATCAAAGCTGTAATCGCCTATATACAGGTTATTGTATACGTAGTAATTATACTTATCTGCCGTACATTCAGGCACGTTGCTATCCTGTATTACGTGGGTAAGCTGCAGCTCCTCTGTAGTAATACAGAAGTATTCATAGCTTAAATATGACTTGTCCCCTGTAATTGATACCGGGTCGTCCCAGGTTACGTCTACATAATAGCACTCCCCATCAAGCTCTATATAATTCCATTGGTGTGAAGGGCCACCTATCTTTTGACCGTCTGTACGGCCGCACAATATACCAAGCTCCTGCATTACAAGCTGGAACGCTGCAGAATATCCGGAGCATATGGCATAATTATTTACAAGACAACCATAGGCGGTACTGCTATCGTTAATAGCGTACGGATCAAGGGTTACTGCATCTGCACTTTCCTTATCATAGGTGGTATTGTTTACAATATAATCGTGCACAAAAAGCACCTTTGAGTAATCATCGGGATAGGTTTGCGCCTCAGCTACTATAGCCGATACCACGCCATCAAGCTCCTTACGTTTTTCCTCGTTGTTATTAGGCTGTGCCACGTACGTGGGTTCAAGGGTGATATCGTTTCTACCAAAGGAAGAGGAAATTGTATAGTTATAACCGTTTGTCATATTAAAGAATTGGGGGTTATCCTTATACACGGCATTATACGCAACGCCTACGTCGTATTCCTGGGCATCACCCAATTCTATTTTGGCATACCCTTCGGATATTCCATATGCTATAACAGAGTACAGTTCTTTTTGTGCCTCGTAAAGGCGCAGATACTCGGGATATACGGTTTCTCCCTCATAATCAAGCGCGGGGGGTTCAATGCTATCTATCAAGGTTGCCACACAGGATGTAAATGAGGTGCAGATAAGGAGGGCGGTAAGAGCCAGAAGGGTTATTCTTATTATAACATTTCCGAGTTTTTTCATCATTATTTAGGGTAAAAGAGCCGATAACGGCTCTTTTATTTTTTATTATTTGCGGATGTTTATTACGCTGAGCAATGCAACGGGCACAAGCCAGAAGAGCTGATAGAGTGCCGTATAAATACCTGCAGCCTCAAACAGATTTCTTTGAAGCACGGCAAGTATCATAATAACAAATCCGATAAGTACCGAAAGTGCCTTTACAACCACCGAGAAGCGGGAAGCCGAGGACACCTTTTCACAAAGAACAAGGGTACGCAACAGGCTCTTGGGGCTCTTCTTTGATACGATGGTACTGTCTGCGTGCTCGGTAACCTCTGTCTTTTCAGAAAGATAACAGCACTTGATTATCTTAACCGCATACTTTTCAAGATTAAGATGCTTTGCCAAAAGCTCATCGTCGATGTTGGGGTCAAAGCTCTTTATACCTATGCATATACCTGCACGGGAAAGCTGCTTTGCAATAGCGGTAAAATCGGGGTCAAAGCCGTAGCTTATATAGATTTTAGCCGCAACCTCGTCATTGCAAACAAGGTAGGAAATTGACGCCTCTCCACGGAATTCAAGACGCTGGTCCTCCGCTTCAACAACGGGGTCAAAATTATTTCTTATAAGGTAAGAGGCCTTGCCGTAGAAGATATGCTTGCCGCTGATAACGGCCTCTATACCGTCCTCTGCAATATCCATTATCTCTACGTCATCGGAGCAGTCAAATTCCTTTGTAGCAATGCTGAACACATCGCAAAGGGGGCCGCCCAAAGCCTTGAAAAGGCTTGCCACGTTATATATAATGCGGTCTATACGGTTGTTGCCGTACACCTTGATGCTCTTTACCTTTGTTTTGTTGGAAAGGAACACGTCCTTATCGTCAAAGGATATAACCTCTGCTTCCTCGTAATCCTCAGGAGCCGCCTCACCTAAAATGGCACTGCCCATTTCAAAGGCCGCCTTTGAAGCGCGGTAAAGAGGAAGTGAATATGAAAGCACCGCAGATAAGGGCATTGTAAGCATAAGGCCTACGTAAGCATACTTAAGGGCTTCGATAACACCGTCGGTAGGGTATTTAACACCATAGAACACGGCAAGAAATGCGCAAAGAACAATAGAAATTGCTATCATTGCACCCAAAAGGCCGTTGTTCTTGGGATATCTTCTGGTCTTTTCAAAGAAATTATCAACAAAGTTTGTTTTTGCTACCTTAAATACGGGGGCATCCTCGTAGATATATTCCTCAAAAACTCTGTGCTCGGCAGATGCGTTTTCCTCGGGAACCTTTGCAAGTATGTGCTTGGTTCTCTTGGAAGACACAATGTTGAAGGAGAATATATCACGCTTCAGGCTTATCCAGGAGGATACAACCGTAAAGAAGATATAAAGGGCAACAGGCAGATTGCAGAATACTATAGCCTTGCCGTTATACAAGAAGCATACCGCAATATGGTACGCCACAGAAAGCGCAACTGTTACGGAAAGTATGCTATCAGAGGTAGGTTTGCCTGTAAACAGAGCCTTGAAGCCTCTGCAAATAGGTGTTATAACAAATACACACGCAGCAAGTAACAGTTCAAGGGAAAGCATTGAGCTAACAACGGGGAAAAGGGTGGAATCAAGTATATCGGGGATCTTTGCACCCATACGTCCCAGGTTTTCAAACAAGGCGATGATAAGCACCATTGCAAGAGAACCGAACACCTTTACAAGCACGTTGCGGTATTTCTTTTTGTAAATTTCAAATACGTCCTTAATCTGGGTGGCAGCAACGAATTCCATATCCTTGGATATCTCATCGGGGATATTATCCTCACGCTTCATGGAACCGAAAATCTCTGCGTCCTTATCCACAGCCTCGCTTATGATGCTTGCCTGGTCCTGACCCAGCTTTTCCTTAAGCTCGTCCTCCATATCAAAGGCTATCATAAGGTTAACGTCGGTTTCATCAAAGCCCTCGTCCGCAACGTCTGCAAGGTCTAATTCCTGCACAGCTTTTTCTGTTTCGGTAACGGGCTCATGGGGCTGGGCCTTTTCTATTTCGCTTTCAATGCTGGATACGTATTCCTCAGCCTCGGTCATTATCTGGGCAGGCTCTACGGCAACTTCGGCAACGGCAGCTCTGTTCTGCATTACCTCCTCGTACTCTGCTTCCGAAAGGTACTTTTTCATAAGGGCGTCAACGTCAACCTCGCCGCCTTCCTCTTCCTCGTCATCAACCGTAGCAAAAACAGCAGTATCCTCTGCCTTTGTCTCGGTCACCTTGGAAAATTCCTTTGTAACTACCTTTTCTTCCTCTTCCGCAGGTTCTGCAGATATGTATATTTCGCTATCCTCAAGAACGTCAGATTCAGTTACGGGAGCTACAAAAACTATATCATCCTCTTCAGACACGGGGGTGTGAACAAGATTATAGCGTTCCTGGGCTTCAGGGGCTTCGGTAGCTTCCTCTGCTTTTACAGAAAGCTCCTCTACATCCTCATCATTAGAATCTTCTTTAGTATAGCCTCTACCCCTTGCAAAGCTCTCCTCCGGGGAAAGCTCGCTTGCGGCCTCAAAATCCATCTCCGGCAGTTCAATCTCCTGTGTAGGCATAACCACGTCAAGCTCTGTTGTTTGACTGAGCTGATTTAAAAGGTCTTCTCCGGAAAAATCGTATCTGTCCTTACTCAACTTCCATACTTCCTTTCCATTTAGTAATTCTGTATATCGTCAATGTCTTTGCCTTGCCGCTTCCGAAAGGATAACAGCGCAGGCGGTTGACACGTTAAGCGAATTAACCTTACCGTACATAGGTATGGATATAACGGCATCGCACTTTTCCTTTACAAGGCGTGAAATTCCGTTACCCTCGCTTCCCAAAACTATGGCAGCGCCACAGTTAAGGTCGGTCTTATAATACTCAGTACCGCCCATATCAGCGGCAAATACCCATAAGCCCTGTTTTTTAAGAGAGTCGATCTCTCTTGCAAGGTTTGTTACCTTTGCAACGGGCAGATGCTCTATAGCTCCTGCAGAGGATTTTGCCACCACCTGGGTAAGACCCACGCTCCTGTGCTTGGGGATTATAACTCCGTGGGCACCTGCGCCCTCTGCACATCGGATTATGGCTCCAAGGTTATGGGGATCGTTAATTTCGTCCGCTATAACTATAAGGGGCTTTTCTCCACGACTGTAAGCTAACTCAAGCATATCCTCAACGCTTGAATATTCGCAGGCGCTTGCGTAAGCCGCAACGCCTTGATGAGGTATATTGCCTGCAAGCTCATCCAGCTTTTGGGGCGAGATCTCTCTTACGGCTATATTTCTTTTTTTAGCTAAAGCTATTATTTCGGATACTGCAGGGCCGTGGGCACTGCGGGAAACAAGGAGCTTATCCACGTCCTTGGTACTGCGCAAAAGCTCACGCACGGCATTGCGTCCTACTATAATGCCTTGATTTTCTTTATCCATTTATCTTCCTTCGTTTCGCATTTTACTTATGTAAAAAAATTATATTCCCATATTACATACTTATATAAAATTATATCACATATTTTTGGATTTGTATATAAATTTTCGGTATTTTTATCATCTATTTAGAGAATTTTTTTCGATATAGGCGTATTTTTCGCAATATCCCCGCCACCTGCGGATAATACCAATATTCCAATCCGCCCGCCCCTTTCAAAACATCATCCCCGTTTGTCAAAGTATACAAAAAAGAAAGTTTTATTTTGTTCAAATAGCTATAGAAAGAATGCTTAATTTATGCTATAATTGATTGAATACTCGAAAGGAGCTTCAAAAATGAAAAAATTGAGTAAATTTACGGCATTATTGCTCGCTTGTTCTACCCTCTTTTCCTGCTTGATATTTTCCGCAGGGGCACAGAGTGCAGACAGCTTTACAGACATAGACGCCACCGCCGATTATTACGAGGCGGTAGCCTGGGCTATAGAAAAGGGCTATATGAAGGGAACGGGAGGCAACAGCTTCAGCCCCGATAAGACCCTTACCCGCGCGCAGTTTGCTACCCTTATGGCAAGCTTTTGCGCAGCCGACCTTTCTTCCTACACGGGCAAAACCGCCTTTAAGGACGTACGTGCAACAGATTGGTTTGCCGCAACCTCTGCCTGGGCAGCAGATAACGGCATAATGAACGGAACAGGCGGCGGAAACTTCTCCCCCAACACCGTAATTACAAGACAGCAGATAGCAGTTCTTTTAAAGAACTACGCCAATGCAAATTCCATATACCTTGAGTATCAGAACGAGCAGGTTCGCACCATGGACCGCGGAGATGCAAGGGCGGCTGCTTGGGCAAGAGAGGCCTGCGATTATGCCTATAAGGTAGGCTTTATCCCCCTTGACGAAAATAATCGCCAGTACCCCACACAGCTTGTAACAAGAGCCGATGCAGCTAAGTTCCTCTATGAATTCAGCCGTGCTATAGACAAAACAAAGGAGCCTAACGACAGAGAGGTTATAGTATATTATAACCCTTCGGCACAGGGCAACTCCCTCGAAGAACTTGCAGGTGTTGATATCTGTAATATGTTCCCCTGCCATGCAGACGGACAGGCAAAAACCATTGCCGAATCAGCCTTACCGGCAGTTGAAAGCATAAGAAAGAGCACAAAGAACATAAACCCCGATCTTAAATTCCTTATAGGTATAGCAGTAAACAGCGGTACAGATATTGAACGTTGGTTGTACCCTTACTCAAACTGCGATGACTTTGCCGCAAAAGCGGTGGAGCTTGTTAAAAAGTATAACCTTGACGGTGTAGACTTTGACTATGAGTTCCCCACAGGCAATATTCCCCAGGCAAACCTTGAATACTTCCTCACCTGCCTGCGCAGCAGACTGGACAAGCTTTCCCAGTCCACAGGCAAGGATTACATAATAACCATGGCGCTCCCCGGCGGTGGCTGGGCGTTCAGCCTTTACGAGGATATGGGCGAGCTCCAGCATTATCTTGATTATATCAACTTTATGGAGTATGACCTTAGAAGTGAGGCTCCCTGGGCTATCACCTACAATCATTGCGCACTTTATGACAACCCTGCAAGCGGCTACGTTAACGCAAGCGCAATGACAGATATAACCTGGTGCCTTGAAGCAGGCGTTGCCCGTGAAAAGATAGTTATAGGCGTTGGCGCCTATACCCAGGAATGGCATAACGTAACCGATTTTTCTAACGGCGGTATGTTTGCAAAGGGCACAAACCTTGAACAATGCTCCGGTCTTAACGCCATTAACTGGATGCTCAATTACAATGACCCAAGCTACAACATTTACGGCTGGTTCACCCATTGGGACGACGTTTCAAAGGCGGTAAGCATGTATAACCCAAGAGAAGGCAAGGTTCGTTCCTTTGACGATCTGCGCTCTACAAAGGAAAAATGCCTTTGCGTAAACGAATATAACCTTGGCGGAATAATGGTATTCCCCTATCAGTATTCTACGGGAATAGGCTTCTATGATATGGTGCAGGAAGTTTTCAACTCTGCAAATTAAATTTATGCTCGGAGATATCAATATGAGAAAAATTTCACTTTTACTCGCTCTTCTTCTTTGCGTTACCCCCTTTATTGTAGGTTGCAATAAAGATAAGGACGGCGTGCAGATAAAAAACGATCAGATGAAGATAATCTGCGATAACGCAAAGCAGTGGCTTGTTCCTACAGAAGATGCAAACGCCCTTTACGGCTACTGCATTACCGATATGGACGCCGACGGCTTCTATGAACTGGTTACAGCCTGTAAAGGAAATTCAGGCACAGTAAACGAGTATTACGAGGTAAACGAGGATTACAGCGGTATTACAAAGCTTGAAAAAACATCCCAAAAAAACTGGGAGGGTGGCTTTATAATGGAGGCGGCCCACACCTATACCGATACCGAAACAGGCACGGTGCATTACCTTTACAACGATACTATCGCCGAAACAGGCTCCACCTACAAAATGGCGGTAACTCTTAAAGAAAACAAGATAGAGGAAAAGCTCCTGGCTTCAAAGATACAAAACGAGGACGGCACTTACACCTGCTACCTTGAAGGAGGAGCCGAGGTTTCCGAAGGCGTGTACGATACAATAGTTCAGTCAATGTACGGCAACTACGAGGATACAGGGGATGCCTTCCAATGGAAATCACTTTTTGCCGAGGATAATAAGGCGCTTGCAAATGATGCAACAAAGCTCGAAGCAATGATAAGAGATTCCTACGAAAAGGGTATTCTTTTGGCAGTGTAATAACTAAATTTATAGGAGGGGTGAAGGCTCATAGCTTTCACCCCTCCGCTTTTGAAAAAGCGGGGGCACCTTTACGCCACTATGGGATATACTGACTATAGGAGGTGTAAAATGAACGAAATGATAATTTTCGCCTTGCTTGCTACCTTGTGCACTTGGTTTATCACGGCCCTTGGCTCGGCTACGGTAATATTCTTTAAAGCTCCCACACCGCAGCTACATAGGCTTGCAATGGGTTTTGCGGCAGGCGTTATGATAGCGGCAAGCTTTTGGTCACTGCTTGCCCCTGCATTAGAAAGAGCCGAGGAGGTATCCTCCCTTCCCCCTTATCTGGTTGCCACCGTAGGTTTTATTGCAGGAGCGTTATTTATATGGCTTTCCGACAAAACTCTCTCCCGTGTAATGGGCAATAAACACAACGTAAAAAGGGTAATAATGCTTGTGCTGTCAATAACCTTGCACAACATTCCCGAGGGGCTTGCTATAGGCGTAGCCTTTGGCGCCCTAGCCAAAGGAAGCTACACGGCGCAAGAGATAATGGCGGCCTTTGGCGTTGCCTTAGGTATTGGAATACAAAACTTTCCGGAGGGTGCGGCAGTATCCCTGCCCTTGCGCAAGGAAGGGTATTCACGAGCAAAAAGCTTTCTTATAGGGCAGGCCACCGCTTTGGTGGAGCCTGTGGCAGGGGTGCTTGGAGCCCTGCTTGTTATGCACGTGGAAATGATACTCCCCTACGCCCTTTCCTTTGCGGCAGGCGCAATGATACTTGTAGCCACCCACGAGCTTATCCCCGAATGTCAGCAGGATAGAGAACACAATCCATTTTCCGGCACTATGGCGATAATAACGGGATTTGCGGTTATGATGCTGCTTGATGTAATGCTGGGATAGAATTACATATATAAAAAGACCCCGAGGGGTCTTTTTTATTCTTTATAAAATTCAGGTATATACTCTTCGCCCGAAGCATCCTCGCTTTGGATGTATGCGTTTTTCAGTCCAAGCTCTGCGGCATACAAAATAAGGCTTTTATATTCCGCAGCTGTTACCTTGCGGCAAAGCTCCCCTCTTTGATTTGGCATAGGGGTATACTGATTCATAATGCTTATATAAACATTATCACCGTAACGCTCATAAATCCGCTTTATTGCCATCTTCGATTGAATAACGCGGCCGGGCAACAAAAGGTGCCTTATAATAACTCCCTTTTGTATAATGCCTCTTTCATCAAAAACGCATTTTGGCTGTTGAGCAACCATTTGGTCAATGGCGGCAAGTGCCGCTACAGGATAATCGGGTGCGTGGGAAAGCTCCGCGGCTCCCCTTTCATCAGCATATTTAAAATCGGGCAGATAAACGTCTACCACGCCCGAAAGCTTCTTTATCTTTTCAGGACTTTCATAGCCGCCGCAGTTATAAACCACAGGAACCGTAAGTCCGTTTTTCCGTCCTATTGAAACACTTTCAACTACGTGAGGTAAAAAGTGAGAAGCAGTAACAAGATTTATATTGTTTGCTCCCCTGCCCTGCAGCTCAATATATATCCCGGCAAGCTCACGGGGAGTTTTTTCAATCCCCCTCTGCCCCCTTGAAATATCAGAGTTCTGACAGTAAACACAGCCAAGACCGCAGCCTGTAAAAAACACGGTACCCGACCCTTCTTTGCCCGAAATGCAGGGTTCTTCCCAAAAATGAAGCTCTGCACGGGAGATCTGCGCCTCTGCCCCCATACGGCAGAAGCCAATTTCACCCTTTGTTCTGTTTACGCCACACTCTCTGGGGCACAGCTTACACTTTTCGTAATCGGTTAAATACATATCATAGCTTCCAATTCTTCCACGGTGGCAGCAATTCTGTGACAGCCGTTTTCGGCAAGCTCTTCACTTGAGCCGTAGCCCCACAAAACGCCTATATTATCAACACCGCATTGCCTTGCGCCAACTATATCGTGGAACCTGTCCCCTATCATAACAGCACTTTCGGCAGGGATTGCTTCGCACTCCAGCAGATATGCTATAACCTCACCCTTTTTAACCCTTGTTCCATCAAGCTCCGAGCCGTAAACACCGCAAAAATACTTTGCAAGCTCAAACCTTTCAAGTATTCTTTGGGCAAAAACGCGGGGCTTTGAGGTTGCAAGATAAAGCTTATGTCCCTTTTGGCACAGGCGGGAAAGAAAATCGGCTATGCCGGGATAAACCTCATTTTCGTAAAGACCCTTTGTGGCAAAATGCTCTCTGTAATAATCAACAGCTCTTACCGCTTCGTCAGGCCCAAAGCCGAAATACCTTTCAAAGCTCTCGGTAAGGGGCGGGCCTATAAAGCACTTAAGCTCATTTCTGTCCTCCACCTTAATACCGTACTTATTAAGTGCGTGTACCACCGAACGGGTAATACCCTCATAGGGGTCGGTAAGAGTACCGTCAAGATCAAAAAGAACGTAAGGATATTTCATAGCAATCTACCCTTTCATATTAATTTCATTGCAAACTCACAAACAAGCACTCCAAGGCAGGCAGTGCAGGCAACCACCGTAAGGTTGCGGCATTTAAGAGATACCAAAATTGCACAAAGGATGCCAACTGCTGCAGAAACCATACTTTCGGTAGCATAAAGGGCTCCGGGCAGGGTCATAGCAGTAAGAACTGCATAGGGTATGTAGTGCAGAAATGATTTTACAAATCGGTTTTCCACCTTCTTTTTCATTGTAGCAAAGGGGATAGCCCTTATAAGATAGGTGGATATTGCCATTATGGCAAGGTATATAAAGAACTCCCTTGTATTCATAGCGTTTCTTCCTCCCTTACAGGAAATAGAATCGCACCGAAGGCAGCAGCAACCACAGCACAAATACTTATGGCAATACCGCTTCCCACACTCGATAGGAGGGGCAGGTACTCAAATATGCAGCTTAACACAAGAGCAACACCTGCTACTGCCGCAATAGACCACTCACCCTTAACCTCAGGCACAACTATAGCTATAAACATACCGTATATGGCAAGGGAAAGTGCGCTCATAAGAGCGCCGGGCAGTATATTGCCAAGCACCGCACCCAAAAGGGTACCAAGGCTCCAGCCAATATAAGGAGCTATCGCAAGGCCTGAGAAAAAGGCACGGGTAACGTTCCTTTCATTTGAAGCCACGGCAAAAATCTCGTCGGTCATAAAAAAGCCCAGCAGCCAACGGTAAATGCCCTTAAACTTACTGTCTGCCTTTTGGGAAACAGCAATAGACATAAAGGAATATCTTAAATTGATTGTAAGCTGGGATAGTAAAAGGTCAAAATAAAGACCCGGAAAGCGCATTATCTCAACACCCGCAAGCTGACCTGCGGAGGTAACGGTAGTCATTGAAACAAGCAACGCCTGCCACCAGCTAAGGCCGTAAGACACAGCCATTATTCCAAACGTAAAGGAAACGGACAGGTATCCAATACCTATAGGTATACCTGCCCGCAAGCCTCTGAAAAATCTGTTCATATGATTATACAGAAAACCTTTTTTTTAATTTATGGGAAATTTCTCCGCATCGGGCATCTGCAGATACAGTTATTTGTAAATATGATTCCCGATTATGCCAGCGGCACCTTGCCGCTTTCTATTATCCTATGAGCTTTTCAAGAGCCGCGCGCTTTGCGCAAAGGCAAAGAGCCTTAGAAGCGGTTTCAAGCTCGTCAAGAGGCGGGAACGTGGGAGCGATACGCAGGTTCTTATCCTCAGGGTCAGCACCATAAGGGAATGTTGCGCCTGCAGGAGTAAGGTTTATACCAAGCTCGCTCATCATAGCATACACGCGCTTAGCAGTTCCTGTCATAACGTCAAGGGAGATAAAGTAACCGCCCATAGGCTTAGTCCAGCTTGCAATTTCTAAATCACCAAGCTCTGCCTCAAGAGTATCTATAACAAGGTCAAATTTAGGAGCAATAAGAGCCGCGTGCTTCTTCATATGCTCAAGCACGCCTTCCTTTGAACCGAAGAACTTAACGTGACGAAGCTGATTGAGCTTGTCGTGGCCAATGGTCTGGAAGTTCATCTTGCTTCTGATAAAGTCTATATTCTTCTTGCTGGAGGCAATTACCGAAATACCCGAGCCGGGGAAGGAAACCTTGGAGGTAGATGCAAATATATACACCATATCCTCGTTTCCGTATTTCTTTGCTTCTTCAAGAATGTTAAGCTGGTTGTATCTTTCCTCATAAAGGTCGTGAATTACGTAAGCGTTATCCCAGAAAATTCTGAAATCGGGAGCCGCAGGGCGAAGAGCCGCAAAACGGCGGATAACCTCATCAGAGAAAACTATACCTGTGGGGTTTGAATATTTAGGTACACACCAGATACCCTTAATGGAAGCGTCCTCTGCTACAAGCTTTTCAACCATATCCATATCAGGTCCGTCGGAAAGCATAGGAACTGTAACAAGCTCTACGCCAAGGGACTGGGTAACGGTAAAGTGGCGGTCATAACCGGGGCTGGGGCATAAGAACTTGATAGTTCCCTGCTTTGCCCAAGGCTCGCCTGCGCCCTCTGCACCAAAAATCATATTGCGTGCAACGGCATCATACATAAGGTTAAGGCTGGAGTTGCCGCCGATGATAACGTTTTCTACGGGAACCTCAAGTATATCAGCCATAAGCTTTTTAGCTTCGGGGATGCCGTCAAGTATACCGTAGTTACGGCAATCTGTACCGCCGTCAGTTGTGCAATCCTCTACAGTCTTAAGCACGTCAAGCATACCCATGGTAAGGTCAAGCTGCTCCTTACACAATACACCGCGTGCCATATTAAGTTTAAGGTTTTTTGAGAGCAGCTCCTGGTACTGCGCATCAACCAGGGCCTTTTCCTGCTTCAGCTGCTCGGGGGTCATCTTATTGTATTGCATTGTATATAATCCTTTTGCCAAATAAAATATTGTTTGGGTTATGCTGCTCACCCTAATTAGAAGTCCGCGTTACCGGTGGTACGGGGGAAGCTCTGCACGTCACGGATGTTGGAAATGCCTGTAACGTACATAATAAGTCTTTCAAATCCAAGTCCAAAGCCTGCGTGCTTTGCACCGCCGAAACGACGAAGCTCAAGATACCACTTGTAGTCCTCTTCATTAAGACCAAACTTTTCAAGGGAGGAAAGGAGCACATCCATTCTCTCCTCACGCTGTGAACCGCCTACAAGCTCGCCTACACCGGGAACAAGCAGGTCCATTGCCGCAACGGTCTTTTCGTCATCGTTTACGCGCATATAGAAGGCCTTGATATCACGGGGCCAATCGGTAACAAATACAGGCTTGCCGTATACCTTTTCGGTAAGGTATCTCTCGTGCTCGGTCTGAAGGTCCATACCCCAGCCAACAGGATAGTCAAACTTTTCACCGCTTTCGGAAAGGAGCTTAACTGCCTCGGTATAAGTAACACGGGCAAAATCATTGTTTACGATGTTGTTAAGTCTGTCAAGAAGAGTGTTATCCACAAACTTGTTGAAGAACTCAAGCTCACGGGGACATTCATCCATTATATATTTTATGACGTACTTGAGCATCTTTTCACAAAGCTCCATATCGTCATTAAGATCGGCAAACGCCATTTCGGGCTCCATCATCCAGAACTCTGCCGCGTGTCTGGGGGTATTGGAGTTTTCCGCACGGAAGGTGGGGCCAAAGGTGTAAACGTTTGCAAAGGCCATAGCATAGCACTCAACGTTAAGCTGACCTGAAACGGTAAGGTTTGCAGACTTGCCGAAGAAATCCTTGGAATAGTCTACCTTGCCCTCTTCGTCACGGGGAGGATTTTCCATATCAAGAGTGGTTATGCGGAACATTTCACCTGCGCCCTCACAGTCAGAAGCTGTGATAATGGGGGTGTGAACGTATACAAAGTTGTTCTCTGCAAAGAATCTGTGTATCGCCTGCGCCGCAACCGAACGAATACGGAACACCGCGTTAAAGGTGTTGGTACGGGGACGCAGATGCGCTATTGTACGCAGATACTCCATAGAGTGGCGCTTCTTCTGCAGGGGATAATCGGGGGTGCTTGTACCTGCTACAACTATCTCGTCTGCCTTAAGCTCAAAGGGCTGCTTTGCCTCAGGGGTAAGCTCAAGTACACCCTTTATTTCAAAGGATGCGCCCACGTTCTGCTTAGCTACTTCTTTATAATTATCAAGCTTGCTCTCCTCAAATACAACCTGAAGACAGGGGAAGGTGCTACCGTCGTTAAGCTCAATAAAGCCAAAAACGTTGGATGCTCTTATAGAACGTGCCCAACCTGCCACAACAATGCTCTTTCCCGAATAGCTTTCGGGGGATGCAAACAGTTCCTTTATTGTAATTCGCTTCATTAACATTTACTCCTTTTGATTTATGTGGTTGCATAGATATCGCATTTTACATTAAATCTATAATATACTATTATATTATATAATTTTCAAAATTACAACCGCTTTTTAAAAAAAGCTTAACAAAAACTTTCAAAATCCTGTTAAGTTTGATTTAAACTCCGTGGCACGAAGGTTAAAGTTTGCACATACCCATTCGTAAAAGTTTTTGCCCCGCTTTTTTCCACCAGCTTCGCTGGACGCATCTTCGCGTTGAGTTGGATTAAAATTTAAATTCCGTGGCACGAAGGTTAAAGTTTGCACAAACCCATTATTAAAGTTTTTGCCCCGCTTTTTTCAAAAAGCGGGAGGCGTTGACCTTTTTCAAAAAGTATGTTAGTATATAGGTATATCAAAGGTAAGGAAGAAAATTATGTTTTCATTAGACAAGATAAGAGAATACCATTGCCCCCGTTGGAACGAGCTTCCGGATATCGACCTTTATATGGACCAGGTTATGACGGTACTGGAAAAGAACCTTTCCCTGTTTATAGGCACCGACCCCCAAAAGGCAATAACACCCACCATGATAAATAACTACGTAAAGCAAAAGATGGTGCGTCCGCCGAAGAACAAAAAGTATGACAGGGGGCATCTAGTAAGCTTTTTCTTAATAACCCTTTTAAAGCAGATGATGTCCATAACAGAGGTAAAGCAGGCAATAGCCTGTGTAATGACCGAATTTTCCCCCGAAAAGGGCTACAACACCTTCTGCGAGGTTTTTGAAAAAGCGTTGCACACCGTATTTTTTGACAGAAAGGGCAGTATGCTCAACATAGGGGACGATACTACCGAAACGGGTAACGTTATAACAAGCGTAACCCTTGCCTACGCAAATATGTTCTACGCCCGTTACGTTCTTGAAAAAACAGCTCATGACAAGCGGCAAGGTGCCGCTCCCATAATCGAGAACAATCTTTAGGAATAATTCTATCTAGAGATGCCCGATGTAAAAAAATTCCTAAAATCTAAAAAAGCGGCAAGGTGCCGCCCCCACAACCGAGAACCATCTTTAATCAATAATTGTATCTACAGATGCCCGATGCGGAGAAATTTCCCATAAATTAAAAAAAGAGATGCAGTCGCATCTCTTTTTTATTGTTCTTATTCAGCCGCAGTTGTATCTGCGCCTGTTGTTTCAGGTGCTGTAGTTTCGGGTGCGGTGGTTTGAGGTGCTGTAGTTTCGGGAGCAGTTGTCTGAACGTCGGATGTGTCAAACGCGGTCTGGGGGATATAATCAGGCAGCGCAACGATCTTTTCGTTATCAACCTTAATGCTGTCCTTATACTTGTTTGCAAGCTCTTCGGTAAAGGAAGTTATCTTTTCGTCAAGAAGAGTTTTTTCAACGTCCACCTTCCAAGCGGTAAGGCCTTCGCCTACAAAGTACATAATGTGATAACCGTACTCGGTTTCAACTATACCTGTATCGCCTGCAACTCTTGCTTCATCAAATATCCAGTTTTCGAAGGGCGCAACCATCTTGCCCTTGGGAACGTTTTCGTAAAGTGAGTTGGAATCTTCGTTGTATTCCTTTGCAAGAGCTTCAAAGTCCGCCTCGGTCTTGCCAGTTTCAAGGAACTTAGCGTAAACCTCGTCCGCCTTTGCCTTTGCAGCATCGGAGGATTCGTAATTCTCAAAGTTAAAGAGTATATGGCGAACGTTCTTTGTAGCACCACCGTCACGGTAAGCAACTGCTTCAAGATAGTATACGGTGTATGTGCCTGCACCGTCATCAATAACGGTAGCATCGCCAACCTTGCGGTCTGCGGCAAACGCCCAATCGGAAAGGGCTTCACCTGCTGCGTACTTATAGGGTGTAACGTTATCTGCCTGTTTAGCTATATCTTCCTCGGTAAGCTTGGTGGTTGAGGTAGCGTTCTTTTCGGTAATATCTGCCTTTGCCGCATCAATAAAGCCCTGAGATGAGGTAGCCAGAGCAAGGAATGCATCTGCATCAGCCTTTGCCTGAGCCTTCATAGCATCATTAACAGATGTGTCCTCAGAGGAAGTATCTGCCTTGAATGCATAGGAACGAAGATCTACCTGCTGGAGGGAAAGGGTGTTCTTCTGTGCATACTCGTCATACTCTGCATCGGTAATGCTTGCTTTAAGCTCACCGCTGAACTTGTCATAGTATGCCTCTGAATAAAGCTGAAGCTCTATAGCCTTTCTCATATCAGCTTCCTTAACTGCAACGCCGAACATCTTTTCAACGTAGGCTTCAAAGGTAAGGCCTGCGCCCTTTGCAGTTTCTCTGTAAGAATCGATTGCCGCATCAACGTCTGCCTGAAGTGTTTCAAGCACAAAGCCGTTTGCCTTTGCATCCTCTGCATAAACAAGGTACTGCTGAACCATATTTGCAGTTTGGTTTACAAGGTATGACTGCCAGGTGCTTCCGTCATTTGCAAGAGAGAAGGTCTGGGCAGAAAGGGGTGCGGTAGGGTCAAACTGAAGGTACTGACTGTACTGACCGTAAATGCTGTAGAAATTTGAGTAGTAGTAATATGTCATCTGACAGTTATCTACTTTGTAGTTTTCACTCTTAAAGGATATTTTGCTTCTTACGTTTCCGCCGTTGTTCACGTGGTTGGAGTAGATCATTGCAGCTCCCATAGCAACAACAGAAAGTACGATAGCAATAACAAGACCGATAACAAGCACACGTGTACGGCGCTGCTTTTCGGTAAGGTACTTTTTAGCCATAATAATGTCCTTTCATATCTAAATAATATCCATACAATTATATACCTATAATGTGTACATTGTGTGAACATACCGTGAACAATGCACCCATAACCCTCTTTCGTTGATTTTCAGCGACAAATGTGGTATATTATATATAGTAAGTTTAAATAAAGCGAGAAAATAAATGAACATACTGGGACTTTCAAGGACGCTTACCTTGGTTAAAAGAATAATGGATCCTGCCAGCCCTACCCAGCCGATGCTTGATACAAAGCCGGATAAACCCCGCCTTTGCGCCTTTGTTCCAATGCCCGAAAAGACAGCACCCGAAGAGGTGGGCGTTGAAAGCGAGCATTTAGCAAAATTTATGAAAGAGCTTGCAGATATTCCGGACGTTGGCATACAAAGTGTTTCGGTCTACCGCAACGGAAGGCTTTTGTGCAGTACCGCCTACGGTGCCTGGCGTGAGGACGTGTGGAAGAACACCTTTTCCGAATGTAAAAGCATCGTTTCCCTTGCCATAGGTATGCTTATAGACGAGGGCAAGCTCGCCCTTGACACCCCAATAGCACAGATTTTTGCCGACAAGCTTTCCCCATTAGGAAAGCTTAAATTCAAAAGCTTCAGCGTAGAGGGGCTGCTCAAAATGTCCTCACAGATAAGCTTTAACGAAGCTGAATGCCTTTCAAACGACGATTGGGTGAAGGGATTTCTTTCCGCCTCTCCCCATAGCCAGATCGGCAAGGGCTTTAATTACAACAGCCTTAATACCTATATGCTTTCGGCAATCGTTAGCGCCGTTACACAAACAAGCTTAAGCGAATATCTTGATAAAAAACTCTTTGCCCCTTTGGGTATTACAAATTATTACTGGGAAAAGTGCCCCCGCGGTCAGGAAAAGGGCGGTTGGGGACTGTATATTGCCCCGGCCGACCTTGCAAAAATCGGTCAGATGGTGCTTAACAAAGGAGTTTATGAGGGAAAGCGTATAATTTCCGAAGAATATATAAGCCTTGCAACCCAAAAGCACAACGACCCGCCTGCAACTGCAGGAAAATTCGATTACGGCTATCAGATATGGGTAGGCAGAGAATCAGACAGCTTCCTCTTTAACGGTATGCTGGGCCAAAATCTCCTTGCTTACCGGAACAACGGAATAATGATAGTTTCAAATGCAGGAAACAGCGATACCTTCCAGACCAATCCCTATTTTGAGGTGTGCGACAGGTATTTCAATCGGGATATGGCACCTTCCCTGCCCCAAAACAAAAGGGGGCTTCGTACCCTTCGCAGAACCGAAAAAGAGCTTTCCATGCATAAATATAAAAAAGATGAGCTTTTTACAGACAAGCTTACCTATCCCTTTAAATTAAGGAAATTCATTGCCCAAATAAACGGCTCAAGCTACGATACTACCTCTAAAAATGCCGCTTCCACAGGGCTTTGCCCCCTTCTTATGCAGGCGGTACAGAACACCTATACCAAGGGTACCAAGGGTTATTCCTTTGTTGGCAAAAAAACCGATCTGACCCTTATATACAAGGAAAATGAAGAGGATATCCACCTTCAAATAGGGCTCAAAAAACCTATATATCAGAATATAACCCTTAACGGCGAGCATTGCTATATTTCCTGTACAGGAGAAATAAAAAAGGATGAATTTGATAACACCGTTCTTTTTGTAACGGTTAATTTCCTCGAATTCCCCTACACCCGTTATATGCGCTTCTATTTTAAAAAGGATACCCTCACCGTTAAGTATTCTGAAACTCCGGGTATGGAACTGCTTGTACGCTCTGCCCTGCTCCTTCCCGAATTTATACGCAAAACTCCCTTCTTTGCTTCAGATAATATCCCCGCCAAATCCAAGCTCTGTGCAGTATTCGAACCCGAACTCACCTCACGCTTTTTGTAAAACCACCATTTTTTTAAAAAAGCGAAAAAGCTCTCCTTTTTCAAGGAGAGCTTTTTATTATGGCTTATTAAATTAATGAAGAACGCATCTTTCGGTATCTTTATCGAAGATGTGAACTCTATCCATATCAAAAGCAAGCTTAATGCGGTCGCCTGCTCTGGTCTTGGACTGAGAGGAAACAACAGCAACAACGTTCTGCTCGTCAGCCACAAAATAGAGGTGAATTGTAGCACCGAGAAGCTCTGTGATGTCGATCTCAACGTCGATAGAAGCATCAGGCATAGCATCGATATATCTCTGCTCTTCATGGATGCACTCGGGACGGATACCCATAATAACGTCCTTGCCGATGTAGTCTGCAAGTACGGGGTTGGTAGCCTTTTCTTTGGGAAGCTTAAGGGAATGCTCGCCGAATACTACGTAAACGTCATCACCCTTCTTTTCAAGTCTGGAGTTGATGAAGTTCATCTGAGGTGTGCCGATGAAGCCTGCAACGAAGATGTTTGCAGGGAAATCATAAAGGTTCTGAGGAGTGTCAACCTGCTGGATAAGACCGTCCTTCATAACAACGATACGGGAAGCCATTGTCATAGCCTCTACCTGGTCGTGTGTAACGTATACGAAGGTGGTACCAACCTTCTTGTGGATCTTTGTAAGCTCGGTTCTCATTGCTGCACGGAGCTTTGCGTCCAGGTTGGAAAGCGGCTCGTCAAGAAGGAATACCTTAGGCTCACGAACGATAGCACGGCCAAGCGCAACACGCTGCTTCTGACCACCGGAAAGCGCCTTGGGGCGACGGTCAAGAAGGTGAACGATGTCGAGGATTCTTGCAGCCTCTTCAACTCTTCTCTTGATCTCTTCCTTGGGAGTCTTTCTGAGCTTAAGACCGAATGCCATGTTATCATATACTGTCATATGAGGATAGAGAGCGTAGTTCTGGAAAACCATCGCGATATCTCTGTCCTTAGGAGCAACGTCATTGATAAGCTTGTCGCCGATGAAAAGCTCACCCTCGGTGATCTCTTCAAGACCTGCGATCATACGAAGTGTGGTGGACTTACCGCATCCGGAAGGTCCAACGAAGATAAGGAACTCCTTGTCCTTGATATCAAGGCAGAAGTCGGAAACGGCTGTAACACCGCCGGGATACTTCTTATAAATGTGTTTGAATGATAAGCTTGCCATTGCAAAACCTCCGTTTATGTAATGAAAAATATTTACTGTTTTAACGCATACTATTGTAGCAGAAATACCTTAAAATTGTAAGTGTTTATTTGCCCAAAATAAGCACCGTCATATTGTGCAATATGCCCAAAATAAATGTATATAATATTAATTTCGGAAAAATTTTCCCTGTTTGTGTTCTAATATATTAGAGTTTTGAGCTTATTTTGGGATATTAAGGTCCTTTCGTGCGATTATTTCCCAGAACCAGACAGGCAGGTCGGAATCATAATCCACCAGCACGTTATTTGCCAGATACGCTATCTGGCGGAGCTTTAGGGTGTTGTCATAGAAGAAGGCAACGTCACACATAGGTATGATATTGTGGAAGGTTTCCGGCAGTTTATCGAAGCGGCGACGAATAAGTTCTTCGTCAACACCGTGGCCACCCTTCTCTACTCTCCTGTTAACACGGTTAATGGCAGTTTGCAGGTTTTCCACGCCAACGTAATAAAGCTGTATGGTATAGCCTGCCGCCTTTGCCTTTTTTATCTGCTTTTGTATCGCAATACCGGGGATAGTGGTTTCCTGGTGGAAGGTAACACCCCTTTTAATGCAATCGGCAATCATTTTCATTGCCTTGCGGGAGGCCATTATCTGCAAAAGGCTGTCACGCCAGCTTCCCTTGCTTGCCACTATCTCGTCTATATTGATACGCTCTCCCAAATCCTCATACTTGTTCAGTATGGTGAAAAGCGAGGTTTTACCTACGCCGTTAACGCCTGCAAAAATGGTATACTTGGGAGCGCTCATAACAAAAGCTCTCCTATTATCTTTTCCTGCTCAAGCTGCAGCTTAAGGTTAAGCAGCTTGCGGTAAAAAACCTTTTCGTTTCTTGTGGGGGAACTCAAAAGCAGCTGCTCCAATTCCTGTGTAGAGGTTTTGGAAAAAAGCTGGTACAGCTCACCGTTAACCTTTGCTTGTGTCTTCATATTACTCTTCCTCTGCAATTTCTATGCCAAGTTCGTCAAGGTCTGCCTTATTAACAGGAGCAGGACACTGGGACATAGGCTCGGAAGCGTTCTGTATCTTGGGGAACGCAACTACGTCACGCAGGCTCTGTGCCTCGCAGATAACCATTGCCAATCTGTCAAGACCCATACCGGAACCGCCGTGAGGGGGAGCACCGAACTTATACGCATCTACAAGGAAGCCGAACTTCGCATCTATTTCTTCCTTTGTCATACCAAGGGACTTAAACATTCTTTCCTGAAGCTCGTAGTCTGTTATACGGATAGAACCGGAAAGCAGCTCTGTACCGTTAAGTACCATATCGTAAGCCTTTGCACGAACCTTGCCGGGATCGGTATCAAGGTACTCAAGGCATTCGTCAAGGGGCATTGTAAAGGGATGATGCATAGCATCCCAGTGTTGAGTTTCCTCGTTCCACTCAAAGAAGGGGAATTCGGTTATCCACAGGAAGTTAAATCCTGCAGGGATAATATCAAGCTTCTTTGCAACGGTGGTACGAAGCTGACCGAGTACACCGAGAACGGTAGAATTCTTATCAGCCACAAAGAGGGCAACGTCACCCTTTTCACAGCCTATGCGTTCCATAATAGCCTCAAGCTCGCCTTCTGCCATAAACTTGCCGAAGGAGCAGTTGGGGGTATCGTCTGCATATCTGATATAAGCAAGACCCTTTGCACCTATACCTCTTGCCTGCTCGGTAAGCTTATCTATAACCTTACGGGTAAGGGTAGCAGCTCCATTCTTTGCAACTATTGCACGTACGCTTCCACCGTCGGCACAAGCGCCTGAGAATACAGAAAATCCGCAGTTTGCCACAAGGTCGGAAACGTCGGTTATCTCCATACCAAAACGGGTATCAGGCTTATCGGAGCCGTAACGGTCCATTGCCTCACGGTAGGTAAGACGGGGCATAGGAGTAGGAATATCAATATTAAGAAGCTCCTTGAAAAGCTTTTTAATAAAGCCCTCGTTCATTTCCATAATGTCCTCCTGTGTTACAAAGGACATCTCAAGGTCTATCTGTGTGAATTCGGGCTGGCGGTCTGCGCGCAGGTCCTCATCACGGAAGCAACGGGCAAGCTGAATATATCTGTCATAGCCCGAAAGCATAAGAAGCTGCTTGTAAAGCTGGGGGGACTGGGGCAGTGCATAGAAGCTTCCCTTGTGTATACGGGAGGGTACAAGGTAGTCGCGGGCACCCTCGGGGGTAGACTTTATCATCATAGGAGTTTCTATTTCGATAAAGCCATTATCGTAGTAGTATTCACGGGCAATGCGGGCAATGTGGTGGCGCATCATAATGTTCTTCTGCATAGAAGGACGGCGCAGGTCAAGATAACGGTACTTAAGGGCTATCTCGTCACCAACGTTGGAGTTGTCGCTTATTTCAAAGGGAGGGGTGTGAGCAGAGCCGAGGATCTTCAGCTCATCTACAGCTATTTCCACCTCACCTGTGGGTATGTTCTTGTTAATAGAGCTTCTCTGACGAACGGTACCCTTTGCGCAAAGCACGTACTCGCTTCTTATAGCAAACGCCTTATCAAATATATCCTTTGCGGTGTCATCGTCAAACGCAAGCTGAACAACGCCTGTTCTGTCACGCAGGTCAATGAATATAAGACCGCCAAGGTCGCGCTGGCGCTGTACCCAGCCGTTTACGGTAACTCTGCTGCCTATATCAGAGGAATTAAACTCTCCGCAGTATTTGGTTCTTTTATCTTCTTTTGTATATATCTCTGCCATTTTTGCACCTCTTTATATCAGTTGGGATAAGAGCTTGTCAGCATCAGAAAAATCTACCTCTGCCTGACTGCTCTCTTTCATATTTTTAAGTATGGCCTTTTTGCTTTCAATTTCATTATCGCCGATTATAAGCGTATAGTTCGCCTTTATCTTATCCGCATATTTCATCTGCGCCTTCAGGCTTCTGCCCGCCAGGTCATACTCTGCATAAACACCCTTTTGGCGGAGAGCGTTTACAATACCACAGGCATAAACTCTTGCGGCATCGCCCATAGGAGCAATGTAAAGCAAGGGATGGTGATTAGCCTCGGGCAGTGCACCCTGGGATTCAAGAGCAAGGATAAGACGGGTAATACCCATAGCAAAGCCTATACCCGGCATAGAGGGGCCGCCTATCTCCTTCATAAGTCCGTCATAGCGTCCGCCTCCGCATATGGTGCTCTGGGCACCTATTGTGGGACAGATAAACTCAAATACTGTACGGGTGTAATAGTCAAGTCCGCGAACAATGTTGGTATCTATTTCGTAGCTTATACCCATAGCGTCAAGATATGTCTTAAGCTTATTCATATGCTCCTCGCAGGTGGGGCACAGGCAATCTATAGACTTAGGAGCGCCCTTTGCAATATCCTTGCATATAGGGCTCTTGCAATCAAGAATTCTCATAGGATTGGTTTCAAGTCTTGATTTGCAGGTGTCGCAAAGCTCGTCCTTTCTTGCTTCAAAATGAGCCTTAAGAGCCTCGCGGTATTTGGGACGGCAGTCGGGACAGCCAATAGAGTTGATATGCAGGCTTACGTCCTTGATGCCGATGTTTTTTATGATTGCATCCGCAAGAGCAATAACGTCTGCATCTGCAGATGGGTCTGCGCTTCCGTACATTTCTGTACCAAACTGATAAAACTCACGGCTTCTGCCTGCCTGGGGCTTTTCATAGCGGAAACAGTTTATAAGGTAGTAAAGCTTTATCGGCAAGGTGTCGGAGCATCTGCCGTTTTCCACAAGGGCTCTTGCAACAGAGGCTGTACCCTCGGGGCGCAGAGTAAAGCTGCGGTTTTCACGGTCCACAAAGGTGTACATTTCCTTTTGTACAACGTCGGTAGTATCACCCACTCCGCGCTGGAAAAGCTCTGTAGCTTCAAAGGTAGGGGTGCGTATTTCCCCAAAGCCAAAATCCGCCGCGGTCTTACGGGCAACCTTTTCTATATACTGCCATACCGGAGTCTGCTCCGGCATAATATCAAACGTTCCTCTTGGTTTCTGTATCATATCTGCTCCTTGAAAATATGGATTTTGCACATAATTATTCCACGATATTGTACCATAAAAATTTAATGCAGTCAATGAGTTATAAAGTATTTGTGTAAATATCCAAAAGCAAAACGGATAAGAATTTTAAATTCCTATCCGTTTGATTGTAGTTCTTTGTTTTTATAATTCCTCGCCGTCGCACACATCTTCGCTATCCATAAACTCACGCATACCAACACGGCGGGATTTGCGCTGCTGTTCCACCATTTCAGAGAGCATTTCCTTAACCTCTTTGGGATTTTTTATATGTAAGATATCAAATTCTCCCATGCTCTTATCAGCGCTGCAGCAATGAATAGTGCCAAGTCCGAAAAGCCTTTCCCAGAAAGAACGGCGCAGGGTAAGGTCCATTATGCGATAAAGGCGAACCTCGTCCTCGGTTCTTGAAAAGAAGCCGGTATCAACTATAAACTTTTCATCTGTCAGGCAATATCTTGTAAAAGTCCAAGGCAGACCGAAGATTATTCTCTTTCTGTCATTCCATACGTATCCCTTTGTGTTTTCCACAGTTATCACTCCTGTCATTTATCTTTCGGAATCATTTTTCCTTACAATCATATTCTATCACATTGAAGAATAATTTGCAACACCCCCGACTTTTTGTAAAAACCACCTTGCGGTGGGGCTATCCTCGCATGTAGTTTGATTAAACTATCCACTTGTGGCACGAAGTATAAAGTTTGCTCAAACCCAAGCCCTCCTTGCCTAAAGGCCACCTGCGGTGGGGCTATCCTCGCGTGAAGCTTAGTTTAAACTTTGAGTCTGTAGCACGAATATTCAAGTTAGTGCAAACTCATTTATAAAAGTTTTTGCGCCGCTTTTTTCAAAAAGCGGATGGGAGGTTTTATACCTTCGCAGATAAAACAAGCAGTTAGCAGTAACTATTTTCACGAAAGAATTAAATCAAAGTATTATTTTGTTAA
>JAZOTL010000027.1:0-7954 GCA_045657645.1 Eubacteriales bacterium
CCCCTCCTTTAGGCAAGGAGGGCTTGGGTTTGTGCGAACTTTAATTTTCGTGCCACAAGTGACCGGTCAAATCAAAACCCCACGCGAGGACAAAAGTTTTTGCCAAGCTTTTTTCAAAAAGCGGCGCGCGGACAGCCCCACCGCAAGGTGGCCTTTTCGAAGGGGACGGCTTTAGAAAGTGCAAACCGTTTCTTTTATTTGCACCAATAACATTCCCGTGCACTAAAAAACAATGCAATTAAAATATAAAAACTCGAAAATTTCTCGTAAACCCTTGACTTTCGCGTTGTAAAGTGTTAATATGTTAAATAACTAAAGTACAAAGTAGGTAGTTAAAATGAACAATCTGCATACAAAAGCAAAAGACAGACTTTTTGAAGCTATATTGGCCCTTGAAACCGTAGAGGAATGCTATAGCTTTTTTGAAGATATTTGCACCATAAAGGAGCTGCAGGATATCTCCCAGCGCCTTGAGGTGGCGGAGATGCTTGACGAGGGCAAGAACTATCTTGAAATTTCTGCCGCAACGGGTGTGAGCACCGCTACCATCAGCCGCGTTAACAAGTGCCTTGTTTACGGAAACGGCGGCTACCGCGCGGTAATAGAAAGACTTGAAGGCGAGCAAAAATGAAGATAAGCGATAATATATTGAAAAATGACGAAAGGGCGATATTTGCCCTTCGTTCTTTATATGGCAGGTACGGTTACCGCCAGTACAAGATGAGCAAGTTTGAGGAATACGATCTTTACGCACGTAACAAGGACTTTCTCATTTCGGATAACGTAATAACCTTTACCGATACCAACGGCAAGCTTATGGCTCTCAAGCCCGACGTTACCCTTTCCATAATCAAAAATTCAAAGGACGCCCCCGGCAGTGTTGAAAAGGTATATTATAACGAAAACGTATACCGCATATCCAAGGGCAGCCACAGCTTTAGAGAGATTATGCAGCTTGGCCTTGAATGTATCGGCGATATAGATAACTACTGCATTTCGGAAGCGGTGACCCTTGCCGCTATGAGCTTGCAGACTATTTCCAAGCGTTGCGTGCTGGACGTTTCCCATCTGGGTATAATTTCCGAGCTTATCGACGCCCTTCTTATAAACGATGAATACAGAGCAAAGCTTATAAAGTGTATAGGTGAAAAGAACGTTCACGGCGTGCGCGCCCTTTGTGAAGAAGCAGGCGCTTATAAGAACGCCGCAAACACACTTATTGAGGTTATCTCCTGCTACGGAAGCCCCGGTACCGTGTTTGCAAAGCTTGACAAGCTTTTGGGCAGCTCCTATTCCCTTTGCGAGCTTAAAGAGGTTATCGAAGCCTTGCCTGACACCTGCCGTGACATAGTACATATAGATTTTTCTGTTGTAAGCGATATGAAATACTACAACGGAGTTGTATTTAAGGGCTTTGTGGATGGTATTCCCCAAAGCGTGCTTTCAGGCGGACAGTATGACCGCTTAATGAAGCGTATGGGTGCAAAGAGCCGTGCTATCGGCTTTGCTGTATATCTTGATATGCTGGAAGAGCTTGATACAGAAAGCAAGGCTTATGATATAGACGCCCTCCTTATTTATACCGAAAAGGACGCCCCCTGCGAAATTTCTGCAGCAGTTGAAAAGCTCTGCGGTAAGGGGATGAGCGTATGGGCTGTAAAAAAAGTGCCCGAAGATATAAGGTACAAAACCCTTTACAAGCTGCAGAAGGGAGAGGTATGCGAAGATGGAAATGCTTAACGTGGCTCTGCCCAAGGGCAGACTGGGCGAAAAGGTCTATGCTATGTTTGAAAAAGCAGGCTTTGAGTGCCCCTCTATAAAGGAAAACAACAGAAAGCTTATATTTGAAAACCCTGAGGCCGGCGTACGCTACTTTTGGGTAAAGCCCTCGGACGTTTCAATCTACGTTGAAAGAGGCGCGGCAGATATTGGCGTGTGCGGCAAGGATATCCTCCTTGAATACGAGCCGGATATCTACGAGCTGCTTGACCTTGGAATAGGCAAATGCCGTATGGCGGTGGCGGGCAAAAAGGACTTCCGCCCCGACCCTGCAAAAACCCTGAAGGTTGCAACCAAGTTCAGCAATATTACCCGTAACTACTACGCATCTCTTGGCAGAGATATAGATATAATCCACCTTAACGGCTCTATTGAGATTGCCCCCATTTTGGGACTTTCCGACGTTATAGTGGACATCGTGGAAACAGGCACCACACTAAAGGAAAACGACCTTGAGGTTATGGAAACTATCGTTCCCATAAGCGCCCGTCTTATAGCTAATAAGACAGGCTTTAAGTTCAAGACCGCCCTTATCGAGCGTCTTGTAAAGGAGATAGCAGAGCAAACGGAGGCAAACCGATGATAAAGATTTACAAATGGGGCGAGGTTGCAAGTGACGAGATATTTGCACGCACCGAGCCTAAAATGGATATAGAGGGCATCGTTGCCGATATTATTGAAACCGTTAAAAAGGACGGGGACAAGGCCCTTTATGACTATACCGAAAGGTTTGACGGGGTAAAGCTTGAAAGCCTTGAGGTTACAGCCCGGGAGATAGAAGAAGCCCTTACCTTGGTTGAGCCGGAATTTGTTTCTATACTTGAACGTGCAGCGCAGAATATAAGAAAATTCCACGAAAAGCAACTCCGTAACAGCTTTGTTATAAGCGAGGATAACGGCGTTGTTATGGGTCAGCGCGTTATACCCGTGGACAGAGCAGGTCTTTACGTTCCCGGCGGCACTGCCGCATATCCTTCCACCGTGCTTATGGACTCTATCCCTGCCAAAATTGCAGGCTGCCCCCAGGTGGTAATGGTAACTCCTCCAAGCAAGGACGGAAAGGTAAACCCCGCTATCCTTGCAGCGGCAAAGGTTGCAGGGGTGGATAAGATATTTAAGGTAGGCGGCGCGCAAGCGGTAGCCGCCCTTGCCTACGGAACCGAATCTATCCCCAAGGTTGATAAAATAGTAGGCCCCGGCAACGCCTTTGTTGCAGAGGCTAAAAAGCAGGTTTTTGGCAAGGTTTCTATTGATATGATAGCAGGCCCAAGCGAAATACTTATAATCTGCGATAAAAATACCGACCCTCGCCACGCAGCGGCAGATATGCTCTCCCAGGCAGAGCACGACCGTATGGCTTCTGCCGTTATGGTAACGGATTCCGAGGAGCTGGCAACAGCTGTGCAGGCAGAGCTTGAACTTCAGATACCAAGACTTGCCCGTGCCGATATAGCAAGAGAATCTATTGACACAAACGGCAAGATAATTGTTTGCAGCAACCTTATGCAAGCAATAGAAATTTCAAACGAGATTGCCCCCGAGCATCTTGAGCTTTGCCTTGATAACCCCTTTGATTATTTAGGTCTTGTTCGCCACGCAGGCTCTATATTTATGGGCAGAAACTGCCCCGAGGCCCTTGGCGACTACCTTGCAGGCCCTAACCACACCCTGCCTACAAGCGGTACCGCAAAGTTCTCAAGTCCCCTTTCTGTAGATGACTTTGTGAAAAAGACCCAGTACACTTACTTTACCCGTGATGCCCTTGCCGCAGTCTACGAGGACGTGGCAAAATTCGCGGAAAAGGAAGGCCTCGGCGCCCACGCCGAAAGCGCACGCATTAGATTTACCACCTAACGGTGTTCGCTTTTGAAAAAGCGGAACCACCAACTTTTTGAAAAAAGTTGGAAAAAAACTTTTGTCCTCGCATAATGTACAGACTAAATCGTACATTTTATTGCCCGAAAGTGAGGATAGTGCGAACAGCTTCTTATGTTTGCACAAATAACATTTCCGAGCACCTAAAGAAACAATTAAATTAAAACATAAAACGATTAAGGCGCCACCGCAAGGTGGTTTTTGACCCACTTTTTTCAAAAAAGTGGGGGGGAGAGTTATGAGTAAATTTTTTAGTAACAAATACAAGGCGTTAACCCCGTACACACCGGGTGAACAGCCCACAGAAATGAAATACATAAAGCTTAACACAAACGAGTCCCCCTTTCCCCCGTCAAAAAAGGCGATAGAGCTTGGGGCAAAGGCACTTGAAAGCCTTGAATTGTACCCCGACCCCGAATGTGGAGAGCTTACCCGCGCCTTAGCTGAATACTACGAGGTAGACCCCGAATGTGTGCTTGTAACAAACGGTTCGGACGAGATACTCAACTTTGCCTTTATGGCATTTTGCGATAAGGAGCATCCTTGCGCTTTTGCGGATATAACCTACGGCTTTTACAAGGTTTTTGCAGAGCTTAACGGTATTCCCTACAGGGAAATACCCTTAAAAGAGGACTTTACCATAGACCCCGCGGACTATATGGGTACAGACGAAACAATCTTTATTGCCAACCCCAACGCCCCTACGGGAATTGCCCTCCCCCGTGACACCATAGAGGAGATAATAAAGAGCAATCCCAACCGTATTGTGGTGGTGGACGAGGCCTACGTTGATTTTGGTGGCGAGAGCTGTGTTCCCCTTACCAAAAAGTACGATAATCTTCTTGTTACACAAACGTTTTCAAAGTCCAGATCTATGGCCGGAGCAAGACTTGGCTACGGTATAGCTTCGAAGGAGCTTATTTGTGATATGAATACCATAAAGTATTCCACAAACCCCTACAACATTAACCGCGCCACAATGTACGCAGGCTTGGGAAGCCTTATAGAGCAGGAATATACCGATAAAAACTGCCAAACAATTATAGAAAACCGTGAGTATACCGCAAAGGAGCTTAAAGGCCTTGGCTTTTATATGACAGATTCCAAAACCAACTTCCTGTTTGCCGCACACCCCACCCTTGAAGGAGGCAAGCTTTACCGTGAGCTGAAGGCAAAAGGAATTTTGGTGCGTCATTTTGATAAAGAAAGGATAAGCAACTACAACCGTATAACCATAGGAACAAAAGAGCAGATGAAGGCACTTATAGATACGGTTAAAGTCATTATGGAGGAAGCAAAATGAGAAATTCTGAAGTTGTAAGAAAAACGGCGGAAACAGATATCGCCCTTAATCTTAATATAGACGGAAAGGGCGGCTCGGTAGTTGATACAGGCTGTGGCTTTCTTGACCATATGCTTACCCTTTTTGCACGCCACGGCAGATTTGACCTTGAGGTTAAATGTGTTGGCGATACACAGGTAGACTATCACCACACCGCAGAGGATGTGGGAATATGCCTGGGCGAGGCATTTTATAACGCACTTGGCGCAAAAAAGGGTATAGTGCGCTACGGAAATATGATACTGCCCATGGATGAAAGCCTTGTGCTTTGTGCCGTTGACATTTCGGGCAGGGCTTACCTTGGCTACGATATGGCTATCCCCACCGAAAAGGTAGGCGATTTTGATTGCGAGCTTGTGGAGGAATTCCTCCTTGCTTTTACCCGTACCCTTGGCGCAACTCTCCACGTAAAACAGCTTGCAGGCAGAAACTCTCACCACATTATTGAGGCTCTTTTCAAGGGTCTTGGCCGCGCTATGGCGCAGGCAGTGGCAATAGACCAGCGTTTTGCAGATGAAATTCCTTCAACGAAGGGAGTTCTTTAATGGTTGCAATAATCGATTACGGAGTGGGAAACCTCTTTTCCCTTAAAAGCTCCTTTGCAATGATAGGGGCAGACGTTCAGGTTACCTCAGATGAAGAGGTAATAAGACAGGCCGACCATATAATACTGCCCGGCGTAGGGGCCTTTGGCGATGCCGCCCAAAAGCTTCGTGCAAGTGGGCTTGATAAGGTTTTGTGTGCCGAAGCACAAAAGGGCAAGCCCGTACTTGGCATATGCCTTGGTATGCAGCTTTTGTTTGATAAAAGCTACGAATACGGCGAGCACAACGGTCTTGGACTTATCAAAGGTGAGATAAGACCTATAGCCGACGTTATACCAAAGGGCTTAAAGATACCCCACATTGGTTGGAACGCCCTTGATTTTAAAAAAAGCTCCCCTCTCTTTAAATACATAAAGAACGGGGACCACGTTTATTTTGTTCACTCATACTATGCCGCAAACTGCGAGGATTCCGTAATTGCAGACTCCGAATACGGTGCCCCCTTAACTGCGGCTGTTGCCTGCGGCAACGTTTACGGATGTCAGTTCCACCCCGAAAAAAGCGGACAGGTGGGACTTAATATACTGAAAGCATTTTTAGAGGAGGGCAAGGTATGCTGATTTTCCCCGCAATAGATCTTTACGAAGCAAAAGCCGTGCGCCTCTATAAGGGTGATTACGCACAAATGACCGTTTACAGCGAGGACCCTGCCTCCGTTGCCCTTGATTTTAAGGCAAAGGGTGCAAAGTGCATCCACGTTGTAGACCTTGAAGGCGCAAAGGACGGCACCACCCCCAATCTTGAAACGGTTTGCAAGATAAAAAAGGAATCAGGCCTCTTTCTTGAAATAGGCGGCGGAATTCGCTCCATGGAAGTGGTAAAAAGCTATATTGATGCAGGGGCAGACCGTGTAATACTTGGTACCGCTGCAGTAAAGGATAGAGAGTTTTTAACTAAAGCTCTTTGCGCCTACGGTGATAAGGTAGCCGTTGGCGTTGATATAAAGGACGGGTGCGTTGCCATAAAGGGCTGGACCGAAAAATCCGAGCTTGACGCCTTTGATTTTTGCGCTGATATGCAAAGCCTTGGTGTTTCTACCGTAATTTGCACCGATATTTCAAAGGACGGCGCAATGCAGGGCACAAACCACCAGCTCTACCGTCAGCTTTCCGAAAAATTCGGTATGCAGATAATTGCTTCGGGCGGTGTTTCCTCTATTGAGGATATTAAAAAGCTCCGCGCTCTTGACCTTTACGGTGCAATTATAGGCAAGGCTTATTACACAGGGGCAATAGACCTTTGTGAAGCAATCGAGGTGGCAAAATGATTACAAAGAGAATTATCCCCTGCCTTGACGTTAAAAACGGCAGAGTTGTTAAGGGTGTAAATTTTGAAGGCCTTGGGGACGTAAGCTCCCCTGTAGAGCTTGCAAAATTTTACTCGGAAAACGGTGCCGACGAGCTTGTTTTTTATGATATAACCGCTTCTGCCGAGGGCAGGGGGCTTTTTACCGATATACTTAAAGAGGTGGCAAGTCAGATATTCATTCCCCTCACCGTTGGCGGCGGTATAAATACCCTTGAGGATTTTGACCGCGTGCTTAAATGCGGAGCAGATAAGGTAAGCGTTAATTCCGGCGCTATCAAAAATCCCGACCTCATCTACGAGGCAGCAAAGCGCTACGGCGACCAATGCGTTGTTATTTCGGCAGACGTTAAGCGTGTGGACGGAGTTTTCCGTGTTTTTGCCCGCGGCGGCAGAGATAATACGGGTATGGAAGCAATTAGCTGGATAAAACGCTGTGTTGATAACGGCGCAGGCGAGGTTGTGCTTAACTCCATTGATACCGACGGAGTTAAGGGCGGATTTGACCTTGAAATGCTGGAAGCAGTTTGCAAGGTTGTTAACGTTCCCGTTGTTGCTTCGGGCGGCGCAGGTAAAATAGAGGATTTTATAACCCTGTTTAACACCCTGCCAAAGGTAGATGCAGGCCTTGCGGCATCTATCTTCCACTTCGGCGAAGTAGCAATCCCCGACCTCAAAGAACAACTCCACAAATCCGGCATCCCCACTCGCTTTTGAAAAAGCGAGACCAAAACTTTTGTCCTCGCGTGAAGTTTAGCTTAAATTTCAAATTTGTGGCACGAAGGATGAAGTTTTAATAAATCTCTATGCGATGGTGAAAGTTTTTGCCAAGCTTTTTTCAAAAAGCGGAACCAAAAACTTTAATAATTGGTTTGTACTAACTTCATCCTTCGTGCCACGAATTTGTAGTTCGCACAAACCCAAGCCCTCCTTGCCTAAAGGCCACCTGCGGTGGGGCTATCATCGCGTGAAGCTTAGTTTAAACTTTGAGTCTGTAGCACGAATATTCAAGTTAGTGCAAACTCATTTATAAAAGTTTTTGCGCCGC
>JAZOTL010000028.1:0-7344 GCA_045657645.1 Eubacteriales bacterium
GAGCTTTTTTACGCTTTTTGAAAAAAGCTTAGCAAAAACTTTTATGCTCGCGTGAAGTTAAATTAAAACTTTTAGTTTGTGGCACGAATATTCAAGCCAGCACAAACCCATTCATAAAAGTTTTGGTTCCGCTTTTTTAAAGCGGAGCGAGGATTGACAAGAGGGGTGTTGGAATGTTAAAATTAGCTGAGGTGTTAGATATGGAATTTGCAAAGAATTTTAGCTGTGCCAAGGTCTTTTCAGACAATATGGTGCTGCAGAGAAATGAAAAGATAAAAATATGGGGAAAGGCTCCTTTAGAGGAAGAAGGCAGGTACGTAAAGTGCGAATTTATGGAAGAAGAGTGCTTTGCCAAGGTTGAAAACGGCCGTTGGTGCGCTGTTTTCAAAAACGTATTTGAAACCAGCCGTGAGCCTCATAACCTTACCGTAACAGGGGATGAATCCACCCTTGTGCTTCGCAACGTGCTTGTGGGGGATGTATACCTTGTTATAGGACAATCGAATATACATTACAGCGTGGCAGACGTGCGCCGCAATGCTCCCGAAGGATATCCCGGTAAGGATTTTTATTGCGATGAAAATGAGCTTATACGCCTTAACCGTTCATCGGTCCATGATTCGGATACAAGCGAAATTTATCCCCAAAGAGGCACTGATGAGGTTTTAGAGGACGTGCTTACAGGCAGGAGCTGGCAATGCCCTATGGAAGGCGGAGATGACTTTTCTGCCATAGGTTATTATACTGCCCACCGTATACACGCAAAAACAGGCGTGCCTGTAGGTCTTATTGAAATAGATGCAGACGGGCAGGGTATATGCGCCTTTTATCCCAACGAGTACGCAGAGCAAAATTCCCTTGACTGGATAGAAAACGGTGTTCATACCGCCACCTTTTTAGGTGATATGCACACCCCTTCAAGATTTGTATATAATCATTTTATAGCCCCCTTTGTAGGCTATGCAGTACGTGGACTTATATGGTATCAGGGTGAAAGCGACTGCTGGTGGAACAATTATCCCCACTATCCCGTTAGATTTGCAGGCCTTATATCCGAATTGCGCCGTAGATGGGATATAAACTTCCCTGTATTTATGGTGGAATTACCTTCAATCTACCCCTTGCCTACAGATGCGCCGGAGGGCACGGAATGGCACTTTATAGACATCGGTGATATAAGGGGATCAATGGGCAGTATTCCTAACCTTCTTTCCGATTGTTATATTTCCGCTTCATCTGATATCTGGAAAGACAAGAGCTTTTTCAATAATCTGCATCCCTACTGCAAATGGCCACAGGCAAAGCGTGTGTCAAAGCTGATGCTTGCGGTAATCTATGGAATGGGAGAGCTTGAAGCGGCGGCAGGACCTTCCTTTGTTTCTACAGAATATAAGGGTGAGAGCGTTACTGTAAGCTTCAGGTATGCCGCAGGAGGCCTTACAAGCGTTGATTCAAGCGATATCAAGGGCTTTGAGGTATTAAGCGGTGGAGAGTGGCATAAGCCCTCAAGCGTTAATATAGATACCGAAAACGAGGTGGATATCACCTTTGATAAGGAGATAGAAGGCGTGCGCTATAACTGTATAGCTACAAATTCCTTCCCTTGTGAAGCAAACCTTTCTTCGGGCAACGGTGTGCCTGCCATAGCCTTTTGCGATATAAAGTGATGGAGTGGTATACCTACATTCTTAAATGCGCCGACGGTACTTTTTATACGGGAATGACAAACGATCTTGAAAAGCGGCTATCCAATCACAACAAGGGAACTGCCGCAAAATACACAAGATGCAGATTACCTGTAGAGCTTGTATGGCATACCCAATGTGAAAGCCGTTCGGAAGCACTGAAAAAGGAAAGCGAAATAAAAAAGCTTACACGAAAACAAAAATTAAAACTTATTGAGGAAAAAAAGAATGGGTAAGATAGTAACTTTAGGCGGCGGCGAGTTTTACCTGGGCGAAACAGAAAAGATAGACAGATACGCCCTTGACCTTACCGGAAAGTATGATCCGAGAATACTCTATATCCCTACGGCTTCTGAAGATACGGAAAGAGATCTTATGACGGAATATTATGCTTCCTTGGGTTGCAAAAACTACGATATACTCTGCCTTATAGCCGATAAGCCTTGTGATGAGGAGATACAGGAAAAAATCGGGGCAGCCGACTATATTTTTGCAGGGGGAGGAGACGCCATACTCCTTATGGAAATCTGGAAAAAATGCAAGGTGGATGAATATATGCGTGCTGCCTATGATAGGGGATGCGTGCTTTCGGGTATAAGCGCAGGCTCTATTTGTTGGTTTGAAGCAGGACATACAGACAGCCGTTCCTATTATGAAAAGGATTGGGATTATGCCCGTATGGAGGGAACAGGCATTGTACCTGCAATCCACTCCCCCCATTTTGATGAAAAGCGCAACGCATCTCTTATGCGCCTTATGGAAACAGAGAGCCTTACAGGTGTGGGTCTTGAAAACAACTGTGCCCTTGCAGGTATTGACGGCGATTGGCATATCGTTACAAGTAACCCTGAAGCAAAGGCACATATATTCCGTAACAAAAACGGCGTGGTAGAAAAAGAATATCTGTATGACGGGGCTCATTTTGAGCTTTGAATTTGATAACAAAAAGGCTGTCTTTTAGACAGCCGTTTTTGATATTACTTTCTTCCTGTTGAGCCGAAGCCGCCTTCACCGCGTGTGGTATCGGAAAGTTCTTCTGCTTCTTCAAACTCTGCCTTTAAGAAGGGAGCTATAACAAGCTGTGCTATACGCTCGCTAATTTCAAGGGTCTGTTCCTTTGCAGACTGGTTATAAAGAGCTACCATTATCTCCCCTCTGTAATCGGCGTCTATAACGCCAACCTTGTTTGCGGGGGCAAGACCTCTTTTTGTAGCAAGACCGCTTCTTGCGTATATAAGGCCTACGTAGCCTTCGGGTATCTCTGCGGCAATACCTGTATGCACAAGGCGGGTTTCGCCGGGGGCTATTGTTATTTCCTCTTCTTCAGCGCTGTAAAGGTCTGCGCCTGCAGAATAGGGAGAACCGTAGGTAGGTATTTTTGCATTAGGGGTTAATTTTTTTAATTTTACTGTCATCTTGGGCTCCTTTTATGGGTCTTTTTGTTTTTAAAGGTGGGATGGCGGCGCTTTTTATGGGCTGAAAGCACTTGTGTGATTATGCGCACGTCCTTTCTTGAAAGCACCATCTTATTGTTCATAGCATCTACGGCATCCACAACTTGATCACAACGCAGAAGCCAAGGATATTTGTGGCTGAATTTTACGTTAACGTCTGCAAAAACAACCAGGTTTCTTACAGGCACGTTTGTAATGCCCTTGTTTGCCAATGCTCTATGTATAGCCTTTATGTGGCCTGCATTTTGTTCATAAGGGGACTCAAAGCGCAGGTTTTTATCCTTATACTTTTGATGCCAAACTCCTGTGGGCGGGCACTCTATAAATCCCTTTGCTCCCTTTACCTCTATTACCGCAATGCCGCCTGTGGTTACACATACCACGTCTACCTCTGTATCAAACACCCCTTCCTTTGTAGGTACGGGGAAATACAGATTTCGCATAACTGTTCCTTGTGGCAGGGCAGAGCGCAGCATTTCGTATATAAAGAACTCACGCTCTCTTCCGTATTGCAGTATCTGGGCGGCGTTTGTTTTTCCACTCAGATTGCTCATAGACCACAGCAGTATAAAGGTTATACCGCATATGGCAATTATTATAATTAAAATGGGTAGAAATAATGACGTCATAACTTACCTTTTGATGTTTTATTAAAAAAAGCAGGTCTTGTGTAGTGATGACCTGCTGTGATTGATTTTGTTCTGATTATCCGTTTACCTGCTGATCAAGGTAGTGGCAAACATCAGCTACGGTAACAAATGTGTGAATGTCTTCATCGTTAATTTCAATATCAAACTTTTCTTCGCAGAGGAGAATAAGGTCTGCAAGCTCAAGAGAGTTAACGCCAAGGTCGTTGATAAGCTCTGCTTCCATTGTTACAACCTCAGGATCTACCTGCAATTCTTCTACGAGTATGTTCTTAATCTTCTCAAACATGATAAATGCTCCTTTTGTATAACTTGTTAATTCATATATTGTCGTTACATAACAAAGAACAAGAGCACGTATATTAATCTACTGTTCTTGTTCCGATTACTCAATTATTATATAAAATCTTTGTTATCTTGTCAATAGTTTATGCTAAAGTTAGTGTATTAATCGGAGTTTACAAAATGTTGTATTTGTGATAAAATAAAACTTGATTTTAGAAGGAAGTGATATTATGGAAAGAAATAGATTAAAGAAGCGTATTGTTGCAGTTATGTTAATAATGGTAATAGTTTTAGCCGTATTGTGGACTGTATCTATTATACTTGATAAGGTGGATAAAAATGCGGCAGAGCCGGAAATTCCCGTGGTATATTATGATTTTTATACCCCGAATTTTGAGGCGGATATCTTTGAGGAAAGTAATTATCTTGAAAAGGACAGGCAGCTTTATTATACTGACGATATGGGTCAGCAGATAGGCTACACTAAAAATAATATAACGGAAAATGACTTAATTCCAGAATTTTTTATAAATTATTTTGACGCCATAGCCCACGCCGATAAGGAAAAATATCTTTCTTGCTTCAGTGCCGAATACCGTGAAAAAATAGGCGATATAAAGGACTTTACAATGCAGAGGGTATACAATATGGAGGTGGAGCTTATCTCCTGCCAAAGCCTTGAAAACGGCGAAAGCGTTGCGGAAGTTACCTGTAACTACCGTATTATGAAAAACGACGGAACCTTCCGCAATGATATAGGTAGCGATATGGGTAGAGTACAGTATATGACCCTTTCAATTAGAGATGAAAATATAGAAATAAGTTCTGTCAGAACACAGTATAAAGTGGAAAAATAAAAACACCCGACAGGGTGTTTTTATTAATAGTATTTACAGAAAAGATCGTTTTTCTTTGCGTATACAGACATATAGGATTCCTTGGGGCAGTATACAAGCAGATCGTCACAGCCGCTAAACGCCTCTTCTCCTATAGTTATAAGGGCATCTGTTACGTATATTTTTTCAAGCATATAGCAGGATAAAAATGCGGCAGAGCCTATGGTTGTAACTCCTTTGGTAAGGGTAACCTCCTTAAGCATTGCACAGTCAGTAAAGGCGGAGTTTCCAATAGTTATAACCGTTGAAGGTGTAGTAAAGGTGGGGTATTCGCTTCCTGCGGGATATGTGATAAGATGGGTCATTGATTTATTATATAATACCCCATCAATACTTGAGTAGTTTTCGTTATACTCGTTTACCGTGATATTTTTCAAAGAGGTGCAACCTGAAAATGCACCCTCTCCTATAAAGGAAACGCTTTTTGGTATGTAGATGTTTTCAAGGGAAGTGCAGGATAAAAAGGCACCTTCCCCTATGGTTGTAAGGTTGTCGGGGAGAGTTATGCTTTTTAAAGCGTAGCAATCAAAAAATGCGTAGGCTTCTGTTTTTATAATGCTTTGCGGCAGGGTTATTTCCTCTATGCCCGCCCCGGAAAAAGCGTTTTCGCCTATGCTTTTTACCGTTTCGGGTATAGTTATAGCTTTCAGGGCCGAGCAGGAAGAAAAAGCCCAATCCCCTATTCCCGTTATGCCTGTTGCTATAACGATGCTTTTTATATCGTGGTTATATTCACGCCAAGGGGTGGCGTTTGCCTTGTAATCATCCATTTCCCCAATGCCAGTAACGGTAAGCACTCCGTCCTTGTATCCCCACTCGGTTTGACCTGTGATTATTTTATCTTTATTATTGTTATTTTTATTTTCTGAAGGGTCCATTTCATTTTCTATCATGCAGGAGCATAAGGCTGTAGGCAGACAGATTATAAGGACAAGCAGAAAAACAAAGAGTCGTTTCATATTTTCTCCCAAAATGTCATTATATAAAATTATATAACATTTTTTTAAGATAATCAAGAGATAAAAAAACGAGGTGTGCAATGCACACCTCGTTGTAATTATTATTAATAGAGACCTCTCTTAACGTAGTGAGTATGAAGTATCTCGTGAGCCTTGTGGCTGTTGGGCTTTTCGAAGAACTCTTCGTAGAGAGCCTTAACTGCGCTGTTCTCGTGAGATTTTCTAAGGTCAAGATTTTCGTCTGCAGTGTAGAGAACCTTTGCACGAAGTGTACGCAGGTCTACGTTGTTGCGAACAACTGCAGGCTGAGTAGGCTGACCACCGCCGTTTACACAACCGCCGGGACAAGCCATTATCTCGATGAAGTCTACCTTCATTTCGCCGCTCTTAACCGCAGAAAGAAGCTTCTTTGCGTTTGCTGTACCGCTTGCAACTGCAACGCGAACTGTTACGTCACCAAGCTTGTAGGTAGCAGTCTTGATACCCTCTGTACCGCGAACGTCGTTAAATTCAAGCTTTTCAAGGGGCTTGCCGAGAACAACCTCTGCCGCTGTTCTGAGAGCCGCTTCCATAACACCGCCGGTAGCACCGAAGATAGCACCTGCACCGGAACCAAGGCTGAAGGGTTCGTCAAATGCTTCATCGTCAAGAGCCTTGAAGTCTATACCTGCCTTCTGGATCATTCTTGCAAGCTCGCGTGTGGTGATAGCAACGTCAACGTCTGCAACACCTGCTGCAGCCTGTCCGTCTCTGCCAACCTCAAACTTCTTTGCTGTACAAGGAATTACCGATACAAAGAAGATATCCTTGGGGTCAAGACCGTGCTTCTGTGCATAGAAGGTCTTATAGAGAGCACCGAACATCTGCTGAGGAGACTTACAGGTAGAAAGGTTTTCGGTAAATTCGGGGAAGTAGTGCTCGCAGTACTTAACCCATCCGGGAGAACAGGATGTGATAAGAGGAAGCTTTCCGCCGTACTGGAATCTGTCAAGGAACTCATACGCTTCTTCCATGATGGTAAGGTCAGCGGTAAGGTTCATATTGTATACGCCGTCAAAGCCAAGGCGCTTCATAGCGGAAACCATCTTGCCTTCAACGTCTGTGCCGGGCTCGTAACCGAAGCACTCACCGATAGTAGCACGAACGGAAGGAGCAGCGCAGATAGCAACGTGCTTTGTGGGATCTGCGATAGCATCAAGAACCTTTGCGGTATCATCTCTTTCGTAAAGAGCGCCTACAGGACAAGCTACGATACACTGACCGCAGTTGATACAGGAGGTTTCTGCAAGCTTAACCTCGAAGGGAGAAGCGATGTGTGTGTCAAAGCCTCTGTCGTTGGCGCCGATAACGCCGATGCCCTGCATCTCCTTACAAGCGGCTACGCAGCGACGGCAAAGGATACACTTGTTGTTGTCACG
>JAZOTL010000029.1:0-2746 GCA_045657645.1 Eubacteriales bacterium
CATGGCTACGATCCGACTTAAGAAATTGTCGTGTTTACACACAATGCAGTGATTGGCCACATACACTCGCACCTTAAAGGTATCTTTAAGGCAAAGGGGCAGCGTGAACTTGGGCTCCGCGCTTCGACATTGCTGTTTAGAGAAATGCTGAAGTCAATGCGTAAAGATAGCTTTAAGGTGAGAAAACGTTACGCAAACATTGAAAAAGCTATTATGGAAAAAGATTATAACAAATATGCTTTTTTGTGCAAAGTATTATAAATACATATAAACTTATAAGTAGTAAATATATGATTGTTATGAAACAGAGGAGTCTAAATGAAACTCAAAGAAAGTAAAACCTTACAGCGGCAGCTGACGCCGCTGCACGTGTGGGCGTTGGCTTTCGGTTGTATAATAGGGTGGGGGTCCTTCGTTAATCCCGGCAAGAAGTTCTTGCCCAATTCCGGGGTTGCAGGGACTGCTATAGCAATGGTTCTTGGGGCACTGGTAATGATAATTATTGCCTTCAGCTATGCTTATATGATACCCAAATATCCCAAGGCGGGGGGCGAGTTCACTTTTACCAAGGAATGCTTTGGTAAAAATACTGCCTTCCTTTGCGGATGGTTCCTTATTGCGGCCTATTTGACCAACGTTCCCATGAATTCTACGGCAATCGGCCTTATTGTTGACGGACTTGACGGCGGAGCCGATATTTTAAAGTTCGGATTCCATTATACGGTGGCGGGCTTTGAGATATATTTCGGAGAAATGATTTTTGCCGCGGCTATCCTGATCTTATTTGCGCTGTTAAATATTTTCGGCGTAAAAAAGGCAGGTATAGTTCAGACCGTACTGTCGGGACTTTTGGTTCTTTCGGTGCTGGTATTGGTAGTGTCGGCCCTGATAAGCAATAAAGTACAAGGCATAAATATGGAGCCCATCTGGGGATTTGATAAGGCGGCGGCCATGGCGGCCAACGCCACAACGGAGAATATTTCCGAGTTTGCAAACGGCGGCTTTAGAGGAATCCTTTCCGCCATACTTGCAACCTTTGCCATTGCACCTTGGGCTTACGTTGGATTTGATACCATACCCCAAGCGGCGGAAGAGTTTAAGTTTTCCTATAAAAAGGTTATCGGAATTATGGTTGTTGCCATACTCTTTGGCTGCTTTGTTTACACTGCAAATAACACCGTAGCTGCCGTAGCTCTTGAAAATTGGCCGGAGCGAGTGATGGCAGGCGATTGGGTGTTGCTGATAGCTGCTGAAGAAATGCTTGGCGTATTCGGGAAGATACTTATCGGAACAGCTGTGTCCTGCGCCGTTCTTTCAGGTATAATGGGCTTTTATTTAGCTTCTTCCCGCCTTATGTATTCAATGGCAAGAGATGGATATCTTCCCGGAATCTTCGGTAGGGTGGACGGTAAATACGGAACCCCTAAAAACGCTATAATATTTTGTCTTATTATTTCACTTTCCGGCCCCATACTCGGTCGTGAGGCCCTCGGATGGTTTGTGGACATGTCTTCCATCGGGGCATCAATGGGATTTTTCTTTACATCCGCCTCCGCCTTTAAAAAACTGAGAACAGACAAAGACGGCGGTCGCCTCTTTAAAATAATGGCTGCCACGGGAACGATCTTTTCGCTTATTTTTATGTTCCTGCAGCTTATTCCCATTCCCGGACTCAATGGGGTTCATTTTGGTAAAGAATCTTATTTGATGCTCGTAGTTTGGATTGTCATAGGCATAGTGGCATTCCTTTTAACTAAAATAAAACGGGGAAAGTCCTGTTTGAATCAGCCTACGGAGTAATCTATGAAAAAAGAAAATTCAGCTATGCTCTTTGCCCTTTTGCGTTCCGCTTTGTGCGGAGAGGGAGTTGCGTCTGAAAAACTGAATGAGTATTCTTCGGAGATGACGGAGGAGATTTTAGCAGTTGCTTCAAAGCACGCCGTTGCTCATCTTGTGGCCACGGGGTTAAAGAAAAATGGCTTGGTGGCAAAAAGTGATCCTCTTGCTCAAAAGCATATTTTTAATGCTCTTTATAGGTATGAAAAAATAAACGGTGAGTACCAACATCTATGCAATCTGCTTGAGAAATTTCAGACTCCTTTCATGCCTCTGAAGGGCTCGGTTATGAGAGAATATTACCCCGAAGGGTGGATGAGAACCAGCGGGGATATAGATATTCTGGTGCATAAGGAAGATTCTGCAAAAATTGCGGAGCTTCTGATCAATGAGCATAGGTACCAGTATCACGGGGAAGGTCCTTACGATATATCTCTCATATCTCCCAATAAGGTGCATATTGAGCTCCATTTCAGTCTTGTGGATGAGGGGGTAGAAAAGGATTTTACCCCAATACTGAAAGAGGTTTGGAGCTTTGCCCATCTCAAGGACGGATTTTCTTATTGGTATGAGATGGATGACGATATGTTTTATCTGTATCATATCGCCCATATGTCAAAGCATTTTGAGCATGGCGGGTGCGGTATCCGTCCCTTTATTGACCTTTGGCTATTGGATAATCTTGAAAATATAAACGTTGAAAAACGCGACCTGCTACTGGAAAAATGCGGCCTGCTTAAGTTTGCAAGGTCCTGCCGCCAACTCAGTGGAGTGTGGTTTGACGGACAGGAGCCCGACCCTATATCCCTACAGATGGAGGAATATATTCTTGAGGGTGGCGTTTACGGAACCAGAAAGAACTTCGTGGCCGTCCAGCAACAGAAAAGGGGAGGCAAGGTAAGGTACGTCC
>JAZOTL010000030.1:0-3514 GCA_045657645.1 Eubacteriales bacterium
CGACATGGCTACGATCCGACTTAAAGGTTTAACAAAAACTTTCATTCTCGCATTATGTGCGTAAATAACCGCTTCTTTCGGTGCACGGGAACGTTGTTTGTGCGAACAAAAGAAAAGGTTTAACAAAAACTTTTATCCTCGCATTATGTGTGTAAATAACCGTACCTTATACTTGCACGAATATAGCCGAGGCGCACTCCTTTACGGAGTGCGCCTCTATAGGTTACGGTTTTAAATTACGTTGTTTTAAGCCTTTATGGCAACGGTTTTCTTTCTTGTAATGAACTGAACTGCAAGAACTACAGCAACAAGAGCCACGCCGATAATATCGGTAACAGTACCCGGGTAGATAAGCAGTAATCCGCCTACGGCACTGATGATTCGTTCATACCAAGCCATATTGTGCAGGAAGTAGCCTTCAAGTGCGGCAGATACTGCAAATATACCTACAAACGAGGTTATACAAATAAGGATAACTTCTACCGCGCCTGTATTGATAAACAGCATTGCGGGGTTAAGTGCAAACACGTAGGGAACTATGAAAGCGCCGATAGCCAGCTTTGTGGCTGTAAAGGCTGTTTTCATAGGATTTGCCTGTGCAATTGCCGCGCCTGCGTATGCCGCCAAAGCTACGGGGGGAGTTAAGTCTGCCACGATACCGAAGTAGAATACAAAGAAGTGCGCCGCAAGGTCGGGCACGCCCATTTTGATAAGGATGGGGGCGCAGGTAGCGGCCATAATGCAGTAGTTTGCTGTGGTGGGAACACCCATACCAAGAACTATACAGGTAAGCATTGTTAAGAAGAGTGCAATGATTACTCTATCGCCTGCCAGGGTTAAAATACCGTTTATAAGCATTGTTGCAAGACCGGTCATTGTGATGGTACCTGCAATAATACCTGCTACACCGCAGGCAACCGCAACGGTTATCATACCCTGACCGCCTGCGGCAAGGGCCTCCCAAATACGCTTGGGGGTGATGCGGTTTTCCTTATTGAACAAGCCCACAACGATTGCTGCTACTATTGCGATTGCCGCAGCATATGCTATGGAGCGGGAGCCGGAGCCTACAAGTGCTATAAGTAAAATAAGGGGAAGCAGTAAGTAGGACTGCTTTAAAAGGGGCAAAAAGCGGGGTAATTCTTCCTTTGTAAGACCGCGCAGGCCTTCCTTTTTAGCTTCCAGATGTACTGCGATGAATACGCCCATGAAGTAAAGGCAAGCGGGGAGAATAGCGCGTACTACTATGTTGCTGTAAGGTACGCCGATGTTTTCAGCCATAAGGAATGCCGCCGCACCCATAATAGGGGGCATTATCTGTCCGCCTGTGGAAGCAGATGCTTCAGCCGCGGCTGCAAATTCGGGTTTGTAGCCCGTTTTTTTCATAAGGGGGATGGTAACAGAGCCGGAGCCTACTGTGTTTGCAACAGAGGAGCCTGAAACCATACCTTCAAGTGCGCTTGCTACAACGGCAACCTTTGCGGGACCGCCGGAGAAGCCGCCTACTACCGAGTTTGAAATTTTTATAAAGAAATCTGCAATACCGGTTCTTTCAAGGAAAGCACCGAAAATGATGAATATTGCAATATATTTGGAGCAGGTGTTAACGGGTGTGGATAAAATACCCGATGTTGTTGTGTAGAACAGCTTACCTACAAGACCTTCTACTCTGCGTAAAAAGTCGGGATTGGTAAGTCCCCATGCAAGGGCGTAAACGATGAATGCTACAGCAACTATAATAATGGGAATACCTACACAGCGGCGGCAAAGCTCTAAAAGGCAAAGTATGCCTATTGCACCTATGATTATCTGGTACAGTTCAAATTTATTTCCCTGCTGAATGATGGTTACCGCATCAACTGTATAGTAGAAAAATGATGCAGAACCCACGATCATTAAAATAACGTCATACCAGGGAATATAGTTTGTTTTTTGCGCGCCCTTTTTGGCGGGGTAAATCAAATAACCGATAAATACTATGCTTCCAACAAAGCTTGAAAGTCTTACAGCATCAAGCCAGGTTGCGAAAAACGTTACATAGATACAAAACAAGGAAAAGATTGCAAGAATTGAGTTAACAACTATCTTTTGCTTGCCTTCCCAGATACGAGTGTTAGATTCTCTGTCAAATTTTTTCATTACGGCTTCCAGATCCATTGGTTCTTGCGCCGCAGGAGCCTTCTTTTTTGAAAAAAGCAACTAACTCTCCACCTTTCAATAAAATTAAAGTAGCTGCGACAGTTTGTCGCAGCTACGAAACTGTTAAACGTTGATTATATTAAACTGCTACGTCGATACCCTTTTCCTTGAAGTACTTTGCAGCACCTGCGTGGAAGGGAACAGTAAGACCGTCGGTTGCATTTTCAAGGCTTAATTCAGCACCCTTTGCGTGTTCCTTTTCAATAGCGTCCATATTGTCGAAGATAGCAGCGGTGAGCTTGTAAACGTCATCCTCGCTTGCATCTGCGCTTACTATTAAGGTTGCCTTAACGGTAACGGTTGCTACGTCTTCTGTCTGGTTTTTATAGGTTTCTGCAGGAATGTTGTAAACAGAGTAGAAGGTGTTATCCTGCATAAGCTTTTCTGCAATGTCGCCGTCTATGGGAACTATGCGGGTGTTTGCGTTAGTCATGCAAAGCTCTGTGATTGCGGGAGTAGGAGCGCCTGCAACGATGAATGCTGCGTCTATCTTGCCGTCCTTCAAAGCGTCTGCACTTTCGTCAAAGTTCTGATACTGGGGCTTAATGTTTTCTTCGGTAAGTCCTGCAGCTGCAAGAACGTCTATTGCGTTGAAGTAAACGCCGGAGCCGGGAGCGCCGATGGAAACCTTCTTATCCTTAAGGTCTGCAACAGACTGGATCTCGGGGTTTACGGTAACAAGCTGAACTGCCTCTGCGTAAAGGCCTGCTACTGTGCGGAAGCTATCTATCTTGCCGTCCTCTTCAAAAGAACGTGTGCCGTTCCAAGCGTAGTGCATAACGTCAGACTGAACGGTACCTAACTGGTAGTCACCAACGTCGATACCCTGAATGTTATCCTTGGAACCGCCTGTGGATACTGCGTTAACCTTTATGCCGGCTTCGTTTGTAATGTACTGACCTACAATACCGCCGTATGCGTAATATGTACCTGTGGGGCTGCCGGTACCCATTGTCATGGTGGTAGAACCGCTGCAAGCCGCAAATGAGAGCATCATTACGAGAACTAATAAGAATGATAAAATGCGTTTCATGAGATATTCCTCCATAAAATAATTGTACAATATTAGATATATTATATAATAAAGAAAATTATTTTGCAAGAAAAAAGTTGTATAAATTTGAAATGTTTTATATTTTTTCACATTTGGGTGGTGGGGTACAACGTTTTTACAACGTTTTTTTTGAAAAACAGGGGTGATGGATGATGCAAAAAGAAAAAATATTTTTGCCGGTATTTCGTATGGGGTTGAACTCTTGCAGTTTTAGTGAAATCGTTCGCTTTCGCTCACGGTGAAATAATTTACTTTGTAAAT
>JAZOTL010000031.1:0-9565 GCA_045657645.1 Eubacteriales bacterium
TATACACGATATTATAGACAAAGACCTGGCTGAGGGTGTAAAGGATACTGTTCATACACGTTTCCCGCCCGAGCCTAACGGTTACCTTCATATAGGTTCCGCAAAAGCTATATGGATAAACTCAATGACTGCAAAGAAATACAACGGATTATTCAACCTTCGTTATGATGATACCAACCCCTCAAAGGAAGGCGATGAATACGTAAGATCAATTTACGAAGATCTTACTTGGCTTGGCTGTGAGCCTACAGGCGGCGTATTTTACGGTTCCGATTACTTTGATAAATGTTACGAATACGCAGAAAAACTTATCATGGACGGCAAGGCGTATGTTTGTGACCTTACCCCTGACGAGATGCGCGAATATCGCGGCACACTTACCGAACCCGGTAAGGACAGCCCCCACAGAAACAGAAGTGTTGAAGAAAACCTTGATCTTTTCCGCCGTATGAAGGCAGGCGAATTCCCCGATGGCGCAAAGACCCTGCGCGCAAAGATAGATATGGCATCCCCAAATATGAATATGCGTGACCCTGCCATATATCGTATTCTCCACGTAAACCACCACAGACAGGGAGACAAATGGTGTATTTACCCCCTTTATGACTATGCTCACCCTATTCAGGACGCTTTGGAAGGAATCACCTATTCACTCTGCTCTATAGAATTTGAAAACCACAGACCTCTTTATAACTGGGTTATCGAAAACATCGGTGGCTTTGACCCCAGACCCAATCAGTACGAATTTGCAAGACTTAACGTTACAAATACCGTAATGAGCAAGCGCTATCTTCGTAAGCTTGTTGAAACAGGACTTGTAGACGGTTGGGACGATCCCCGTATGCCTACAATTTGCGGTTTAAGAAGAAGAGGTTACACACCTTCCGCAATATTTGATTTTGTTTCAAGAGCAGGTGTTGCAAAAACCTACAGCCTTGTAGAAACCGAACTTCTTGAACATTGTATAAGAGAAGAGCTTAATATGAAGGCTCCTCGCCGTATCGCCGTTCAGAAGCCAATCAAGCTTGTTATCACTAACTATCCCGAAGATAAGGTGGAGTACTTCCCCGTTTCTAACAATCCTAACGATCCCGAAGCAGGTACTCGCGAACTTCCCTTCACTCGTGAATGTTACATCGATGAATCCGACTTTGCAGAAGTTCCCCCTCCAAAGTTTTTCCGCTTAAAGCCCGACGGCGAGGTTCGTCTTATGGGTGCATACATCGTTAAACTTAATGAAATAATAAAGAACGAAGATGGAACAATAAAGGAGCTGCTTTGCACCGCAGACCTTGAAACCGGTAGTGATAAACCTCACGACGGCAGAAAGGTTAAGGGTACTATACATTGGTTGAGCGCAAAATATGCACAGCCTGCTACCCTTATGATATATGACAAACTCTTCACGATCGAGAACACAGGCGATATTCCCGAGGACAAAACATACGACGATTATCTTAATACAGATTCTGTAATCAAGGTTGAAAATGCATTTGTAGAGCCTTCACTTGCTGATAGTGTTCCCGGTGATAAATTCCAGTTTGTTCGCAACGGTTACTTTGTAAAGGATACCAAAAACGAAAACACATTCAATCTCATCGTTGGCTTAAAAGACAGCTTCAAAGCAAAATAATGAGGTAAAATAATGAAAAAGAAAATTCTTAAAGAATATGCAGAGCTTATTGCAAAAAAAGGCGCCAACGTTCAAAAAGGACAGGATGTTGTTATAGTTGCAGAGCTTGATCAGCCCGAATTTGTGTATATGCTCACCGATGCCTGCTATAAAGCGGGAGCAAGAAGTGTTGATGTACAGTGGAATTATCAGCCACTTACAAAGCTTCACGTGCGTCACAAATCCGTGAAAACCCTTTCCAAGGTCGAGGATTGGGAGATAGCAAAGCTCAAGCACAGAGCGCAAACCTTGCCCTGTATGATATATCTTCTTTCCGAGGATCCCGACGGCCTTGCAGGCATTAACCAAGCAAAATACTCAAAGGGCAGCCGCGAAAGAATGAAGGTGCTTAAACCTATACGCGATGAAATGGAAAATAAATACCAATGGTGTATAGCGGCAGTTCCCGGAGCCAAATGGGCAAAAAAGGTATTCCCTAACCTTCAGAAAACAAAGGCTATTGAAGCACTTTGGGAAGCAATTCTCTACACTGCAAGGGCAGATAAAGCGCCTATGCAGCAATGGAAAGAACACAACGAGGATCTTGCGGCTCGTTGCAAATACCTCAATGCTTTAAACATCACAGCTCTCCATTATACTGCATCCAACGGAACAGATCTTACCGTTGGTATGATTCCCGAAGCTCAGTTTTTGGGTGGAGGAGAGGAATCCTTACAGGGTATTTACTTTAACGCAAACATCCCTACCGAAGAGGTATTCATCTCCCCTAAAAAAGGTGATGCAGAAGGAATAGTATATTCTTCAAGACCGCTTTCCTACAGAGGAGAACTTATAGAAAACTTCTCTATAACCTTCAAAAACGGAAAGGCGGTAGATTGCAAAGCTGAAAGGAACGAAGATCTGTTAAAAGAGATGCTTAATATGGACGAGGGTGCTGCATATCTTGGAGAGTGCGCACTTGTTCCAAAGGAATCCCCTATCTCGACAAGCGGAATCACATTTTATAACACTCTTTTTGATGAAAATGCTTCCTGCCATCTTGCATTAGGTTTTGGTTTTACTAACTGTATAAAGGATTACGATAAGCTTACTATGAAAGAATGCCATGATCTTGGTGTAAATGATTCGATCATTCACGAGGACTTTATGATTGGCACCGATGACCTTTCTATCGAAGCAACTACAGCAGATGGCAAGATCGTTAAGATATTTGAAAACGGTACCTGGGCATTCAATGCATAATTCAATATTATAAGGAGATGCAACTATGAAAAAGTTATTTATAGCTCTTGCAATATCTATAGTTTTAATTTCCTGCTTTTGTTTAAATATAAGCGCAAAAACCTTCAGCGACGTACCTGCTGATGCATGGTATGCAGAGGCAGTGTCATATTGCGCAGACAGAGGATATGTTGCAGGAACAAGCGATACAACGTTCTCACCCAAGATGGTCGTAACAAGAGCAATGCCTGTAAGAATTCTTGCAAATATGGCAGAATACGTGGAAGAGGATTTCACCACTACCTCTTTTGCAGACGTTGATGTTACTGCTTGGTACGCTACATCAGTTGAATGGGCAGCAACCCGCAATGTTGTTACAGGCAACAACGGAAACTTTATGCCAAAGAAAAACGTTACAAGAGAACAGCTTGTGCAGATGCTTTATACCTTTGCACAGTTCACTTGTGTGGACGTTTCTGACACATCTAACACCGCAATTAATTCATTTGCAGACGCAAAGGACGTTAGCTCCTGGGCAACTCCTGCGATGAATTGGGCGGTTGAAAACGGCATTATAAGCGGTAGCAACAACAAGCTTATGCCTAAAAATGGAGCTACAAGAGCACAACTTGTTACCGTTATAAAGGGCTTTTGTGATAAATATATGGCCCTTGCCGAAACGGTTAAGCTTTCAAATGCCATCACCGATGATATGATGCTTCAAAGAGATGAAAAGGTTTCTATATGGGGTTTTGCAAACAGCTACGAAGAAGGTAAGCTTGTAAAGGTTCAGATTAACGGCTACACAGCCTTTGGACGCGTAAACAATGGCGAATGGAAAGCAAGCTTCTATGAAACATTCCCGGCAAGCGCTGATCCAACCACAGTAAACGTTATAACGCTGGACGGCGGACTTGAAGTTAAAAACATATTGTTTGGCGACGTTTACTACGTAATAGGACAGTCAAACGTTCACTACAGTATGGCAGACCTTATTACCGATACAGGTTCATTTGGTATGAAGGTCGATTATGACTTTGACACCAGCAGAAATATAAGATTTTTCCGTAATTCCAATACATATCACCACGCAAACACAGGCGACCGTGCTCCCGGTACCGCTACCCTTTACAAGGATGCCGAAGTTCCCAAGGGCTGGCAGACTGCAGGAGAGGTTGGTTTAGACTTTGAAATGTATCGCGATGCTTTTGATAAGGCTAACCACATTTTCTCTGCTCTTGGTTACCTTATGGCATGGAATATGTCAAACGAAACCGACGTGCCTATAGGCGTTATCGAAATCGATGCTTCCGGCTTCCCTCTTATCGCATTTGCTCCCAACGAGCTTGCAGAAAAATGGGGACATGAGGCAGTAAACGATTTAGGTGACAAAGACCCTTCCAATGACATTCATTTCTATCACCTGAACAACTCGTTTAGTTTTGAAGGTAATGATTATCCCGGAGGTGTAGCTAATGCACTTCTCACCTCAAGAATGGCTTATAATCAGCAGATCTACCCTCTTATCAACTTCTCTACTGCAGGTATAGTTTGGTACCAGGGTGAAAGCGACTGGGCTAACACAGAGGAAACACAAGGCTTTAACAATAACACCTTCCGTTATCAGTTTACAGAGCTTATGACCTACTACAGAGAGCATATGGGCAATAATGACTTCCCTGTTTATCTTGTAGAGTTCCCCTCCTGCTTCCCCGTTGCATCCGGCGCATACATTTCCACAGGTACTGTACGTGCTGAGCTTGGCACTATTCCCCAGATACTTGATAACAGCTACGTTGTTTCCTCATCCGATTTCTTTAGCAACACAAGCTGGCAAAACAACATTCATCCCTATATCAAGCACTATCAGGCACAAAGACTTGCCGGTATAGTTTTAGGTAACCAAAGATATGCACAGCACGCAGGCTACAAGGATGTTAATTACACCTCCGGACCTGTACTTCGTGCAAGCGACTACGTTGATGCGAATACAGTTAAGCTTTACTTTGACTACGTTGCAGATGGACTTACTGTTTGCGATGAATCCGATGAAGGCATCAAGGGTATAGAGGTTAAGATTAACGGAGTTTGGGTAAGTGTTCCCCATACAAACGTTAAAATATCAGGCAAGGATGAACTTACAGTAACATATGCAGAAGGTGAAATAACAGGCGTAAGATACAACGCTTATACATCTGCTATGTTCTGGGGTGATGTTACCCTTGGTAACTCCGAGGAAATTCCCGCAGTTGCTTTTGTTGATTACAACAGAAAATAACATACGAAAAAACAACCCGTATCGGGTTGTATTTTTTCTATATATTCTATTTATTAATATCTTTGGTAATATGATGTAAGTATTATTTTACGTACTAAACTAACCTATCTTCGTCAATACTTTTAACAGTGTAGACGGAGGATAAAATGTATTACGGTAAAGTTGAAATATGCGGAATAAATACTGCTCAGCTAACAGTCTTAAGTGACGAAAAAAAGCGAGAGCTTCTTATAAAAGCAAAAAACGGAGATACTGCGGCAAGGACAAAGCTGATTGACGGAAATTTACGATTAGTGTTAAGTATTATACAACGTTTCACAAACCGCGGTGAAAATCCCGACGACCTGTTCCAGGTTGGCTGCATAGGACTCATCAAGGCAATAGATAATTTTAACACAGAGCTTGATGTGAAATTCAGCACCTACGCAGTTCCTATGATAATTGGGGAGGTTCGCAGATATTTAAGGGATAATAATATAATAAGAGTTTCACGCTCTGTACGCGACCTTGCATATCACGCCCTGTGGGCAAAGGACGAGCTATCAAAAAAACGGGTATGTGAGCCAACCATCGAGGAAATTGTAAAATATCTTAATGAAAATGATACCCCATGCACAAAAGAAAAGGTAGTAGCGGCACTTGAAGCAATAGTTGATCCCGTGTCATTATACGACCCTGTGTACAACGATACATCTGGAGGCGATTCACTTTATATATGTGATCAAATAAGCGACGAAAGTACGGCAGATGAGATTTGGCTTGAAAACATCGCCTTAAATGAAGCTATGAAAAAGCTCAACAATCGTGAAAGGTCTATAATCAACAGGCGATATTTCGAAGGCAAAACACAGATGGAAATAGCCGATGAAATAGGTATTTCCCAGGCACAGGTATCACGCCTTGAAAAAAGCGCTCTTGACAGAATACGCAAAAATATCGAATAATTAAAAAGTGGGCTACAAAGCCCACTTTTTAATTATTCCAACCAGCTATTCTTATCAAATAAAAATCACTATATCCGTATGCAGTCATAGGGCAATCACGCTTATCCATCGTGTTTGAGTTTATAAGATAATCAACAACGTTACCTTCTTGGTCATATATAACCTTTGAAATAATTACAGAATGAACACGTCTGTCGCCCGAAACGTATTGAATTATATCTCCCTCTCGTCCGCTGTAAAGATTACCGTCAACCTCCGCAACAAGTCCGCGACCGGTATTATTTTTACAATAACCGTAAAAATTTTCGCACACGGTCCAGCTATAGGAACGGCCAAAGGCAGTACCGTTAGTGCTTATCGTTTCACCGTGCCACTTCCAAATTTCATTTCCGCTATAGTCCATAGGAATACCGGAAGCAAACAGGCATTGGGAGGTATAGTTATTACAGTTACCGCCGTAGATATCGTACGCAGTATAATTAGGATTTCTCAAAGCGGCATCTGTACCTGCCCACTCATAGGAATAAGCAACAGCCGCTTCCCTGTTATATTCATTATCTGCCTTCAGTGCAAGGGCATACTTATCGGGGTTGGCGTTAAATTCATCTCTTTGAGCCACAACGGAATCGAGTTTAAGATTTGTAGTTTCGGTAAGATTGGCATATACCACCTCAAAAAGCTCGTATATCTGACCCTGCGTCATAGCAGAAAGTGTATACTTATTTTCACTTACGTATTTATCAAACGTTTCGGTAAGCAATGAATATACGCCGCTTATTTCACTATGTTCAACAATATAGTAGCTACCGTTGCTTTCGTGGAGGCGGAAGACGTGCTCAATATCACAGGTGTAGGAAGTTACATCAGGAATAAAATTATAGTTCATACTGTTGTTTTCCAACAGCTTTACCACAACATCACCGTTATGTTCTTCAAGTGACGTATATGTAACTCCAACCTTGCAACTGCTAAATCCCATATCAACATTCATATCCCTGCGAACACTGTTTTGATAGGATATTATGGCCTCACTAAGACCGCGCTGATAATCGGTATCAAAGTAGAACAAATCTTCAAGGCTAACGTTCTCAAAAGAGCCAAGCGCCTTGTAGCAACGTGTAAAGTATTGCTTTACAGCCTCATTTAAAGAATCACTTATACCAAGATCAGCAAAGGAATTATTATTAACAAATTCCACAGCAACTTCTTTAACTTCATTATCCGGTTCTGTATATTCTTCAATACCGTCAGTTTGATCAGCAACATCATTTCCGCCGGTTTTACGGGTTGCCCCACAGGATGATAACAGTATACAAAGGATAAGCAATAAAACAATTAAACGGTTTTTATTTTGCATAGCAGCTCCATACATAGAAATTTACTATATAAATAGTACATTATTCGCCCCTAAAAGTCAACAGAATAGTTGACTAAAAACCTTTGCTATGGTACAATTTTTATATATTAATATAATGAGGAAAGCGTTATGGAAAACAAAAATAATATCCTTGAAGAAATAAAAAATAACAGTATGGAATACGGCAGTATTCCCTTCTGGAGTTGGAACGATAAGCTTGATCCTAAAGAATTGCGCCGTCAGATAAATGATATGAAGGATATCAATATGAACGGCTTTTTTATGCACGCAAGAAGCGGTCTTGAAACCGAATATTTAAGCGACGAATGGTATGAGTGTATTACCGAATGTATTGATGAAGCTAAAAAGCTTGGTATGGAAGCATGGTCCTATGACGAAAATGGCTGGCCCAGCGGGTTTGCAGGCGGAAAGCTTCTTGATAACGAAAAGAATTTTGCACGTTACCTTGAATATGAAGTGCTTGACCATTTTGACAGCGAAGCTCTTGCAGTTTATTCCCTTTGTGATAACAAAGCAACTCTTTTAAGCAACCAAACCGAGGGCGTTAGCGAATATCACACAATCTACCGCCGCTCTGACGGTTCTTACGTAGATACAATGGACCCCACCATTACGCAGCAATTTATAGAAGCCACACACGCAGACTACAAGGAAAAATGCGGGGATGACTTTGGAAAAGCAATGCCCGGATTTTTCACCGACGAGCCTCAGTACTACCGTTGGAAAACAGTTTGGTCTGATATGATGTATACCGAATTTGAAAAGAATTACGGTTATGACGTTAAGAGCAATCTATTAGCTTTGTTTATAAACGTTTGTGGCGCTGATGAATTCAGATATGATTACTACAAGCTTTGCCACAATATGTTTATCGACAATTTTATTAAACCTATATACGAATGGTGTAATGAAAACGGTGTGGCAATAACAGGCCATGCAATAGAGGAAAAAACTCTCACAGGACAGATGTGGTGTTGCGGCGGTATTATGCCCTTCTATGAATATATGACAATACCCGGAGTAGACTTCCTCGGAAAAAGCGTAGGAAATGATATCTCCTCAAAGCAGGTTGGTTCCGTTGCCGCACAGCTTGGCAAGAAAAAGATACTTTCCGAAATGTTTGCTTGCTGCGGTTGGGACGTTACTCCCCTTGAGCTTAAGCGTATTGCCGAGCATCAGTATTACGGTGGTGTTAACGTTATGTGCCAGCACCTCTACCCCTATTCAATCAGAGGTCAGCGTAAGCGTGACTATCCCGCATTCTATTCAGAGCATCACACCTGGCATAAGTGCCTTGCAGACTTCAACCTTTATTTCAACCGTTTAGGATATATGCTTTCCCGTGGAGAAGAGGTAGCTAACATTCTTGTTATACATCCTATCCATAGTGCATATATGAAGTTTATACGCACTAATGACTGGCCCTCTGTTGAAGAGCTTGAAATGAGCTTTGGTAACCTTACAAACTGCCTGTCGCAAAACCAGATGCTTTATCACTACGGTGATGAAAACCTTATGAAGAGATATGCATCCGTAAAAGACGGAAACCTTACGATAGGTAATTGCACATACGATTACGTTGTTCTGCCCCGCCTTTACACACTTGATAAAGAAACAGCAGACCTCTTAAAGGATTACCTTGCACAGGGCGGTAAGCTTGCTTCTTACGATGCAAAGCTTCCTGAATGTATCGAAGGCAGAAAAGCCGATATGAGCTGGCTTGTACCTAACACCACTATAGGTGATATATGTGCACAAAACCTTGTTACAGCCCGCGTAAACGGCTCAGAAGCCCTTGGTATAAGAGTAATGGTAAGAGAATATGAAGGCAAGAAGATATTCTACATTCTCAATCTCGACAAACGCCCCGTTAAGGATGTTCATTTTACCATAAAGAATATTGATAATATTTCTGTTATCGATTTGGAAAATCTTAAGATGACAGGTATAGCAGCAGAAAAGACAAGTGAAGCTCTTGAGTTCACACTCGATTTTGACGCTGTTGGCTCCTACGTTCTTATTGACGAGGCTCACGAGGTTCCTGAAAAGAAAGAGATAAAAGAAATACCTACCTCTATCTTTAATCTTGAAACCCTGCCTGAAAACGCCAT
>JAZOTL010000032.1:0-2528 GCA_045657645.1 Eubacteriales bacterium
AATCCACCACCATGAATATTCTTACAGGCTATCTTTCCGCAACCTCGGGTAAGGTTGAGATAGACGGCCACGATATACTTGACGATACCCAAAAGGCGAAGAAGTGTATAGGCTATCTTCCTGAAATACCGCCCCTTTATATGGATATGACGGTTAAGGAATACCTTAATTTTGTGTATGACTTAAAGGGCTGCACCCTTAACCGCAAAAAGCATCTGCAGGAGGTAGTACATACCGTTAACATTGCCGATGCTTACGACCGCATAATCAAGAACCTTTCCAGAGGCTACCGCCAAAGAGTTGGTATAGCACAGGCTATAGTGGGCAACCCCAAGGTGATAATTCTGGACGAGCCTACAATAGGTCTTGACCCGAAGCAGATAATAGAGGTGAGAAACCTTATCCGTACCCTCGGCCGTGACCACACAGTGATACTTTCCACCCACATACTTTCAGAGGTACAGGCAGTTTGCGACCGCCTTGTTATTATAAACAAGGGCCGCATAGTTGCCGATAAACCCACAAGAGATATAACTACGGCTCTTGGCACCTCAAGACGTATACAGGTGAAAATTTGCGGACCCGAAAGAACGGTGCTTTCCGAGCTTCGTGCCCTTGCAGGAGTAAACAAAGCTGAAATACTTGCAGAAAACGAGCTTGACGCTTGTGCTTTTATGATTGAAAGTGCCCCCGGCGTTGATATAAGAAAGCCCCTTTTCAATCTTTGCGCACGTAACAACTGGCCCATAATATCCCTTGAAGCTTTGGGTATGAAGTTAGAGGATGTGTTTATATCCCTTACCGCAGACCCAACAAAGCCACAGGGCAAAAAGAAATTTGTAAAGTAAGAAAGGAGTAGTGTTGTGACAGCAATTTATAAAAGAGAAATGCGCGCGTATTTCACCACAGGTCTTGGATATGTTTTTGCGGCAGTATTCCTTGCGGTAACAGGCTTTGCCTTTTCCCTTTGCACCCTGCAGTTTGCCATAGCAGGGCAGGATATGAGCATAGAGCTGTATTACGCCGTTACCCTTATAACTATGGTAGTGCTTCTTCCCCTTCTTACAATGAAGTCCTTTAGTGAGGAAAAGAAGCTTAAAACAGAGCAGCTGCTCTTAACCTCTCCCGTTTCACTCTTTTCTATGGTATTGGGCAAGTTCCTTGCCGCTTTTACCGTTTATTTGGGCACTCTTGCTCTTACATTTTTCTATAATATCGTTATTTCCCTTTACGGCAACCCAAACGTGGGCGTGCTTTTCGGTTACTTTATAGGTCTTGCTCTTTTGGGCGCTGCCTTTATTGCGGTGGGAATATTTATTTCCTCTCTTACCGAAAATCAGCTTGTGGCGGCGGTAGGAACCATAGCCGTGCTTGCCTTTATGATAGCTATTAACTTCCTTAACAGCTATATAGATTCCGCATTTATCCGCAGTATTTTAAGCTGGATATCGGTATATGCCCGCTTTGCCAACTTTACCTACGGCTTATTTGATTTTGCCGCACTTTTATATTATATTTCCATCTGCTTTGCTTTTCTTTTCCTCACCGTTCGTGTGTACGAAAAGCGCCGTTGGGAATGATGGGAGGTGTTTGAATGAATATCAAAAACAATAAAAAATTCAAATACGGCACCTCTGCAGTTGCCCTTACCTGCGCGGTTTTGGCATTCCTTATAGTTGTGAACGCTCTTTTTGGCATAATTGCGGCTAAAAAATCCCTTTACGCCGATATGACAAAGGAACAGCTTTATACAGTATCAAAGGAAGCTGACGGAATTTTCAGCAAATTAGGCGAAAAGAAAATCTCCATAATCTTCTTTAGCGAAGAGGACAGACTTAAAAGTGCTGATATGACAAGCCGCCTTGTATATGAATATGCAAAGAAGCTTGCCGATGGCTACGAGCATATAGAGCTTGGATTTATTGATGCGGTGGAAAATCCCGATTCCTTAAAGGCATATTTCTCTGAGCAGACAATGCCCGAAAAGGTGGATGAAACCGACGTTCTTATAACCAACGGGGATGCCACAAGGCATTACACTATTGATAGATTTTTTACCATTGACCAGCAAACAAACACCCTGTTTGCCTTTAACGCGGAATACCGTTTTGCTTCTGCTATGATGCAGCTTACCTACAAGAGTATGCTTGCTTGCTTTACCGTAGGCCATTCCGAAACCGCATTTTCCGGTAACATACGCACCCTTTTTGAGGATGCAGGCTTTGAGGTAAGGGAGATAGACCTTTCCAAAGAGGATATTCCTAAAGAAACCCGTGTTCTTATAATAAACGACCCCATATATGACTTTATGGGAGTAAAGGATGAGGTAAACGAGATAGCTAAAATAGATGAGTTTATGGATTCTATGGGCAATCTTATGGTGTTCTCACAGCCTTCCCGTGCCTCAAGACTTACCAATCTTAACGAATACCTTACCGAATGGGGTGTCGAGTTTGCCGATGCCCAGATAAAGGACTACGAAAATTCCGTTTCGGTTGACGGTTTAAGCGTTGTATGTGATTACACAG
>JAZOTL010000033.1:0-13477 GCA_045657645.1 Eubacteriales bacterium
ATTCCCGGTATGTGTGTATACCATTCGATATGTAAGGCATCAAAGGCTGAAAACATCATCCTTTCGGTTGGTGGAATACGGGACGGATATCTTTTAAAGAAATTAGAGGAACAAAAATGAAAAAGGAAGCCGAGCGCTTTAGCGCAAGTAATATATTTGAAGGAATGGTATCCCTTCGCAGTGTTATAAAAGCACAGCAACAGGGCATTTCAGACAGAAAAATAAAACGTGTATATATTGCAGAAAGTAAAATAAAAAAACGTTCAAAGGAATTATCATACATAAAAGCCCTTTCCTATGAGCTTGGTTATGAAATGATCAGCCCTGTGCCGGATGAAAAAATTGCAGAAATGGCAATCGGCACTTCCCACGGTGGTATAATCTTTGAAACAACAGATAGAACTATACCCGCACTGGATACCCTTAAACCTACAGAAAACGGCTTTTACGTAATGATTGACGGCATAGAAGACCCATACAACTTTGGTTACTGCTTGCGCAGCCTTTATGCGGCAGGTGCAAGTGCGGTAATACTTGCCAAACGCAATTGGATGAGCGCTGCAGGTGTTGTTTGCAGAGCCTCAGCAGGCGCAAGCGAACAATTTAGTATGTATACTGCCGATTCACTTGAAGCGATAGAGTTCTTTAAGAACCACTCTTATACCATAATATGCGCTGATAAAGAAAACTCGGTATCGGCATATGAGTGTGATATGAAATTCCCTATATTTTTATTGGTAGGGGGCGAGAAACGCGGAATTTCCTCGCCTGTACTTGAAAAGGCTGATAAGATTGTTCGCCTTGATTACGCACGGGACTTCCCTGCCGCACTTTCCGCAGCTTCAGCTGCTTCAATACTCGCTTTTGAAATAATGCGACAAAACAATATAAAGTAAAATAAGAGCGACAAAAGTCGCTCTTATTTTTATGTTACATTTCAGTCGCAACAGCCGTTATCACGTAATGAAGGGGGATAAAACTCATTCACAGGAAAACTCATACGCGCAAACGCACTGCAGGGATCCTCTTCGTTACGGTCACAGCATACCTTATCGGGTATAGTGTATTCTGCGGCATCTATCATATACTGTGCAGGGCGTTCTACTCTTACAACCGAGAAAAAGCCAAGAGTAACGTAGAGTTTGTTACCGTCATAATCATCGGCGCATATATTACTCTTAAACCGCCTTGAAACACAATCGGGCAGGTCGTTTACATTACAACAGCAACAGCACTTCGGTGTTTCGCAATTAATCTTCATTCCAAGGGCTATGGGATCTGTAACCTCCAAAACAACGGTAGGCGCATTAGTCATAGGTGTTTCGTTAAAGGTGGGACAATCGCAAAAATTATTTATACCAATCTCGCTCTTAAATATATTTACACTTCCCTCTCCGCCATAAAGAATTATCTTCTTTTCGGTAACGGCAAGCCCTTCAAATTCCACTATCTTTCCGGGGCAGATACAACCCTCACAAATTAGCTTTGTATAGAAGCGTATATCGATCTGATAAAAACCGCGATTAAACTGAACAGGCTCAACACCTATATGAGTCCATACAACCTTTGTGCTTTTAATTCTTATATTGTTAGTCTTATTAATTATCTCCTGTCCGCAATCGGTGAGATAAACACGGGCATCTTCATAGCAATCCTTATCACGGCAGCTGTCAAGCACCCTGTTACAGTCTATACATACACTGTCTTTTTTATTGTATCCATGGAAACAATTTTTGTTATCAGCCATGGTTAATTCCTCCTGTATAAAATGTATGTCTTCTGTAACATCATATGCAGGAGAAAACAAAATGATATTTAATTATATTTTGCTTTTCTATTTTTTCTATCGTAAATTATAACACCGATAAGGGCAAATATAAGCTGTGTTCCGTGTGTAAACAGAACACCAAAGGAGCCGGAAAGTATATCGTACAAACACCAAAGCATCATATTTACAATAGTCCAAAAGCGGTATTTTGATCCTACCTTCTGACCAATGCAAAGAATAAAAGTAAGAGATGCAATAATTGCAAGAATTCCAAGGGCAGAAAGTCCGCCTACTGCAAGGTTAAGGGCAACAAAGGCTACTGCGTATATTGCAATCAGCCATTTAGGAAGAGGCTTTTTCTTTGCATCATAAAAATAATTTATTATAGATTGTACAGCTCCAAGATAACAAGAAGCGGCGCCGTTAAGGCCGTTTCCTGCAACAAGATAGCTTGTTGCAACAAGAACACTCCCTGAAAAAACAAAAAGTAAAATAGTTTTCATATTTTTACCCTTAATAAGGGAGGCAATTATCATTGATAATAATCCACCAAAGCTCAAAATGTAAGATAACAGCTGCATAACATACTCCTTATATATATTTCAACAGCTATAAATTTTATCATATAGCCCAATATCATTCAAGATGTTTTCACTACAAATTTATCATAAAAACAACATTCAACACTGTACATTTTGACAACAAAAAAACGCCGTCATAAGACGGCGTTTTTAAATATGAATTAAAGATACTTTTCAGCGTAAGCAGGAAGATCTTCCTTTGCGATAGAGCAGGTAGCAACTATCTCAAGATTGTTCTTTTCGCCAAGCGCGTTAAGCATAGTAAGGAATTCCTCAAAATCAGCAAGGTCGTCCTTGAATATCTTAAGTGCGGAATCAATATATACATGGGTAATATCATGGTTACTTGCGTACATACCTGCAACCATTCCGTAAAGAGAAGCTGCGCTGTCTACACCATACTCCTCTGTATCTACAAGACGTGCTCTACTGGTGATCTCGTGTATAAGCTTGTTACCCTTAGCAATGCACACTACAGATCCATCACTTGCTGCGGTAGCAGTGTTTACACGCTCGATAAGATCCTTAGTCTTTCCTGTGCCTTTTAAGCCGATAATAAGTTTTAACATTTGAAATACCTCCGTTTATTTTAATTTATCTTTTATTTTATATATAAATAATCTTACTTAAGTTCAGCGCGGATAGCGTCGAACTTTTCACCCTTCTTACCAAGAAGTGCAAACATATTGTTTTTATAGTCCTCAACGCCGGGCTGGTCGAAGGGATTAACACCTAAGGTATAACCTGAAACTGCACAAGCAAGCTCAAAGAAATATACCATATAACCGAAGTTAGCTTCGTCGCGACCGTCAAGCTCAAGGATAATGTTGGGAACCTGACCTGCGGTATGAGCAAGAACAGTTGCAAGTAACGCTGTGCGGTTTACATCATGCATAGACTTACCGGCAATATAGTTCAACTCGTCCATATCGCTTGCATCGCTGGGGATAAGAACCTCGTCACGGGAAGACTTGATATCAACAACAGTTTCAAAAATGTTTCTTTCACCCTGCTGAATTATCTGACCGAGGGAGTGAAGATCGGTTGAATAGATAACGGAATCAGGAAGTATTCCCTTTCCGTCCTTACCTTCACTTTCACCGTAAAGCTGCTTCCACCATTCAGACATAAGGTCAAAGTAGCTTTCATAGCAAGCCATAATCTCAACCTTTTTACCCTTGCGGTAAAGAATGTTTCTTAAAGCTGCGTACATAAGGCAGGAATTTTCTTCAAACGCCTTATCATCAAGCTCTGCCTTTGCAGCTGCAGCGCCTTCCATAATAGCATCAATATCACAACCTGCAACAGCGATAGGAAGAAGTCCTACAGGTGTAAGAACGGAATATCTACCACCAATATCATCAGGAACAACGAAAGTTTCGTAACCCTTATCATCAGCAAGGGTCTTAAGAGCTCCCTTTGCCTTATCGGTAGTAACGTAAATTCTTTCTTTAGCACCCTCTTCACCGTACTTCTTTTCAAGAAATTCTCTGAAAATACGGAAAGCAATGGCAGGCTCGGTAGTCTTACCGGATTTAGAAATAACGTTTACACATACATCCTTGCCTTCACAAAGAGCCATAAGCTCTACCATCTGTGCAGAGGATATATTGTTACCGGAAAAATAAATTTCAGGTGTATCCTTCTTTATAGAATTGTAGAAGGGAGATTTGATGAATTCTATAGCTGCTCTTGCGCCGAGGTAAGAACCGCCAATACCAATAACTATAAGTACATCGCACTTGCTCTGAATGTCGGCTGCCGCCTTCTTAATGCGATCATACTCTTCAGTTTTGTAATTATTAGGAAGGTCGTACCAACCAAGAAAATCGCTTCCTGCTCCGCTTTTTTCTTTTGTTACCTTCAATGCATTTTCAATTTCTGTCTTTATCTCTTTGATTTCACACTCAGAAATAAAATCTGCGAGATAATTTTTGTTAAGTGAGATTGCCAATTTTATAATCCTCCGGGTTTTTATATCTAATCCGAACTAAGCAGAAACAAAGCTTTGAAGCATTCGCTTGAGTAGCTCAAGATAAGTTATTCTTTTAATATTTGTTTGGTTTTTTATATCAGCTTCGTATACAGTCTGACCATCAAGGGTACATACCACCTTACCAACACATTGCCCTTTTTTAATAGGAGCTACAATCGTTTTTGGAAGTTTTGTTTCAACAAGTAAATCATTTTCACGGGCTTTTGGCACGCAAATTCCAAAACTGTCATAGTACACGTTGCAGGTATCATCTACGCCATTCTCAACCTTAATACCGTCAAGCACGGCTTTATCATAATTGACATACGAATACTGGGAAAAACCGTAATCAAAAAGCCTTTTTGCGGCTTCATTGCGTATATCCTTTGTAGGAGCCTTCATTATAACCGCAATCAACTGCATACCGTCACGCAAAGCAGAAGCAGAAATACAAAAGCCTGCCTTTGAGGTAGAGCCTGTTTTCAAACCGTTTGCACCTTTATAAAAGCGAACCAATCTGTTTGTGTTTGTAAGGCCGAACTCACCGCCGCGAACACTGTCAAGCCAAAGTGATGTAATATTAAGTATATCAGGATGCTTTGTTATAAGCTCCCTGCTCATAATTGAAATATCCCTTGCGCTTGTATAATGGGAGGTAACGGTATCGTCAAGTCCGTTGGTATTCTCAAAATTAGTATGAGCCATACCAAGCTCGCTTGCTCTTTTGTTCATCATATCAACAAAAGCTTCTTCACTGCCTGCAATATGCTCCGCCATAGCAACACAAGCGTCATTAGCGCTTGCAAGGGCAATAGATTTAAGCATATCCGTGACTGTAAAGCTTTCGCCCTCCTTAAGATACACCTGCGAACCGCCCATTGAAGCCGCGTACGCACTTGCTGTAACCATATCGTCATAAGAAAGTGTGCCGCTGTCAATACACTCCATAATAAGGAGCATCGTCATAACCTTTGTAACCGAGGCAGGTATCAATTCAAGGTCTGCATCCTTTTCATAAAGAACACGTCCGCTGTTTGCCTCTATCAAAATAGCGCTGGGAATGGTATCATCCACAGCAAAACCTTCAGCGTGAGCACAAACACACAGTGCGCCAAACGTTACAACACCTGAAAGTAAGATTGCAATAATACGTTTCATATTTCCACCTCTCTGCATTAATACCTATGCAATTCAAGAGGTGATTATTACGCTATTACACTATAATATCTTTTATCTTATCAATAAAGTTATCTGCATCTTCACCGTATACTGTAAGTTCAATCGGCTTTGAAAGGTCAAGACCGAATATTCCCATTATTGATTTTGCATCAATGGAATAACTGCCGCTTGAAAGCTCGATATCATTTGTGTATGCAGACGCAGTGTCCACAAGAGTTCTGATGCTTTCTATTGATGTTAATTTAATGCTTACTGTTTTCATATACTTTTCCCGATTTTACTGTATATATAGTTTACAATATTATAACAATTTTGTCAACAAGATTGGATAAAAAAGCAATGGGATTAATTAAGAAAAACACAGCATTTTGCTGTGTTTTTCATTAATAGTTATTCTTCTACAACAACCTGGCTTTCCGGAGCGGAGGTTGTTTCTTCAGGTACTGTAGTATCAACAGTAGTCTCTGTCGTATCCTCAGGTGCGGTAGTATCACTTTCAGCGGTAGTATCATCTACTGCTGTTGTATCATCTTCACCTGTAGTTGTATCATCACCCTCTACAGAGCTATCATCAGATGATGTTTCTTCTTCCTCTTCCTCATGGTAGGTACAGTAGCTACCGGGAATTCTATCCGGTGAATAATAAGCAACTACAGAATCATCACCGCATGCCTCAGTTGCAAGCCTTCCTGATATGCTGCAAATCCATACTCTTTTAACATTAGTATTAGATTCAAAGCTATCAAGATCACTATAACCGCTGTTATAATCATCAAATATGGGCTGGTGTAACTCTGCCATTACATTATCCCAAATTTGAAGTGCGGGAGATCTTGTTTCAGAGAAACCGTTCAAACTCATAGGAGTTGAATAACCAAACCAAACACCACCAAGATAATACGGTGTATATCCTACAAACCATCTGTCAAAGTCATCGGATGTGGTACCTGTTTTACCTGCAACGTCTACCCTGTTTTTAAGGGTCAGTTTGGACGCAGTACCGTAATCAACAACGTTTTCCATCATAGTTGTCATTATAAAGGCATTAGAAGCACTTATCACCTGCTCGGAAGTGCCCGAATTATCTACAAGAACATTTCCTGCACTATCAAGAATTTTTACTACTGTTCTTGAACCGTTGAAAACACCTTCGTTCGGGAAGATCTGATATGCAGCAGTAAGCTCCTTCAACGTAACACCAAAGTTCATACCGCCAAGTGCCAGAGCTGAGGGGTTTTTATCTGTAAGAACTTTACCGCTTGCTGTTGTGTACTCATCAATAACGCTTGTCATACCCAGTTTGTCGTGCACAAATTCATAAGAAGCATCAAAACCAAGGTCATTCAAAACCTTTACCGCAATGGTATTCTTTGATACCTGTATAGCGTAATTAATGGTAACCTCGCCTTCATATCGATTAGGATAGTTAACGGGCCAATTTCTTGATACAGGACTGTCATCATACACAGTACCGTAATTTATAAGACCGTACTCAAGAGCAGGTGCGTAAACCGCAACAGGCTTTATGGATGATCCGGGAGAACGAGTTGTTTGAGTTGCATAATTAAGCAAACGGCTGGAGCTCTTCACTCCTCTGCCTCCCACAAGGCCCAAAACGTCACCTGTAGCAGGGTCAATAACTACCATAGAAGCCTCAGGCTGAACACCCTCGTTTATCTTGGGGAAATTATCTTCATTTTCAAAATAAGCTTCCATCTTATCCTGAATGGTAGGATCCATAACGGTATATATACGCAAGCCACCGGTATAAACCATCTGCTGCGCTACAGGCTCCTGCACGCCAAGATGTTCAACAAGCAAGGATATACACTCATCTATAACCGCATCAGTATACCAAGAGGTTGTGGAGCTAACGTTAGAGCTCTTAACGTCTTCGCTCAATACAAGCTCTGCGTTAATAGCCTCGTTATATTCTTCTTCTGTTATCTTACCCAAGTCCTCCATCTTCCAAAGAACGTCATCTCGACGCTCATTGTTCTTGTCAGGATTTGCGTAAGGGTCATACTTATATGGGAATTTAGGTATGGCAGCAAGTGCCGCGCATTCCACCAAAGTAAGATCGGAAACATCTTTATTAAAATATGTTTGTGAAGCCGCCTGAACACCGTAGGAATGCTGTGAAAGATAGATGGTGTTAAGATACATTTCAATAATGTCATCCTTTTCCATCGTCTTTTCAAGCTCAAGGGCGCTCATAATTTCCTTAATCTTACGTTGAATACTGAAATCGTTTTCGCCTGTTACGTTCTTAATAAGCTGTTGTGTAATGGTAGAACCACCATAGCTTGCACGTCCTGTTACGTAGTAGAAGGTAGCACCAAAAGTACGCTTCCAGTCAACACCGTCATGCTGCCAGAAACGCTCGTCCTCTATAGAAATAAAGGCTTCTACAAGGTTTTGGGGCATTTCTTCATAGGACACCCAGGTACGGTTTTCTGTAGAAAACAACTGCTGATCTTCAATTTCTACGGGGGTACCCACTCTGTTCTCACGGTCGGTGTAATCCATATAGTACAGCCTTGTAGTCATACTCTGGTCAACAGCTAAAAGCTCAAAATCGGACATATCAACGTCAATATAATTTTTGATATAAAATCCGAAAGCTATACCTACTATGGTACCGGTAATAAGACCGATGAGCAGGAGGGTCATAACAGTGTTAAGGATATAAGTAAACACCTTACCCGTAACACGTAGAGCAATTCCACCGGAATTTTTGATTTCTTTATTCCAATCAGTTTTTGGTTTGTATTTTTTAGACATCAATTTCACCCCTTAAGGCATATGCCGTAAAATCTTAATACTTTAAATGTTATGATACACCAAATATATGAACTTGGTGTTAATACATGCTAATTCTTATTTAACTGCAATATTATTGCTTCCCGCAATCTCTGTAAGTTCACCTAAAACAAACTCGTTTGCCGAAACGCCCGTCCCCGTCATTTTTTTATACGTTTTATCCTTATTGCTATAAAATGCAACTGGGGTAGAGCCTCCGAATATGCTGATAAGTGCGGCACAACGCTTAAACACAGAACATTCAAAATCATCTACTCTAATATATACTGTACCGTTTTCAGCAGACGATTTATCTGAATTTTTCATTTCAGCGGTTATAAGTTTAACTTCACCAAGAGTGATTTTAGGATACTCGTCTTCGCGCTTGCTGATTTTACCTGTTATATACAAAGGACGATCAACCACAAAAAGCTCGCGGTTGTTATTAAATATATCAGGAAACACAATCACTTCAAGCTCTGCGGTTTCATCAGCAAGGGTGATAAACGCCATTGGTTCTCCCGCTCGGGATTTTTTATGAGTAACAGAGGTAACAACACCGCAAACAGAAACCTGCATACCGTTTTTCAATTCATCACCGGAAACCAAAATTTCAGTTATTTCGGTGCGCTTTAAACGTTCAACTATATCTTTATACTCATCTATAAGATGCCCTGAAAAGCATACACCCGAAACCTCTCGCTCGAGCGCAAGTTTTTCTTTAAGAGTAAATTCTTCCCTTTCAGGATATTCAATATACGTTCGCTCTTCTTGTACCATACCGAACATATCCACCTGACCACCCATTGTTTTACGGGCTTTATCAGAATAGATGTCTATAATGTTTTCAAAAGCAAGCAGAAGTCTGCTTCGGGCAATACCAACAGAATCAAAAGCGCCGCATTTAATAAGAGATTCAACCTGACGCTTGTTCATATCCTTTTCGCACATACGGGAAACAAAATTTTCAAAGGAAGTGAACAAGCCATTTTCGTTACGCTCAACTATAATGTTGTTAATAAAATTAACACCTACGTTTTTAAGCGCTAACATTCCGTAGCGAATATTACCATCACGTGATACAGTATAATTTACGCCGCTTTCGTTAATATCGGGCGGCAAAAGCTTTATACCGCATTTTTTTATATCCGCAGCGTAAAGTGCAGTTTTTGTCATATCACCCAGCACCGAGGTGAGAAGCGCAGACATATAATGAGCAGGATAGTGAGCCTTTAAGTACGCTGTTCTGTAGGAGAGAACACCATAGGCCGCAGCGTGGCTCTTTTTAAAGCCATAATCGGAAAATCCCGTCATATCTTCAAAGAGCTGTTCAGCTTCGTTGCGATCAGCTCCAAGGGAAACAGCACCCTCTATAAAGTTTTGCCGTTCACTTGCTATAACGTCCGCCTTTTTCTTTGAAATAGCACGCCTCACAACGTCCGCCTTACCGTAAGTATACCCTGCAATAGCACGAAAAATCTCCATAACCTGCTCTTGATATACAATACAACCGTAAGTTTCATCAAGTATAGGCGCAAGGCCGTCAACGCTATATCTTATTTTAGAGGGATCGCTTCTGTTTTCTATATATTTATCAATAAATTTAGCAGGACCGGGGCGGTAAAGTGCGATAGCACTCATAATTTCCCGTATATTTACAGGCTTAAAGCGTGCAAGCATCTGCTTCATACCTGCAGATTCTATCTGGAAAACACCATCTGTCTTCCCTGCTCCTATCATATCAAAGGTCTTTTTATCATCAATAGGAACTTTTTTAATATCAAAATCCGGAATACCTTCACGTATCATACGTTCAGTTTCGTCTATTACCGTAAGGTAACGTATTCCGAGAAAATCGAATTTAAGTAAGCCCAGAGCCGCTATGTCGTTCATATCATACTGTGTAAGAACAGCTTCTCCCGATGCATACAAAGGAACAAGGGAGTTCAAGGGTCTGTCGGTTATAACGATACCCGCCGCGTGAGTAGTAACGTTACGCGGCATACCCTCTATAGCAACAGAAAGGTCCAAAAGCCTTTTGATTTGAGGGTTGGATGAACACATAGCCTTAATATCAGCCCTGTTAATAACGTCATCCATCGTTAGCTTTACAGCCCGCGGCACCTTTGCCACAACCTCATCAACCTCGGCGTAAGACATTCCCAATACACGTCCTACGTTTCTTATTGCGGCACGGGGAGCCAATTTACCAAAGGCAATTATCTGGCAAACACGGTCATAGCCGTACTTTTGCTTTACATACTCTTCAACAAGCAGTCTTTTGTTGTCACAAAAGTCAATATCGAAGTCGGGCATACTGATACGCTCGGGATTAAGAAACGCCTCAAAAAGAAGTGTATATTCTACAGGGTCTATTTCAGTTATGTTTATAAGATATGCAACAAGACTGCCTGCACCCGAGCCTCTGCCGGGGCCTGTTGTAATTCCGTTGTTACGGGCGTAATTTACAAAATCACATACTATAAGAAAATATTCAGCATAACCCATAGAGCATATGGTTTCAAGCTCGTAGTTAATGCGTTCTTCATATTCAGAGCGAGGATGTATATCAAAGCTTATCGCACCATTTTCAACCTTTTCATTAAAACGCTTATAGGTAAGCTGTTTCAAATATTCTTCGGATGAAAGCTCTGCACTAAAAGAAACGCGGGGATAATAATAGCGGGAAAAATCAAAATCAAAATTACAACGCTGTGCAATTTTCACAGTGTTTTCAACGGCGTCCTCATATGCGGAAAATAGCTCCTGCATCTGCTCTTCGGTTTTAAGATAATACTCCTGTGTTTCAAAGCCAATAGGATTTTTATCACCTAAAACGTTATTGGTTTGTATGCAAGCCATAACGTTTTGAGTAAGCGCATCCTCTTTGTAAAGATAATGAACGTCGTTTGTAGCAACAAGAGGAATACCAAGCTTTTTAGAAATCAACGCAAGACCTTCGTTAACAGGCCTGTCCTCTTCCATTCCGTGATCCTGTATTTCAAGGTAGAAATTATTACGGCCGAAAATGTTAAAAAGCTCTGTAGCGTAGCTTTGCGCTTCATACAGATTATTATTAAGTATAGCTTGAGGTATGCGGCCTGCAAGACAAGCGGAAAGACATATAAGTCCCTCACTGTGATTGCGTAAAAGCTCCGTATCTATCCTGGGTTTTACGTAAAAACCATCGGTAAATCCTTTTGAAACAAGGTAAATAAGATTTTTATAACCCGTTTCGTTTTTGCAAAGTAAAACAAGATGATGATAGGGCGCTTTACCTAATGGGGTTTTGTCCTCCATAGTTGTGGGGGAAACGTAAACCTCACAGCCAATAATAGGCTTAATACCTTCCTTTACGCAAGCATTATAAAAGCCAACGCACCCAAACATAACGCCATGGTCGGTTATAGCAACGGCGTTCTGCCCTGCCTTTTTGACTGCGGCGGGGATATCCTTTATCCTGCAGGCACCGTCAAGAAGGCTGTATTCAGTATGCAAATGCAAGTGTACAAAACCCGACATAGCGTTTCCTTTCTTTTACTTTTCAGAGTATTCTAATATTTTTTTCAATCTGTTATTCAAACCGGATTTAGTAATCTTTGGCTCGTGAAGTTCCGCAAGATCACTTAAAGAAGCATCAGGATACTTTACGCGCAGATGCGCTGTTTCCTGAAGTTTTTTCGGTAACACAGCCAAACGGTTATCAGCCTTGAGTTTGTTTATAGCATCAACGTGAAGCTGTGAAGCAGCTATGGTTTTTGATATATTTGCCATATCAAAATTTTGCCTGCGGTTGACCTCGTTTCGTATTTCCCTCATTATCTTTTCATTCATTATTGAAAAGGCAGAGTTTTTTGCGCCGATATAGTTGAGTATATCCTCTATACTTTCGCTATCCTTTATATAAACTATCTTGTCCTTTCCACGTGTGGTTGTAAGATAATTTACAGGAATGGAATCAAAGATCTCTGTAATTACAGGAACTCGTGACCTTGCCACAAGTTCAAGACGGTAGTCAGATTCCGGGGAGTTTACACTACCCGAAGCAAGAAAGGCGCCCCGCAGATAGCATATCCGACAAGAGGCGCAATTTTCTTCTAGTAAAAGCCGTGCAGGCAGCCTCATTACAAGGTCCAGCCCTGCGCTTATTCTGTAGCCGTTGCCGTAGTATTCTATCAAGCAGTCAGCTTCATAACATTCAAGTATAAGCCTTTCGGTAAGTAATGCAACGTCCTCACACTCTGTAATAAGATAAAGGCTACCGTTCTCATACTTTGCACCAAAAGCTATTATACCCAAAAGCAAGGCTCTTTTACAGCAATCATTCTTTACCGTTATATTGCAGAGATCCTCTTTTGTCTTTTTAGAAAAGGAACTCATTTAACGTACTGTACCTCGCACTCAATATTTATTCCCTCTCGCTCATAGATAGCAGCTTTGATTATATCAATCAATTCAAGAACATCAGCAGCGGTTGCACCGCCAAGGTTTATTATAAAACCTGCGTGCTTTTCAGATACCTGAGCACCACCGACTTTTCTACCCTTAAGACCCGCTTCATCAATAAGCTTTGAGGTGTAATAACCGGGATAGCGTTTAAACGTACTTCCGGCACTCGGGTATTCGAGAGGCTGTTTATCGCTTCGTGCTTTAATATGATCTTCCATAAGGCAAATACAAGTTGAAGGATCATCAGCCTTTTTAAAGCTAAATCCTGCACCGAGGATAACGTAATCATTATCCATATAAACACTGTGCCTATGATAAAATTCGTGCTCAGAGTTATCTATTTTGTGTATAAGACCTGTTTTGGGGTCCAGATATTCGCTATATGTGAGCACGTCAGATATAACACCCTCATAAGCACCCGCATTCATGTAAACAGCACCACCTATACTGCCGGGAATACCGCAAGCAAAGGCAAATCCCTCATAACCCTGTTTTGTAACGTTTTTAGCAACTGCGGTAAGAGAAACACCTGCGTCACAATAAAGCTCACCATCCTCAAAGGTGAAGCTCTTCATATGGGTTGTAATTATAACAACACCTCTGTAGCCTTCATCAGCAAAGAGAACGTTACTGCCATTACCTAAAACGCAGTATTTTATCTTATTGTTTATAAGGTACTTAACGCAATCACAAAGTACGTTTCTGTTTTCAGGGAAAAGAACG
>JAZOTL010000034.1:0-5496 GCA_045657645.1 Eubacteriales bacterium
TTATGCTTACCTTCTGCCTGAACCTTTTTCTTAATGGTTTCGCGGTATGCTATCTTGGGCGCGGTAAGGTTAACGGATACGTTATATCTTGCTTTAAGTCTGGAAGTAACAACGTCAAGGTGCATATCGCCAAGACCTGAAAGTACAAGCTCTTTTGTTTCTGCGTTGTTTACAAACTTAAGGGTCATATCCTCTTCAAGCATCTTTGTAATACCGGAAGAGATCTTATCCTCATCGCCCTTGCCCTGGGGTTTGATAGCCATAGACATATAAGGTGTGGGATAGCTTATCTTCTTAAACTCATAGTTTGCACTGCCTGCTGTAAGTGTATCGTTTGTAAAGGTGTTTGCAAGCTTGGGTATCATACCTATATCACCGCAAGCAAGGCTGTCAACCTCTGCCTGTTTCTTACCGCACATAGTGTAGAAGTGTGAGAACTTTTCAGTAGTACCTCTTGTAACGTTGCGCAGAGTCATAGTGTTGTTAAGCTCGCCTGTCATAACCTTAAAGAAGGACATCTTACCAACAAAGGGATCGGCAATGGTCTTGAATACAAATACGCTTGTATCGGTGGTGTCTGCAATGGGAAGCTCTTTTTCTTCGCCGTTTTCAACAACCGTTTCAACCTTCTTTGCTGTATGGCGGGGGTAGGATTCAAATATTATGTTCAACAGAGCTTCGATACTCCACAGTTTTGTGGAAGAACCACAGATAACGGGGCATATATCGCCTCTTATCATACCCTGGTGGAGAGCTTCAATAGCTTCCTCTGTGGTAATCTCTTCTTCAGCAAAATACTTTTCCATAAGTTCGTCGCTTGTGCTTGCGATAGACTCAAGGAACATATCTCTGTACTTTGCGGCAACGTCTTGGAATTCGGGAGGAATTTCACCCTCTGTATGTGTACCGGTGTGCTTATCGTATACAAACACAACCTCATCCAGCAGATTAAGGAAGCCTGTAATAACACCGTCAACTCTCATGGGGAGAAGAAGGGGACAAACAACGTTACCAAACTTTTCACGCAGTTCGTCGAAAAGCTTTGTGAAGCGTGCTTCGGGGTCGTCAAACTTATTTATAAAGAAGGTTCTGGGCATATTTATCTCGGATGCCTTTTCCCAAGCAAGTTCAGCACCAACCTCAACACCGTTACGGGCGTCAATAACTATAACGGAAGCGTCTGCTACGCGCAGAGCCTGATGTACTTCACCCTCAAAATCCAAAAATCCGGGGGTGTCTATTATATTTATCTTGCAGTCTTCCCAGATAACGGGTGCAAGAGATGTGGAAATTGAAAAGCCTCTCTTGGTTTCTTCGGGGTCGTAATCACATACTGTGTTTTTGTCTGCGGTATTTCCAAGTCTGTCGGTTGCCTTTGTCATAAAAAGCATCGCCTCTGCCATAGAGGTCTTACCGCAACCACCGTGACCTAAAAGACATACGTTTCTGATTTGTTTTGTGTTATACTTTGCCATATGATTATCACTCCTTGTGTGAGATTTACAATTTTATTAACAATGTATACATTTATTATACACGAATAGATAACAATTGGCAAGGGGTATTTTGGTCTTTTTTTCTCTAAAGCGTAAAAAATAAAGGGGGTATTTTGTGCTATTTGCACAAAATACCCTGAAAAGTATTATTTTTAGCCTGTAATTTATCTATCTCGTTCATAACGCAAAGCTTCTTCTTTGACCATAGGGGAGCAATAAGGGAGTTTGCTACGCCATCCCCCGTTATTCTGCCTATACATATATCCGGTGGCAGGTGTTCAAGCTGTTTTACGCATATACGGGCATAATCCTCAAGGGAAATAAGTTCAAAATCGCCCCGTGTATATTCCTTGGCAATGGGTGTGCCTTCTTCAATATACAGCATATGAATTTTAAGCATAAAGGGATGCAATCGCCCTATTTCCTTTGCCGTTTCAAGCATCATTTCCTCGGTTTCACCGGGCAGGGAATTGATGATGTGTATACACACGTTTATCCCTTCCAGCTTTTCATACACACGCAAAAAATCCTCATAACTATGTCCGCGGTTTATACGCTTTGCCGTTTTATCGTGTATGGTTTGCAAACCCAATTCAAGTATAACAAAATGTTCTTTTGAAAGCTGCTTTAGGTATTCAATCTTTTCATCGTCAAGGCAATCACACCTTGTGGCAATATCTATGCCGCAGGCATCGGGTAATAAAAGCGCTTCTTCAAACAAGGGCTTTAGCTCCTTCAAATCTGCGTTTGTGTTTGAATAGTTTTGAAAATAGGGTAGAAAAGCCGCACCCGCCCATTTGTCCCCCAGTTTGCTTGTTTGCTCTTTGTACTGATTTGCAATAGGGGTAAAGGCACACCTATCCTCTCTTCTTTCAAGCGAACAGTAGGTGCATCCGCCTTTGTTTGGGCAAGTAAGTCCTATATCCAAGGGAATCTTTACACACTTTCTGCCTATGCGGTGGCGTATCATATAATCAAAGGTGTGGTACCTTTTGTTTGTATCTGAATATTGAAAAGGATTCTTCATATATATACCTATAAAAACAGGGTTGCGTTTGCAACCCTGTTACCTATTAAAGTTTAGCCGCACTGTCGGGGTCGAGATACATCGTTGCATCGTCGTGTAATCTCATTGCAGTTGCAGGGCACTTTTCGTTTATCTCTGTATTGTTGCAGGTTGCGTATACCGCATCAGCCTTTGTTGCGGCAGGAACCGAACAAACAAGCTTCTTTGCCTTCATAAATACGGGGATAGTAAGTGAAAGTGCGTGGGTGGGAACGTCGTCTATGGTAGCAAAGCAACCGTCATTTACCTGCTGCTGGCGGCATATGGGGTCAAGCTCTACTATCTTTACAAGCTTTGTATCGTTAAAATCCGCAACGGGGGGATCGTTAAACGCAATGTGTCCGTTTTCGCCGATACCCATAAGTATCATATCAACGGGATGTGATTCAAGAAGCTCTGTGTAACGCTTGCAGGTAGCTTCGGGGTCATTTGCATCGGGTGCAAGGTAGTTTACGCTCTTGAAGGGGACAAGGTCGAATATCGCTCTTGCAAGGAAGTTACCAAATCCCTGGGGAGCGTCCTTTGCAAGGCCGATGTACTCGTCCATATGGAAAGCGTTAATCTTATTCCATTCAATACCCTCTGTAGCTACGAGAGCCGCAAGAGTTTCGTTCTGTGAAGGAGCTGCCGCAAAGATGATATTAAGCTCATCCTTTTGCGCCTGGAGTTCCTTTATGTATTCTGCCGCATCTGCTGCTGCTACCTCTCCCATTGCCTTGCGGGAGTCCATTACTTTAACTGTAAGCTTGTCTGCTTTAAATTCCTTAACTATCATTTTTACCTCTTAATCGTCGTATGTATGACCCTGTACTGTGTAGAATGCCATATTGGGCTGGCGTGTATCAAGACGGCCGAATACCGCAAAAATAGGCTTATCGCTGTTTAATACCATTGCGTACTGACCAAAGGGAATCTGGTACTGCTCCTCACCTACGGGGCTGTCCAGTCTGTTACACTTAACGCGCTTACCGCCTACCTTTATGGTAATTCCTTCAATGGGATCTCTATCCTCAAAAAGGATAGTCATTTTAACGGTGGCTTCTTCATCGTTTAAGTTGAGTATCATAAGGGACTCATGAGCCTCTATTTCGGTTCCGTCCTTGGGGGGCAATTCGCCGTCAGCGAACACCCAATTCTTCTTTCCTTTTTCCATTTTTCTATCTCCTATTACCAACGGGGAGCGCGGTCTTTTGCCTCAAGGAGAGTATCGTTGAGAGCCTTTATAACACGCTCGGATGTTTCTTGCTGAATAAAGTGCTGAATTGTGTCAAATTCCTTCTTTGTGGCAATTCTGCCAAGGGCCATTGCGGCGTTGTACTTAACAACGTCCTCTTCGTCCTTCTTAAAGCAGTCAAGCAGGGTTTCGCAAGCTTCCTTTGCGCGTATTCTGCCCAGAGCCGCGTATGCCTTTGCACGGTTGGTCTTGTTTTCATCGGTGGTGGCAATCTTTATTACCTTGCCAACTCTGCCTTTTTCAACCCAAGCGTTAAGCTTGTCTTCGATATCTCTTGAGAAAAACATTGGTTTTTCCTCCCTGAATAATTATTTTTATTTCTTAATAATACAATTATATCCTTTGTTTATGAATATACTGTGAACGGCGCAGAAATATATCATTTTTTATCGTATAAAATCGGTTCTGTTGGTTCTGTCGGGTATGGGGTGCTTTATGCCTGCCGCTTCTGCAAAGCCAATAGACTTTATGAGCCAAGCCATATTATCCGCAAGATTGCGCATTGTTTGCATACCCTCCGCATCTGTCTTTACCTGTTCGGGGTTGCTTCCGTGTACAATGTTCCAATATGTAGAGGATACAACGGGCATACAGCTTATGGTAAAGTATTTGTTAAGCTGGTCAAGGGCTGCAGTTGTACCGCCTCTTCTTGCTACGGCAACAGCTGCACCCGGCTTGTATCTAAAGGCATCTGCTCCGCTGTAAAAAGCACGGTCAAGGGCGCAGGTAAGGTTACCGTCAGCCGAAGCGTAATGTACAGGTGTGGCAAAAACAAAGCCGTCGCATTCTCTTGCCTTTTCTATCAGGGCGTTTACCCTGTCGTTATCTCCAAAAGCGCATTTGCCGGGAGCTTTTGCGCAGGCCTTGCAGCCTCTGCAACCGCCGTCAACACTTGTTCCAAGCCAGAAAATCTCGCTGTCTACACCTCTTTTTTCAAGCTGTTCTTTTATTTCGCAAAGGGCGGTGTAGGTGCTGTTCTTTTCCTTAGGGCTTCCGTTTAAAAGTAAAACCTTCATTGTATATCTCCTCGTTATCCTTTTTATCTGAATGTTAATATAACCATTATAATTTATGCACCGTTAAATTACAATATTATTTTAAAAAAGTCTTGCATTAGTATTTTTATTGTGATATACTATACAGGCAGTTCACACGCCGGTGTGATGGAATTGGCAGACGTGCCGGACTCAAAATCCGGTCCTGGCGACAGGGTGCGGGTTCGACCCCCGCCACCGGCACCACGAAAAAAGTCACTTTTGTCTACCGACAAAGGTGACTTTTTCAATGATATCCGTTCCTTTCGGAACGGGTGATATATCTTCGATATGATATCGCTCTGCGAGCGATGATATATGCCTTGGCATATGAAGGAACGGATATTATTATGAGCGCAGTGAATAACAAGGTCCCGGGGTACCCGCCCGAAATCTTTGATTTCGTCAGCGGGTCGGGTTCTTATATCATATTTGCATTGCAAATATATCATACGGCAACACCGTATATCATATCGCGTAAGCGATATATCATTGAAAAATTCATAGTTTTCTGGTATTATCAGATCGATAAATAAGAATTTATGAGGATGTAATTTATGGTTGAAATATCGTTCTTATTCTTGGAAATTGCTTTTACAGCAATCTGGCTAATGGTAAGAGTTGCCATATGGATTAAGCAAAAACGGATAGACTGGAAGCGAGAGA
>JAZOTL010000035.1:0-4341 GCA_045657645.1 Eubacteriales bacterium
TCAATGGCAATAAGTTCTGATTCGCATCTTATCTCCATACCAACAGGGGTTGCGGCAAGGTGCTTTAAGGAAGCAAAAATACCAACTGTCGACTGACCTTCTTCAAGATGAGGTGCAACACTTTTTGCGGCGCAAAGCTCCATTTGAGCAAGCAAAGAAGGGGTAGAAAATACTCTTAAATCACCACTGCCTACTGTTTTGGCGGTGTCCTCTTCCTTGCAAACGGTGGTAACTGTATGTTTAATTCCTAATTCCAACATAATAAACTCCTTTTTATTTATGAATACATTATATCACGATTTTCAAAAAAGTAAAGTAATAATTATATTTGACATAGATTTTTCGCTATGCTATAATTTTTTTATGGAAAAGATAGTTATTAAACGTTACGATTCACTTAAATCAACCAATATAACCGCAAAGGAACTGGCCGAAAACAATGCCCCCGAAGGTACTATAGTAGTTGCAAACCACCAAACACAAGGCTACGGTAGGTATAAAAGAAGCTTTTTTTCTCCGGAAGATACAGGGCTGTATTTTTCACTTATATTAAGGCCGCAATGCACACCCGAAGCTTCACTTTTAATTACAACCGCAGCAGCAGTTGCTGTGGCAGAAGCTATAGAAACCCTTACGGGTAAAAATGCGCAGATCAAGTGGGTAAATGATATTATAATTGAAGGCAAAAAGGTATGCGGAATACTTACCGAGGGTTCATTATCTTCAGAGGGAAATTTGAGATATGCAATCTTAGGAATAGGTGTTAATATATCCGAACCAAAGCTCGGCTTCCCCTGCGAAATAAAAGACATTGCAGGCGCTATTTCAAATAAGGATATAAAAGAGGATTTGCTTAACGAAACACTTACTAACTTTGCAAAATACTATAACGATCTTCTTTCAAATACCCACTATAGTGAATATAGAAGGCGTTCCTGTGTTTTAGGTAAAGAAGTACAGGTTACAAGAGAAGAAAAGCATTTCACGGCATTAGCTACTGATATAGATACTAATTATAATCTTGTATTACAATTTGCCGACAAACACACACAAACACTCAATTGCGGTGAAATATCCGTCAAGGTAACAAATAATGATTGATTTTATAACAGCCGCCATAGATATAGGTACCACCACCATTTCTGCCGCTGTAGTTGATAGTGCAAGCGGAAAGCAGTTAAAAACAATAAACATACCTAATGATACAGCAATTGAAAGTGCCTTCCCTTTTGAACGTATACAAGACCCCAAAAGAATCTATGCCCTTGCAAAGCAACTTTTAGATGAACTGATAGAAGCATATCCTACAATTGCTGCAATCGGCATTACCGGACAAATGCACGGAATAGTGTATATAGATGATAAAGGCAATGCTACATCACCTCTATATACCTGGCAGGATATGAGAGGTAATGAAGTAACAGAAGAAATTAAAAATCTTACGGGCTACAACATTGCCTCCGGATATGGTTTTGCAACCCACTACTATAACCTGAAGCATTCCCTTGTTCCAAAGGACTCCCTGAGCCTTTGCAGTATAATGGACTACCTTGCGATCAAATTAACTAACGCAAAACATCCTTTTATACACCCAAGTGTTGCGGCAAGCTTTGGGCTATTTGATATAAAAAATAATTGTTTTGATACGTTAGCATTAAGCAAGTTAGGAATAACTGAAACTACCCTTCCCTGTGTAATCGAAAATTCCAATGAAATAGGCAGATATAAAAACATACCTGTATATGCTGCAATAGGCGATAATCAAGCAAGTGTATATGCATGTATAGGGACAGACGATACCGCCTTGGTTTTAAACTACGGCACAGGAAGCCAAATTTCAATTATCACGCAGAGCACTAAAGCAAATCTCCCGCTTGAGATACGTCCTTACCTTTTTGGTGCAAACATAGTGTGCGGCAGCGGACTTTGCGGAGGCTATTCATATGCTATACTTGAAAAGTTTTTTGGTGTAATAACAGGAAAAGATAACAACTATCCCCTTATAAACGCACTGTCTGAAAAGGCATACAATGAAGGAAAAAAACCGCTGAGGGTTTCTACCCTTTTCCGCGGCACAAGAGAAGACCCAAACTTAAGAGGATGTATCACAGATATTGACGATATAAACTTTACCCCAGGCAGGCTGGCACTCGGTTTTTTACAAGGTATGGCAGACGAACTGTACGATATGTATCTGCTTACCGGAGAAAAACAAAAGAACAGAATTTGCGCTTCGGGTAATGCAGTACAAAAAAATCCCGTGTTCCAAAAGCTTTTATCAGATAAATACGGTATGCCCCTTACCCTATCCTCTTACAAGGAAGAGGCGGCAACAGGGGCTGCGCTCTATGCCGGTAAATGTTTAATGATGTAATATATAAAAAGGCGATCGCTTTAAAGCGGTCGCCTTTTTTTAATTATTTAAATATCAGTATAAGGAACTGTGAAACCAAAACTACAGCAATAAGAGCTATAGGATAGGTAGCAGCATATGCAGCCGCAACGTCCTCTGTTTTAGCAACACCTATAAGGGTACCAAGAGCAGGTGTACTTGTCATACCGCCTGTAAGTGAACCAAGGTTGTTGAGGAGAGGAAGTTTGAGAACGTACTTTGCAAAGATAAAACCTATTATCATAGGGAATACGGTCATAATAACACCGTAAACAAAGTACATAGGATCAAAGGTTGCAACGAACTCTGCACCACCGGGTATACCTGCGCCTACAAGGAAAAGCACAAGACCGAGTTCACGGAAGAGCTTAAGTGTAGACTGCTCGGGCATAAGATTAAGCTTTCCAACTTTTCCAAAATGTCCGAGAACAAGAGCTACAAGCAAACATCCGCCTGTAGTGGTAAGTGAGAAGCATGTACCTTCAAGTCCTGCAGAGGAAAGGGGGATTTTAATCTTACCGATAATTGTACCAAGCACAGCCGCGATAGAAAATGCCGCAAAGCCGTGATCATCAAGATTAAAACTACCTACCTTTTTAGCGGTAGCAGAATCTTCGGAAATAGAAATCTTTGCTCTTTCCGCATCCATATCAGCCTTTGCAAGCTTGGGGATAAGCTGTACGAAAAGAACAACTCCGATAACGCCGAAGATATATGCTATACCGTGACCAACAGAAACAAGAGCTGTATATTCTTCTGCAACTGTTGCCTTGGCAGCAGAGAATGCAGGAGTAGAGGTAAGAGAACCGGAAAGAAGACCTACTATCATAGCGGTAAAGCCTTCACGGTTTTCTATAGTTGAACCGTAACCGAAAACTTCTCCAAGGTAGATACAACCAATTGCCGAAAGACCGCCGGCAACAATGATTATAAAACCGATAAGCACGTAGGACTTAAAGTTCTTTTTCATATTACCGAAGAACTTGGGTCCTGCAATGAAACCTACAGAGGTAACAAACAACACAAGACCAAGATTTTCAACAACTTCAAGGGCTTTATCAACAAAGGAAACGGCGTTTTCGCCTGCGCCTACCATAAGCTGATCCTTTAAGGGTGTGAAGAAAAGCGCACCGAAAATAAGAGCTATGATGAAAACGCCTGCGTCACCCAGGGACACGCCCTTGATAGTAATTCTACCAAGAGCGTATCCTACTGCTAAAATTGCGAATACACAAAATACAAGGAATGAAATTCCCTGTACGGGAATAACTCCGCCAAACAAACTCATAATTATGCCTCCGTTTTGCTATCAAGCTCAGCTGCACTATAAGTGTAGTCGGGAAGAAGTTTAGGAGATACTGTGTCGGTATCGATGCCGGCAGAAGCGATCTCGTTTTCAAATTTCTCGATATGATCAAGAGTAAGCTTGCCAACAACTACATCCTTTGCAGCTGCAGCCGCCTGCTGACCAGCATTACGTCCGAATACGATAATGTCAAGCAGAGAGTTACCCATAAGTCTGTTACGACCGTGAATACCGCCAACTGCTTCACCAGCAACGAAGAGGTTCTTTACGTTGGTTGTCATACCGTTAACGTCGATATCAAGACCACCGTTCTGGTAGTGAAGTGTGGGATATACAAGAATAGGCTCTTTACGGATATCTATACCGTACTTACCGAACATACGCATCATAGCAGGAATACGAGCTTCGATAGTACCCTCGCCGCCGATTGCCTCGATCATAGGAGTATCAAGCCATACGCCAAGGCCGTTACCTGTTTCAACACCGTTTGCTCTGTCACTGCACTCACGAATAATGGAAGCAGCAGAAACGTCACGGGTTTCAAGGGGATGCATAAATACTGTACCGTCGCGGTTAACAAGCTTTGCACCGAGAGAACGAACCTTCTCTGTAACAAGTGCACCGAAGATCTGCTCGGGGTATG
>JAZOTL010000036.1:0-9808 GCA_045657645.1 Eubacteriales bacterium
CTCTCCTTTTATGTTATTTCACTATTATCTTTACGGTATAGCTGAACTCTCCCATAGTAAGGGTAACGGTGGTTTCTCCTGCCTTATGACCGTATGCCATGCCGTTTTCATCAACTCTAAGAACCGAGGGGTCTGCAACCGTATAGGTTATGGGATAATCGTCGCGGTGGAATACCGCACGGCTGTCAGTATCGTTGAAGGCCTCGCCCCACTTGATACCGTTGCAGTTAATATAAGCTCTTATCTGATGGGGATAGTGCTCGCCCGCGCCTATGGTATACGTATCGTGTATTGCCTTGAACTCTGTAATTTCGGGATTTGATATATCTATCTCATTTCCGTAAACCGTTACAGGGAATGTAATAGAACAGCCGTCATAAGTGGCGGTTACGTTGGTTTTGCCTACCGTCTTTGCCGTTATTGTAAATCCGTCGATAGAAATGATATCTTCGTTATCAATATCAAAGGTTACAAGGGTAGAATCGGTGACCTGTTGACGTCTGTATCTTGAGTTTATTTTATACACTCCTATATCAGCCGTAGCCCCGACGTTCAGGTTAAAGTGATGGGGGAGGTTGGATATGGCAATGGTATTCCATTCTCCTTCGGTAGCGATCTCAAACTGATGAAATTCATTTACACCGCTGTCAAGGGTAAGCGCGTTTTTCGAGGTTTTAATATCCACCTCCATCATATGTGTAGCCCATTGTCCCCAGTTTTCACTTTGGGGAGCATCGGCATAGGCGTATGCAATATAAACCTTGTCGCCTTCCTTTACGTGACCGTACCTGTCACCGCTGATACCGATATTGTGAGCAAATTTATATACACCTTCGCATATTTTCTGTGTTTCGGTGTAGGAGATACCGTCATAGGATTCGTAAACTCTGATATATGAGTTTTCGGCAAAGGAGTTTTCTATGGCAATCCCGATAAACTTTCTCTGTGACTCAACGTATTTAAAATCAGCACCGCTTTGTATGTAGCCGTGTTCAAGAGCCTGTCCTTGCTTGACTATGGTAGCGGGCCAGTTTTCGTTGGTGGCATCCGCCGTTGCCGCCATGGTCTTGAATCCGTGTTGCCCTTTAAGTGTATAATAAATGTACAGGGTTCCATCCAGCTCTACAAAAGCAACCTCGCCTTCGCCCCAGAGCAGGTTACTGCCGTCATACATCATTATAGGCGTAGCATCGCCGCCCCAGCCGGAGCCGTTCCACTTTTCGTAAGGACCGTCGGGGGACTTTGAACGTGCAACATAAACATTGTTGCAAAGCCCTGTGCGGTGTACCGTTGAGGTATATCCGATGTAATAATAGCCGTTAAAATAAACCGCACCCGCGTCACAGCATGAGTAAAAGTCATAGGAATTAGGGGTAGGCTGAAGAACCGCTTTTTCGGGCATTATCTCACCTTCGGCAGTAATATGTGTATAGGTGATAAAGTCCCATTCCTTATACTGACCGGTTGCGTGCACGGAGCCGCTTCCTTGCGAGCCGAGGGCAGCATAATAGCTGTCGATACTGCCGTCATCATTTACTATTATAGAAGGGCCGTATCTGTATGAATATGAGGTATCATAGGGGACAAAGATATCAAAGCCTGTTTTGGGCTTCAGTGAAAGATTAAGATACGTACCTGCTTCGGGCAGGGTAAGCTTATCATACTGCATAAATATTCTTGCCGCCTGTGCACGGCTGAAGGCATTTTTAGGTGCAAGGGTGGTTTTGGTTATGCCCGAAATTATGCCCTCAGATATAGCCCAGCCAAAGGCATCTCTTGCGTATGCAGGCACGCTTTTATGATCTTCAAAGCTTTCAAGATGCTTTTCTGCTGTGGGAGAATTGTTGCTTAATCCCATAGCTGTAGTGTAGTTGTAAAGCATCGTTATTGCCTCTGCGCGGGTTATAGACTTGCCTGTTCCGAAATTTGTGGAGGATATTCCGCTTGTAACACCCTTGTTATATGCCCATTGAACATAGGGAGCATACCAGGAACCCGGCTTTACATCAAAAAAATGAATAGTTGTATAATCATTTACGTCAATATCGCTCAACTGACCGAGAGCGAAGACCATCATTTCCCTTGTCATAACGTTCATAGGTCCAAATTTGGTGTTTGACATCCCCGAAAAAATACCGTTATTGTAGCAGTATTCTACAGACTCATAGAACCATTGATCGGTCTTGACATCCAAAAAGGGAAAAGAATTATCCACTGCAAAAATAACAGCAGAAAAAAGTGTAGTGATAATCAATAATACTGAAATAAGCTTCTTCATAGTTTTCTCCCCGGAACGATAATATAAATAAATTATATAGTATAGGGATGTTAATGTCAATCGGTTATGTTGCAAGAGAGGGTTAGTGTCCGTTTTTGAAACCGGTTTTGCTGGACGTATCCTAGCCCTCGCTTTAAAAAAGCGAGACCAAAACTTTTATGCTCGCATATAGTGTGGATTAAACTTAAAATCTGTAGCACAAAGATAAAGTTTGCACCAACCCCGCCTCCCTTGCCTAAAGGGAGGGGGACCGCTTGCGGTGGTGGGTTTTGCACATAGAACACCCAAAGATAGAGTATATACCGAACAAAATAATACTTTGGTTTAATTCTTTCGTGAAAATAGTTACTGCAAATCGTATGTTTTTATTGCGAACGTACAAAACCTCCCATCCGCTTTTTGAAAAAAGCGGAGCAAAAACTTTCAATAATGGGTTACTGCTTTGCTAATTATCGGGCATTAAATGTACAGTTAAGCTAAACTTTCTCGCGAAGATAGCCCCACCGCCAGGTGGCCTTTAGGCAAGGAGGGCTTTTTGATAAGAGAAAAGCGCTTCTTTTGTTTGCACCAATAACATTTTCGGGCATCTAAAGAAACGCTCAAATATATACATAATGCGAGGATGGCTCCGCCGTCAGGTGGTTTTGTCAAGCTTTTTTTCAAAAAGCGGATGTATATCTCTTGATTATGGTGATTGTTTATGTTACAATATTTACATATGACGAAATTTAGATTAGGAGAAAAGATATGAGCATTATTGACGTAAGACAGGAGCTTGCAGCTTGTCTTAAAAATGCCGTAGACACTATTAATCCGGAAAGCGGACTTGGTATTGCGGATATCTGCGATATGTTTGAATATCCCCCGGATGAAAAGATGGGAGATCTTGCATTTCCTTGCTTTAAGTTAAGCAGAAGCTTGCGCAAAGCTCCCCCTATGATAGCACAGGAGCTCTCACGCGCGTTTGAAGGCTGCGGCAGGGTTGCAAAGACCGACGTTGCAGGCGGTTATCTTAATATATACCTTAGTCAAAATGAGTTTTTCAAGGCCCTTGTTGACGAGATAAACGAAAAGGGTGACAGCTACGGACGTATGGATATAGGAAAGGGCAAGACCGTTGTGCTTGACTATTCCTCCCCCAACGTTGCAAAGCCCTTCCATATAGGACACTTAGGAACCACCGTTATCGGTCATTCCTTAAAGAAGCTCCACGAGTTTGCAGGCTACAGCTGTGTAGGTGTAAACCACCTGGGCGACTGGGGAACACAGTTTGGTAAGCTTATCGTGGCTTACCGCAAGTGGGGTAACAAAGAGGATATTGAAAAGGGCGGTATTGATGCCCTTGTAGCTTTGTACGTTCGTTTCCATAAGGAAGCAGAGGAAGAGCCTGCCCTTGAAGATGAAGCAAGAGCAGAATTTACAAAGCTTGAAGCACAGGATGCTGAAAATCTTGAACTTTGGAAATGGTTTATAGATATAAGCATTGAGGAATACAAGAAGACCTATGCACAGCTTAATATTGAGTTTGACAGCTATGCAGGTGAAAGCTTCTATTACGATAAAGTAGCTCCCGTAATCGAGCAGCTTCGTGAAAGCGGCATTACAAAGCTTGACCAGGGTGCAACTATAGTTGACCTTTCTGAGTACAAAATGCCCCCCTGCCTTATCCTTAAGAGCGACGGTTCTACTATCTACGCTACAAGAGATATTGCGGCGGCTCTTTATAGAAAAAAGACCTACGATTTTGACAAGTGTATTTACGTAACCTCCGCAGGTCAGAGCCTGCATTTTGCACAGTGGTTCAAGGTTGTAGAGCTTATGGGCTACGATTGGGCGGATAAGCTGCTCCACGTTCCCTACGGAACCGTTAGTATTGACGGTGCAAAGCTTGCTACCCGTACGGGTAACGTTATCCTCTTAAAGGATCTTTTTGCACAGGCTACCGACAAGGTTCTTGGCATAATGAATGAAAAGAACCCCGACCTTCCCGCAAAGGAAGAGGTAGCAGAGGCTGTTGGTGTAGGAGCTATAGTGTTCCACTACCTTTCCAACAACCGTATAAAGGATATAAACTTCAAGCTTGATGACGTTCTTAAGTTTGACGGTAATACAGGCCCCTATGCGCAGTACACCTACGCCCGTTGTTCAAGTATTCTTGAAAAGGCAGGCGCAGATATTGCCCCTGTGAGCGAAACAGACTGCACCGAAGAGGAGTTCAGACTTGCAAAGACCCTCTCCCGTTTCCCCGAGGCTGTTTGCTCTGCGCTTAACGCATCCGAGCCTATGATGATAACAAGATTTATTCTTGACGTGTGCGCGGACTTTAACCGCTTCTATCACGAGTGCCAGATTCTTTCCTTGGAGGATGCAGGCGTGCGCGCAAACCGTATAGCACTTACTGCTGCTACACGTACGGTATTGGGCAGTGCCTTTGGCCTCATTTGTATGAAAAAGACCGAAAAGATTTAAAGGAGTATATAAAATGTCAGGACATTCTAAATGGAGTAATATTAAGCATAAGAAGGAAAAGAGCGACGCGGCTAAGGCCAAGGTGTTCACCAAGATAGGTAAGGAGATAGCCGTTGCGGTAAAGGCAGGCGGCCCCGATCCTGTGGTAAACGGAAAGCTCCGCGATCTTATTTCTAAGGCAAAGTCCTTAAACGTTCCCAACGATAATATCGACCGTATCATTAAAAAGTCTTCCGGTGCCGATGCGGTAGATTACGAAGAAATAACCTACGAGGGCTACGGTCCCAGCGGTATTGCCGTTATAGTTGAGGCTACTACCGATAACCGTAACCGTACAGGCGGAAACGTTCGTCACTTCTTTGATAAGTACGGCGGAAACCTTGGACAAAGCGGTTGCGTATCCTTTATGTTTACAGATAAGGGCGTTATCATTATTGAAAAGGACGGAGTTGATGAGGACAAGCTGATGGAGGACTCTCTTGAAGCGGGCGCAGAGGACTTTGTTTCCGACGGCGAGGTGTTTGAAATTTACACCGTTCCCACCGACCTTATCGCTATAAAGGAAGACCTTGAAGCAAAGGGCTACACCATTGCCTCTGCTGAAAAGGATAAAATTCCTTCAACCTACGTTACCCTTACCGATGAAGAGGATATTAAGAAGATGAACCTTCTTATCGAGCATCTTGAAGAGGATGACGATATAAGCGAAATATATCATAACTGGGAAGAGTAATTTCTTTTATGAAAGAAAAAATATGCTATATAGTGGGGGCGGGCAGCTTTTCTGAAAAGCTTTCGCCCTCCGCTTTTGACCTCGTTATTGCCTGCGACGGCGGTTATAAATATCTGATGGATCAGGGAATAGTGCCCCATATTGCAATGGGAGATTTTGATTCACTTGGTGGGGTTCCCTCCGCCTGCCCCGTTATATCCCATCCCCCCGAAAAGGATGATACCGATATGATGCTCTGCATTAAACACGGCTTTGAACAGGGATATCGCAGATTTCATATTTTCGGCTGTTTGGGTGGCCGCCTTGACCACACTCTTGCAAACCTGCAGGCCCTTTTGTGGATAACTAAAGAAGGGGGCGAAGGCTACCTTATAGGCGAGGGGAGCGTTATTACCGCTCTTTGTAATTCTGTAATCGAGCTGCCCGAAAACTGTAAGGGTTATCTCTCGGTTTTTCCTGCCTATACAGAAGCCCGTGGGGTAACACTTGAAAAGCTGAAATATACTTTAAGTGGCTATACCTTAAAGGCGGAAAACGCCCTTGGGGTAAGCAATGAGTTTACAGGTGAAAGTGCAAGAATAAAGGTTGAAAACGGAAGTGTTTTCTGTCTTTGGTATGAGAATTTTACCGATAGAAAGGGAAGTGTTTATGAAAATAAGCGGAGCAATATTTGTCCTTGACGGTACCCTGCTGGATTCTATGTGGGTTTGGGATAACCTTATTCCCGAAGCCCTTGAAGAAAAGGGTGTTGTGATGGATGATGAATTGAATAAGAAGCTTGATGCAATGAGCGTAAGACAGGGTGCAGAATATATTTGCCGGCATTATCTTCCAAACGAAACTGCTGATACCCTTATAGATTTTATGTGGAAGCGTGCAGAGCATCAGTATGAGAACGTGGTGGTACACAAGCACGGCGTAAAGCCCTTCCTTTTTGCTCTTCGCAACAAGGGTGTTCGTATGGTGGTTGCCACTGCCTCCAAGCGCAGTCTTGCAGAGGCGGCGTTGCGCCGTCTTAACCTGCTTCATTATTTTTCGGTAATTCTTTCCTGTGACGATATGGGCGTGGGTAAGGAATCACCCGAAATATATGAAAAGGCCCTTGATATCCTTGGCACACCAAAGGAAACTACCTATGTTTTTGAGGATGCTCTTCATTGCGTTATAACGGCTAAAAAGGCAGGATTCCCCGTAGTTGCGGTAAAGGAAGCAACCTCGGCTCATAATGAGGAAAAAATACGTGAGCTTGCGGATATTTTTATAAAAGACTACGACGATTTCAGAGGTATGGTATAACCTTCCCGCTTTTTGTAAAAAGAGGGGCAAAAACTTTTAAGAACGGGGTTGTGCGAACTTTACGCAAAAAACGGCGATAACACGATGTTATCGCCGTTTTTTGACTCAGCAACTTGCCGCTTATTTACTTTCAATTATATAAAAATAGGGGGAAGTGGGGGAGTTGATTATCTGGAAACGGGAGATGCAGAGCTTGAAGCGGGATATTGCGGAAAGCTTTTCGTAGAGCATATTGCCCTCAACGGTGCCTTCTGCGTGGCCGGGGTAAACGGCGATAAGGATTATTCCGTCGTTATCAAGAAGCTCTATTGCGGCGTCTACCGCCAAAAGGGTGGAATCGTGCTTTGTGGTAATGGATTTGTCGCCCCCGGGCAGATAGCCCAGATTGAACATTCCTGCCTTAATTTTGCAGGGAATATGCTCCTTTGCATTTGCGTGGGAATCGTGGATAAGAGTATAGTTTTCGGGTGCGTTTTCCTCGGTCAGCAGTTTTTTAGTGCTTTCTATTGCCTGTGCCTGAATATCAAAGGAGTAAACGTGTCCCTCTTCTCCTACGGTTTGCGAAAGCCAGAGTGTATCGTGGCCGTTGCCCATAGTGAAGTCTGCTACGGTATCTCCCGGTTTTATATGTGTAAGTAAAAATTGCTTGTGAAGTGTAAGAAGGTCTATCATTTTTGTTTCCTTTCCTTATAACTGGATATATTATAAACCAATATGCAATTAATTTCAAGACTTGGCAAGATTATGTGTATTAATTTAAAAAATGTTGAATAAATATTCTTAATATACTGTAATTTTACTTGACAGAAGGGTTGCTTTTTTGATATAATTGCTTTAACTTATTTCATATAAATTATGAGAACAATATTTCTATATATAAGCGGCTGTGCCGCGAGGAGGTTTTTATGGCAGAGAGAATCAGAGCCGGTGTAGTTGGCGCTACAGGTATGGTAGGTCAGAGATTTTTGACCTTACTTGAAGATCACCCTTATTTTGAAGTTACTTGCCTTGCAGCAAGCCCCCGTTCCGCAGGTAAGACCTACGAAGAGGCTTTAGGCGGCAGATGGAAGCTTGATCTTCCTATGCCTGAGTATGCAAAGGATATGGTTATAGTTGACGCTTCCGATATTGAAGCTATTAAGGCAAAGGTAGACTTTGTTTTCTGCGCTGTTGATATGAAGAAGGACGAAATTAAAGCTCTTGAAGAGGCTTATGCAAAGGCAGAGATCCCCGTTGTTTCCAACAACTCTGCTCACAGAGGAACTGCAGACGTTCCCATGGTAATTCCCGAAATTAACGACGAGCACCTTGCAATTATTGAGGCACAGAAGGCACGCCTTGGTACAAAGCGCGGCTTTATCGCAGTTAAGCCTAACTGCTCTATCCAGAGCTATGTTCCTATGCTTTCCGCACTTAAGGAATTCAAGCCCACACGCGTTGTAGTTTCTACATACCAGGCTATTTCCGGTGCAGGTAAGACCTTCAAGGAATGGCCCGAAATGATAGACAATATCATCCCTTACATCGGCGGCGAGGAAGAAAAGAGCGAGCAGGAGCCCCTTAAGATCTGGGGTACTATAGAAAACGGCGAGATAGTTAAGGCTTCTACCCCCCTTATTACTACCCAGTGTATCCGTGTTCCCGTTACTAACGGTCACACAGCTACCGTTTTTGTTGATTTTGAAAATAAGCCCACAAAGGAACAGATACTTGAAGCTTGGAAGAACTATTCCGGTAAGCCCCAGGCGCTTAAGCTGCCCCACGCTCCCGAGCAGTTCATCACCTACTTTGAAGAGGATAACCGTCCCCAGGCAAATACCGATCGTGATATCTACGGCGGTATGGGCGTAACCTGCGGCAGACTCAGAGAGGACACAATGTTTGACTACAAGTTTGTTGGTCTTTCTCACAACACTCTGCGCGGTGCGGCAGGCGGAGCTGTTCTTATAGCTGAGCTTCTCTTTGCTGAAGGATATCTTGCGTAATTAAATCAAATACAAAGAAGCTTTTCAAACGAAAAGCTTCTTTTTTACACTTTATGTTGTAAAAGTGCATAAAAAACATAAAATAAATGCAGAAAAACTATTGAAATTTCACAAAAGATGTGCTATAATAAAGACGTAATCAAGAGGAGGTAAAAAAGAGCCCAACTCTCAATGCAGGGCTTGTTATAAAAAAGCTTTGCAGGATTACAAATCTATTAGCAAAGGAGCGTTAGTAATGAAAATCACAACATTCGGAAGACAGGTAGAAGTTACCAAGGATTTAAAAGAGCTGTTTGAAAATAAGCTTTCTAAATTCGATAGGTTTTTCCACGATGATGCAGAGTGCAATATCACCCTGCGGGAAAGAAAGAACGGTAGGAAAAAGCTTGAAGTGACTATCTCTGCAGGCGGTACTCTTTACCGCTGTGAAACAGAGAATGAAACCTTCCGCAACGCTCTCGACGAGGCAATTTCCACAATCGAGCGTCAGATCAGAAAGAACAAGACCCGTTTGGCAAAACGTCTTCGTGAAGGAGCATTTGCAAAGGATCTTACCGATATTCCTATGGATATCGAGGAAGAGGGAGAGTTTGATATAAGAGTTAAAGAGTTCTCCTTTAAGCCTATGTCCCCTGAAGAAGCCATCCTTCAGATGAATCTTATAGACCACGAGTTCTTCGTATTTGAAAACGATGAAACAGGAAAGGTAAACGTGGTTTATAAGCGCCATGGAAATAAATACGGACTTATAATTCCGGAATAATAAATATATAAAAGTGCTGTCGCAAGACAGCACTTTTTAGATTAAAGTTTTTGTTCCGCTAAAAAAAGAGAACGAAATTATTATGATTGCGTGGAGTGTGATTAAAATATTTAGTTGGTGGCACAAAAGACAAAGTTAGCACGATGCCATTGTTAAAAGTTTTTGCTCCGCTTTTTTCAAAAAGCGGACAGAAACGGACAGCCAATGGCTGTCCGTTTTTTCCTAAGTGATTAATTTATTTATATAACGACTTAGTCCTGCTGCTCTTTCATTGCTGCATAGCA
>JAZOTL010000037.1:0-3335 GCA_045657645.1 Eubacteriales bacterium
GTAATCGTGCAAAAGAGCATTAAGCTTCTCTGCTGATTCACTTTTTTCAACTATTATGCCCAAAACAGCTACTCTTGTTTCCATAACTAACTATCCCCCACAAATAAAAAATGTCATACTTTGAAGAAAAGTATGACAGCAAAAGCGACAACACGTCGCTTGTAATATCTGCGTTCATCTTTCCTTCAGGATATCCTTCGTGTCAGATAACATAATTATTATACATCTTTTGCTACCAAAAGTCAACAGAAAAGAGGTGCCGCAGCACCTCTTTATTGTTCTTTTAAGGTATTAAGATTGTCAACTCTTTCCTGCCAAAGCTCTTTTGAATGTTCTCGCTGGTTTATATTAAAATTAGAGCCTATATGCTTTGCAAGGAATGAAGAGAATTTACAAGCACCGGTAAAGTTAAGGTGGTTCTTATCATAGAAATCAACTGCGGGGTCAATGCCTATCTCACCCATATAATCGCTGAAATCGGTAAGCGCTATATCAGGGAAACGCTCCTTTAATATTCCAACGTGCTCCTCTGAAAGATACCAGCTTGTAGGGGATAAGAAGAGCTGAACCTGTATTCCCTTTTCACGGCAAAGCTCAACAGTCTTTTCAAGATAAGTGAGGTTGTGTTCAAGGTCTGCTTCGGAGATATTCACCTCGCGCTCAACACGGTTGTCCTGGGGAGATATTTTTGTAAGGTAGGTATAGCCTGCATTAATATCTATCTTTGCGTCAGGGCGGGCTTTAAAAAAGTAACCAAGGTCATAGTTTTCCCATCTGTCATGGTAATTAAAAAGCGGGAAAAGCAATCCCAGCCGCTTTTCTGACTCTGCCGCATTAAAAGTTGCTTCCAGTCTGTTTATACCCCAAGGCATATAACCAACATTTGCATTGGTAAAGGACTCATACTTTTGGAAAAAGGCGCTGGTAGCTTCTATCATAACAGCATCCGGGGTTTGTGTTTTAAGGGCTTCCTTAAGATAATAATACTCAAGGGATGCAGTAAGACTGCCCCCTGCAACAACATAAGAGCTTACGCCTGTATCCTCATATATCTGGGCAGGAACTACGTCACAGTAAACCATAGAGGAACCAAGAAAGATCACATCAACAGACTCCTCGGGTTCTTTAGTATACATAGTCCAGGTAGAACCAAAGTTTGTGCGCTCGGGAAGGAGCATATAGCCTGCGTAGTACAACGAACCTATAAGCAAGGTAAGGCAGAGTATAAACGCCACTATTTCACATATTTTTCTTTTCATAATGGCGCCTCCTAAAATTGGAAATAAACAAAGTCCTGCGGATCAAATCCGGAACCGTAGTATCCGAAAATAAAGATTGCAAAGAGTATTATAAAATACACCGCATATCTTACCCATATAGTTCTGTTGATAATATCTGCAACAGGCTTTTTGGTATTGATAACGTCAACCACGTAAAGCGCTACCACAGCAATTGCCACAACAAGCATCATTTTACGGGTAAGACCTAAAGAGCCGAAAGCAAGGGGGAAGATTGAGCCTGCGGGTATAGCAAATATGGCTTTTATAATATACATTGCATCCGACAAAGAGTTTGCACGGAAGAGTATCCAGGCAATGTTTACAAGAATGAAGGTTATTATTATGCGGATAACGCAAAGCACTGCGTTATTCCTGTTAATGCCTGTTTTAGCATAAAACTTTTTACGCAGGGGCTCTACAAGCATACCGACAACCTGATATGCACCGTGCAAAAATCCCCATATTACATAGGTCATAGCGGCACCGTGCCAAAGTCCGCTTACCAAGAACACTATCATAATATTGAGGAAATGTCTATACTTCTTCACGCGGCTTCCGCCAAGGGGGAAATAAAGGTAATCCTTAAACCAGGTAGAAAGGGATATATGCCATCTGCGCCAGAAATCCTTAATAGACTGGGCGCTGTAGGGACAATTAAAGTTACGCATAAGCTCGATATCCAATATGCGTGCAGAGCCTCTTGCAATATCGGAATATGCGGAAAAATCACAATATATCTGGAAGGAGAAGCACAGGGTTGCAAATACAAACTGCATACCTGTATGGGCCTCTACGTTGTTATAAACGTTGTTTACAATAACGGCAAGGTTATCGGCAATAAGAACCTTTTTCATAAGTCCCCAAATTATCAGGAGAAAACCGTCACGAAGATTAACAAGCTTAAACTTGTGTGTAACCTTGAGCTGGGGAACTATATTACCCGTACGCTCTATGGGGCCTGCTACAAGCTGGGGGAAGAATGAAACGAAGAGCGCATAGTCTATAAAATTCTTTTCAACGGGAATATCACCACGGTACACGTCGATAGTGTAGCCGAGAGCCTGGAAGGTATAGAAAGAAATACCTACGGGCAATAAAACGTTAATGGTGGGGGCTGTGGCGTTAAAGCCCAGTGCATTAAGAGCTTGGGTTATAGTAGTACCAAAGAAGTTAAAATATTTAAATACAAAAAGTATACCCAAATTTATTGCAAGGCATAAAACAAGCCAAAGCTTCTTCTTACCAAGTGCCTCTTTTGCCACAAGAATACTGCACAGATATGTGCAAGCAATGGAAAAGAGCATCAAAAGCGCATATACAGGCTCCCAACACATATAAAAATAGAAGCTTGCAACAAGCAACACAGGGTTTTTTACCTTTGTGGGCAAAATAAAATAAAGTATTAACGTTATAGGCAAAAACAGTAGATATTGTAGAGAGTTAAAATTCATAAGCTGCACCCATAATAATTAGTTTTCAATCCTTGATATTTTAGCACAGGAAACCCTAAAAGTCAATAAGACAAGAGGTGTCAAGAACACCTCTTATATTTTTACTATGTAGTCTTTTTTGCGGGGTGTAATTTTGGCAACAAAGTCATCACTTGCATAGCCAAGTGCCAATCCGCCTACGCCACGGAGCTTTTCATTTAATCCCCATTTACGCAGTAAAGCCTTACCCTCTTCGCTGTCAAAAATCTCGCGTTCGCGGTGGATCCACACGCTTGCAAGGCCTACGGAATGTGCCGCAAGCATCATATTTTCAAGCACGCAGCTACCGTCCTCCACAAAGGTACGGCGATTACCGTCTGCCAGTACAAGCAAAAGCACGGGGGCACCGTAGTAGGGGTCATTTTCAGTCCCCATTACATCTGCGTTAAGCTTTGAAATGTAGTCGCGTGTTTCTTTATCCTTTACGGCTATTATCACAGGGGACTGCATATTCATTCCTGTAGGAGCATAAGTGCCTGCTTCAAGAACTGCATCAAGCAATTCTTCACAGGGCATATCCGCCTTAAAGCTTCTGCAAGCTCTTCTTGTTTTAATGTTTTTAATT
>JAZOTL010000038.1:0-8914 GCA_045657645.1 Eubacteriales bacterium
ATAACACATTTTTGTAATGTTGTCAAGAGTAAATTTATTTTTTTATAAAAATCACCAACAATGTTTAAAAGGGCAAAAATAATGCAAAATAAATAATGAAAAAACGGAAAAAAAGTATTGACAAACACTAAATCAAATGATATAATATCATTCGTTCCGATATTGCCGAATTGTGTAACGGTAGCACGGCAGACTCTGACTCTGTTTGTTGGGGTTCGAATCCCTATTCGGCAGCCAAAAACCGACAAGTTTTAACTTGTCGGTTTTTTCTTTTCCTCCTCAAATGGTGATTATTTATTTTTATTGATTGATATATTTATCTTTATATGATATACTTATGAAGTATAGTAATTTACAAAAATCGGAGAAAGCAATATGAATTTAAAAGGACTTAAAATTAACTTTTTGGGTGATAGTATAACCGAAGGTGTAGGCGTAAGCGGCAAAGACGCTATATACCACGCTTTACTCAAAACCAATGCCGAATTAAAAGAAGCAAAGAACTACGGAATAAGCGCAACACGCTTTGCCCTGCAAAGAGGAACAGTTATCTGCCCCAAGGATAACTTTGTGGACGTTAATTCATTTTCCGAAAGATTTGACACCATGGACGATGATGCGGATGCTGTTGTTGTTTTTGGAGGAACTAATGACTTTGGCCACGGGGATGCCGCGTTAGGAAACTTTGCAGACAGAACTCCCGATACCTTTTACGGCGCCTGCCACTACCTGTTTAGCGGTCTTATAAAAAAATATCTTGGTAAGCCTGTAGTAATAATGACCCCTCTGCACAGAGCAGATGAAACAAGAAGTATAAACAATGAATATATGAACCGTACCGTTACGCTGAAGCAGTACGTAGATGCAATACGCGAGGTAGCAGAATTCTATTCCCTGCCCGTGCTTGACCTTTACGCTACAAGCGGCCTTCAACCCCAGATAAAAGAGATAAACGATAAATACGTACCCGACGGACTTCATCCAAACGACGAAGGCCATAAAATAATCGCACATAAGCTCCAGCGTTTCCTGGAAGCTCTTTAAAACGTATATTACTACCCTTTTTTGTCCATACTTATAACAAAACTATGAAAGGACGAAAAAATGGTAGAACAGGATACAATAAAGCTGCTTCGGGAATGTGATGCAGGCGTTAAAATGGGCGTAAGTTCTATAGATGAGGTAAAGGAACATATACGCAATGAAGAGTTCAAGCAATGCCTTAACAAATGCAGAGATGAGCACGTTAAATTAGGGGATGAATTGGAAGAGCTCTTAAACAAATACAAGGATGACGGCAAGGACCCCAATCCTATAGCCAAAGGTATGTCGTGGATAAAAACAAACGTTAAGCTTGGAATTGATGACTCCGACAAAACGGTGGCAGACCTTATGACAGACGGCTGTAATATGGGTGTTAAATCCCTTAACCGATATCTTAATCAATATAAGGCGGCAGACGAGGTTTCAAAGGATATAACCAAAAGACTGATAAACCTTGAAGAACGCCTGACAATAGACATCAGAAGATTTTTATAAATATATATGCCAAAGAAAGATTAAGCGTCTTTTTTTGGCATATTGATTTTTATTGACCCTTAAAGTATAATAGAAATATAAACAAAATGGAGATGTACACTATGAAAAATAAACTTTCACGGCGCTTCTGGTGCTGCCTTACTATCTTCAGCCTTATGGGTCAGATAGCCTGGGTTGTTGAGAATATGTATTTCAACGTATTTATATATAAGATGTTTTCGGCTTCTGCCGCGGACATTTCAGCAATGGTTTCCGCCTCTGCTATAGCTGCCACTCTTACCACCGTGCTGATAGGCGCCCTTTCGGATAAGATAGGAAAACGCAAGCTGTTTATCTGTTCAGGTTACATACTATGGGGTATTTCGATATTCAGCTTTGTTTTACTGCGTAATGATATTTTGGGCAAGCTGTTTCCTATGGCGGTATCATATGCTACCGTTGGCATTTCACTTACAATTATTCTTGATTGTATAATGACCTTCTTTGGCTCATCTGCAAACGATGCCGCCTTTAACGCATGGTTAACCGACTCTACAGATGATTCAAACAGGGGTGCGGCAGAAGGCATCAACTCTATGATGCCCCTTGTAGCCATACTGGTTGTTTTCGGCTCGTTTATGTTCTTCAACCTGGAAAAGGCCTCAAGCTGGACACTTATATTCTCGATTATCGGCACACTTACCCTTCTTATAGGCATACTTGGTATTTTTGTTATAAAAGAACCTGAAATAAAGCCCTCAAAGGAGCCATACTTTAAAAGCGTGGCATACGGTTTTCTCCCCTCTACAGTTAAAGAAAACCCAACACTTTATATGGTCCTTGCGGCGTTTATGATATTTAATATTTCAATACAGATATTTATGCCCTACCTTATAATCTACTATGAGGTTTCCCTTGGTATGGCAAACTACGTATTGATAATGGCACCTGCCATAATCCTGGCTTCTGTATTTACCGCCCTTTGGGGTAAGATTTTTGATAAAAGGGGCTTTACGTTTTCGGGCATAATTTCTGTACTACTGCTGATTTCAGGTTACACCGTACTCTATTTTACAAAGACAACCCTGCCCGTATTTATAGGTTCCCTTTTGATGATGAGCGGTTACCTTTCGGGAATGGCAGTGTTCGGTAGTATGATAAGAAACAACACCCCAGAAAGCAAAGCAGGTATGCTGCAGGGCATAAGAATCTTTTCACAGGTATTTATACCCGGCATTGTAGGGCCTTATATAGGAAAGCTGGTTTTAAAAAATGCCGAAACCATAGTTAACAATGACGGAACCACCTCGTTCATACCAAACGCCAATATTTTTCTTGCGGCACTTGTGGCAATAATAATAATTCTCCCCATATTCTATAAGAGAAACGAAAAGAAATAAAATACTATGAAAAATTACACACTTACACCCCTTACAACCCCTTTTGAAGAAGAACTTAACAAAAGCGACATTCCTTTTTGCGAATACCCAAGACCCCAATTCAAACGCGATTCCTACATATGCCTTAACGGAGAATGGGATTTTGCCATAAAAGATAAAAGCGAAAAGCCTTTAGGAAAGATAAATGTACCCTTTGCGCCCCAATCAAGAATTTCGGGTATAGGACAGGATATAAATCACGGCGCTACACTTATATACAGCCGTAATTTTATATTACCGGATGGCTTTAAAAAAGATAGGGTGATACTGCATTTTGGTGCTTGCGACCAATATACCACAGTTTATGTAAACGACAAAGAAGCAGGCAAAAACGTAGGAGGCTATCTCCCCTTTTCTTTTGACATAACCGAGTTTTTGAATGATACCGAAAACGCTTTGCGTGTTGAGGTAACAGACCCCCTTGATATAAACCTGCCCTACGGAAAGCAAACGAAAAAGAGGGGCGGAATGTGGTATACCCCCATAAGCGGCATATGGCAGACCGTATGGTTGGAATCAATACCCAAAAATCATATCAAAGACCTGCGCATAACCCCAACCCTTGACAGCGTTACAATAGAGGTAAAAAGCACTTCATCCTTTAAGACACTTACACTACACCTGCCAAGCGGACCAAAGAAATATAACTTTACAAATGACAGTATAACAATTAAAATTCCCGAGCCTATAAATTGGACCCCCGAAAACCCTTACCTGTATCACTTCACCCTATCCTCGGGCGGTGATGAGGTGGATTCATATTTTGCACTTCGTACTATTACCGTAGAAGATACCGAAGACGGCAAAAGACTTTGCCTTAACGGAAAGCCCTACTTTTTCCACGGGTTGCTCGACCAAGGCTATTACAGCGACGGCATCTTTCTGCCTGCCACCCCAAAGGGATTTGAATACGACATTCTGCAGATGAAAAATTGCGGTTTTAACACATTAAGAAAGCATATAAAGATGGAGCCCGAGCTTTTCTATTATTACTGCGATAAATACGGAATGATAGTATTCCAGGACTTTATAAACAGCGGCAGATACGGATTTATAATAGACACTGCCCTGCCTACCCTTTTTCTGCGTAAAGGTGTAACCCACCGCGCAACAAGACGGAGAAAAGAAGCCTTTTTTGATTGCTCCGAGGGTATTATAAACACCCTGTACAATCACCCCTGCGTATGCTATTATACAATATTCAACGAAGGCTGGGGACAGTTTGAAGCGGATAGCTGTTACAAGCACTTTAAGAGCCTTGACCCTACGAGAATATACGATACTACTTCAGGTTGGTTCAAGGAAGAATTAAGTGATGTGGAAAGTGAGCATATATATTTTAAACCACTTACAAAATTCAAATTCAACGGTAAGCGTCCCCTTGTTATATCCGAGTTCGGCGGTTTTTCCTGCATAATAAAGGATCACGTGGCAAACAAACAAAAAAACTACGGCTACAGCACCTACAAAGAGAAAGAGGACTTTGAAGAAGCACTTCTTAAACTCTACCGCAACGAGGTTATACCTTTGATTAAATCAAAGGGCCTGTGCGCAACCGTTCTTACTCAGGTAAGTGATATTGAGGATGAAACAAACGGCCTACTTACCTATGACAGGCAGGTTTTAAAGGTAGATGCAAAAAAAATGAAAGCTCTGGCCGATGAAATACTCAACGCATATGACAAAGCAAAAAAATGAGTGGATTTTCCACTCATTTTTTAATACATTTATTTATAAAATCTATTACTGCCTTTTCATAATTAACAGGATCAACTATATAGCTCATACCGTGACCTGCACCGGGAACCGAAAAGAAGGTTAGGTCCCCTTTGCAAGCGTCCCTGATCTTAAGGCTCATATCAAAGGGTACAAAGGTATCGGCCTCGCCGTGTATGAGCAGTATAGGCACATTTGTATTACGCACCGCATCCACAACGCTTTCATCGCTTAGCTGAAATCTTCCGAAAATAAGCGCTGACAATTTGATAAATGGGTATACTAACTTTGCAGGAAAGCCCATATCCGAGGAAACCTTAAGTATGATCTCCTTTGGTGAAGAATAAGGACAATCTGCTGTAATACCCACAACGTTATGGGGAAGGTGGAGTCCTGCGCACATAAGCACAGTTGCGGCACCCATCGAAACACCGGAAAGGAATATCTTTGTATCCTTACCAAAACGCTCTATTGCATAGTTTATCCAGCAAAGAACATCATAGCGTTCCATAAGCCCAAAGGTAATGGTATGACCCTCGCTTTTACCGTGGGCGCGCTGGTCAATTACAAGAGTATTATGGCCTTCTTTTCTTGCAAGCTTGTTACCGCCGCAAAAATCACGCATAGCACTTCCCCTGTAACCGTGGCACTGTATATGCAACGGAGCATTATCTGCCACGTGATAGTATCTGGCATGGAGAGTTTTTTTATCCTTGGATACAATAGAAACGCTTTCATATTCTATAGCCTCAAACTCCTTCATCAGCCTTGCAATGGTTGCCTTTGCCTCACTTGCACGGGCGTCCTCTTCATCTATCTCCAAAACGCGGTGCTTTAAACGCGTTGGAATATAGAAGGCTTTTGAATATATCCAAAACAAAATCAGGGCAAACAGTGCAGTTAACGCTAATAAAACATATACTATAATCATAATACAGGCACCGTCCGCGTTTTACCCAAAAGCGATAGAAACTTTTCTGCCATTTCTTCGGGGCTTCCCATATAATGGCGTTTTATCCACTCATCAAGCAGACCAAAAAGCCCGTAGGAATACACCTTGCTTTCATAACAATCCTCTGCCTCTACAGGGGAATGAGGAAGCATTACCTGGCAAAAAGCATCGTATAACGCAGCTTGCAGTCCCTCTGAATAAATAAGATCGTGTATTCCCCTTATCTCATAATTAAACTTAAAAAAATCCTTTGCTATATACAAAGAATATCTGCCTTGCTGATCAATATTATTTGCCTTTGTCCAGTTTGTCCACAGCTGAACAAGCTTATAGGTTATAGCCTCGTTTTTAGAATTAAAATTGCGGAACCATGTGGCACGGCCAACACCTGCCTTTGCGGCAATACTGTCTGCCGTAATCTTTTCAAAGCTGGTAGTTTGCATCAGCTCCAGCAAAGCATCCGCCATTTTATCCTTAATAGGCATTTTAACGTCTTTTGATCTGTTAAAATACAGTTTTGTTTTCATAATAAATACTCCACATCCTTGACATTGAGCGAAAAATGATGTATAATATTAGCGTGATACTTTAGTATCATTATGTATTATAACAAATTGGTTCTATAAGGTCAAGTATTATATTAATTCTTTCTACAGAAAGGTGATTTCGATAAATGGAAAACAACTACGCTATCCACAAAAAAGTTGACTACACCGACATCCGCGAAATAGTTGAAAGCATCGGTTACAGATATGCCGATAAAATTGCCTACACTTACCGCAACAAAGCTTCCGATAAGGAATACATCGAGGTATCCTATGAACAGATGCGTGATGATGTAAGAGCCCTTTCTACAGAGCTTATTTCAAAAGGCTTTGCAGGTAAGCATATAGGTCTTATAGGCAAGCTCAGCTATCCTTGGGTACTTATATACTATTCCGTACTTGCTATCGGCAGCGTACTTGTTCCCCTTGACCGTGACTGGGGAGCAGAGGAGCTTGCTGATACTATGAAAAACGCAGATATAGAGCATTTCTTCTGCGAAACCTCCCTTGCAAGCAAGGGTGCTGAAATTTCCGCTATCCTTGGTTGTGAGCCTGCGATTAACCTTGAAGGTGAAGGTGAAAACACCGTTGCAGAGCTTTTGGCTGCAGGTAAGGAAAAGTTTGCTCAGGGTGATGCTTCCTACTATCAAACCATCATCGATCCCGACAAGCTTGCTATGCTTGTGTTTACCTCCGGCACAACCGGTAAGGGTAAGGGCGTTATGCTTTCACAGCGCAACTTTATATCCGATATGACAGAAGTTGTTCAGTTTATGGACTTCACCGAAAAGACCATAGCTCTCCTCCCGCCCCACCATACTTACGGTTCCAGCGTATGTATTCTTGGCGAAAACCTTATAGGTGTTAACAGCTATATTTCACAGGGTATCAGATATACCTTGAAGGAAATACAGGAGCAAAAGCCCGGTCACCTTGTACTTGTTCCCCTTTACCTTGAAACCTTCCACAGAAAAGTTCTTGCAAACATTAAGGAGCAGGGTAAGGAAAAGGCATTTAACGCAATGGTAAAGATGAGCAACACAATGCTCAAAATGGGCGTAGACGTTCGCCGCAAGCTTTTCAAATCCGTGCTCAACGCATTTGGCGGTAATTTGAGAATGGTTATTTCCGGTGGTGCATATATTTCACCCGAAATCATCTCCTTCTTTAACGCTATCGGTATTTCCGTGCTTAACGGCTACGGTATTACAGAGTGCGCTCCCATTATCTCCGTTAACTACAGCAAGAACATAGTTCCTAAGAGCGTTGGTACAGTTCTTGCTATAGAAGAGGCAAAAATTGCCGACCCCGATGAAAACGGTGAGGGTGAGATATGCGTAAAGGGCCCCAACGTAATGATGGGTTACTTTAAGGATGAAGAAGCTACCGCTGCAGCATTTGACGAAGAAGGTTTCTTCAAAACAGGTGACTACGGTAAGCTTGATGAAAACAACAACCTTTATATCACAGGCAGACTGAAGAACCTTATCATCCTTTCTAACGGTAAAAACGTATACCCTGAAGAAATAGAAAATGAATTCGCTTCAGTTCCCGGCATACTTGATATAGTAGTATACGAAGGTCAGAGCAAACGCGGTGCTTCCCACAACGCTATCGTTGCGGAGATATATCCCGATAATGACTACCTTAAGAAGAATGGCGTTGAGGACGCTTCTGCTTACTTCCAGGAATTTATCAACAACTACAACCGCAATGCAATTCCCTATAAGAAGATAGGTATTCTTAAAATACGTTGTGAGGACTTCCCCAAGAACACACTTCGTAAGATTATGAGATTTAAGATGGATAAAACTATCGATTAACAATTTATCAAAAAGGTCGTTTTTACGGCCTTTTTGTTTATTTTTTCAAAAAAACGGTTGACATATGCTTTTAATATATGATATAATATCTTGCCGCATAATGTTCAGGTTCTAAAAAGGTATTCCCTATGCCTTACCTGTGTTAGCGAGTCTGCCGTAAAATCGGCTTTAGAAAGTGAGGTGCTTTTCGTGTTTGCTATTATTGAAACAGGCGGAAAGCAGTACAAAGTTAATGAGGGAGACATCCTTTTCATCGAGAAGCTCGATGTTAACGAGGGTGACACTGTAACCTTTGACAAGGTACTTGCAGTTCGCGATGGAGACAAGTTCGTCTGCGGTAATCCTTGTGTTGAGGGCGCTACCGTTACAGCTAACGTTGTAAAGAACGGTAAGGGCAAGAAGATTCATGTTCTCAAGTACAAGCCTAAGAAGAACGAGAAGAAGAAGATCGGTCATCGTCAGCCTTATACCAAGGTTCAGATAACCAAGATCGCAGGCTAATATGGTCAATATTACATTCTATAAAAGGAATGGAATATACTATAAGTTCGTTGAGGAAGGTCATGCACTTTTCGCAGAATCGGGCGCAGATATAGTATGTTCAGCCATATCGGCAATGACAATGCTTGTTGTTAATTCTATCGAGGTTTCCTATGCTTCCGATGTATCATATACAATTGATGCAGATAGCAACAGGATAACCGTTACAGCAATGGAGGCGCTTCCCGAATTCTGTACAGAAGAAAAGAAGCAATACGCCATAGCAGGAATAATGCAGGCATATTATCTCGAGCTTATGAGCATGCTCGATGACTACTACGATTACGTAGATGTCAACGAGATTACAGAGGAAGAAGATCCTCTGACAGATTAATTACGGAGGTATTTGAAAATGTTGAGAATCAGTTTACAGTTTTTTGC
>JAZOTL010000039.1:0-12202 GCA_045657645.1 Eubacteriales bacterium
ACACCCTTTTCTTCCTTCATCTTATCGATGAGCTCCTCGAAGTACTTCTTACCAACTTCCATAACAACGTCGGAGTACATCTGGATAAATCTTCTGTAGCAGTCGTAAGCCCAACGAGCATTGCCGGACTTAGCAGCCATAACCTCAACAACCTCTTCGTTAAGACCAAGGTTGAGGATTGTGTCCATCATACCGGGCATGGATGCGCGTGCACCGGAACGTACGGATACGAGAAGGGGATTTTCCTTATCGCCGAACTTCTTGCCGGTTATGCCTTCCATCTTGTCGATGTATTCCATGATCTCAGCCTGGATATCATCGTTGATCTTGCGGCCGTCCTCATAGTACTGAGTACAAGCCTCGGTGGTAACTGTGAAGCCCTGGGGAACGGGGAGGCCGAGGCTGGTCATTTCAGCCAGGTTTGCACCCTTACCGCCGAGGAGTTCACGCATTGTTGCGTTACCTTCAGAGAACAAATAAACAAATTTCTTTGCGCTCATTAAATAGATCCTCCATATATAAATTAAATTTTTGTCTTTTGAACAGATGGATTATACCATAACTATTATATATTTACCATAGAGACCTTCAAAAATTAACAGAATGTTAACAGGTGGAAAGGGGTATTGGGGGTATTTATTGGGTAAATATTCTTGAAAATGACATAAATATACTATATAATATATAATGGAATTGAATGTGCTTTTGTATGCACCATGTAATATTGTTTAAACTATGCAAAAGGAAATTAAAATGACAGATCTTTCAGAACTTTTTAAAAAGATAAGTAAAAAGGAAACAAGTACGGTAAACGAGCCTGTAAGCTGGCTTATCGTAGGTCTTGGTAATCCCGGAGAAAAATACGCAAGAACAAGGCATAACGCAGGATTTTTGGCCCTTGATTATTTTGCTCAAAAAAATAATATAAAGATAAATAAAAGTAAGTTTAAGGCCCTTGTTGCAAAGGATAGCCTTGGGGGTAAGGGCGTGCTTTATATGATGCCACAGACCTTTATGAATAATTCAGGTGAAGCAGTTCGTGAAGCGGCGGATTTTTATAAGATTGCCCCGGAAAACGTTATAGTTATATATGACGATATAAGCCTTGAGCCCGGCAAGCTGCGTGTAAGACGAAAGGGAAGCGCGGGCGGCCATAACGGTATAAAAAGCATTATATACCATCTTGGCAGTGATAATTTCCCCCGTATTAAATTAGGCGTAGGTTCACCTGCCGGCGATCTTATCGATTGGGTGCTGGGGGATATTCCAAAGGCTGACAGGGAAGAGTTTTACTCCTGCCTTGAAAAGTGCCCCGATATATGCGAGCTTATTGTTAGCGGTAAGATAGACCGCGCAATGAACCTTTATAACTGATATGAAACAGATAACTGATTTTTTAAAAGAAACAAGAGAATATAAGCAGATACTTGAATGTATCAAGGAGCAGAGAATAAGTCCCCGGCCCCTGCCTATTACGGTAACAGGGCTATGTGAGGATGCACGCTCTGCCTTTTGCCGTGCCATAAGCGAGGATATAAGAGAAAAGGGAGATCTGCCCTTACTTATAATTGCCCCCGATGAAAAAACGGCAAACCGCCTTGACCGATATCTTTGCCTTGAAGCACAAGGCGCCGTATATGCCTACCGTGATATGATGTTCCACAACGTTGTTTCCTCAAGGGAATATGAGTTTGAAAGACTCTACGTTTTATGCGGAATATTAGACGGCAGCTTTGATTATGTTATAACCACCCCTGATGCTCTTATGCAGTATACTGTGCCTGCCAAAAAGCTTGCTGAATCCCGCCGTTTTATAAAAAGCGGTGATGAGTGTAGCGAAGAAGAGCTTACCCGCTTGCTTTGCCTGTGCGGATATACGCAGGTGGAAATGGTAGAGGGTAAGGGGCAGTTTTCCCGCCGCGGTTGTATTATGGACGTTTTTACACCCGACAGCACCGCACCTGTACGTATAGAATTTTTCGGTGATGAAGTAGACACCATTTCATTTTTTGACCCTATGACCCAGCGCAGAGGGGATATGTGTGATTCTATCGGTATTTCCCCTTGCCGAGAAGTGCTTATTGATGACGCGTCAAAAGAGGCTGTGTGTCAGGTTATAAATAAACAGTTAAAAGCAACAAAGTCTGCCGACAAAAAGGAAGTATTTGCCCAGGAACTTGAGGTGCTGCGTTCGGGAACAGAGGCATATTTTATTGATAAATATATTGCGGCTTTGTACCCCGAGTGTGAATGCTTGCTTGACTATTTCGGCAAGAATTTCCCCTACGTTATGATAGAGGAAAATTCCTGCGTTAAGCGTATAGAATCCTATGAATTTCATCTGCGCCACCAGATAACCGAGCTTTTGGGCCAGGGAGTGGATAAGGATGTTTGCAGTTACGGTAAATATAAAGAGGATTTTGACGTAGCAATACAGAAAAATCCCGGTATTATAGTAAACAACTTCCTTTCATCCTCCATATATAATCGCAAGGCAGGTCTTTTTACCTTTGTTTCAAAGACCACCGTTTCCTATGCGGATAAATTTGACCTTTTAATAGAGGACTTGTACAGCTATCTGCGCAATGACTACCGTGTAATAGTGCTTTGCGAGAACAGATCAAGCGTAGAGCAGGTGGTAAAGGTGCTTGATGAAAACCATATAAGCGCCCTGCGTGAAAGCGACCCCGTTTTCGGCAAGCCACTTGTCATAGCACATCCCTCACCCCTTTGCTTTGAACTTACCGCTTCCAGATTTGTACTGTTATCCACGGCAAGAAGTGCCGAAAAGGTGCGCGCATCCAACCTGAAAAAGGCAAAGAAGAAAAAGCACAAGAGTGCAGGCGAGGCAATAATGTCCTATGCCGATATGGAGATAGGAGATTACGTAGTACACGAAAATCACGGTATCGGTCAGTATCTGGGACTCCAGAGCCTGACCTTTGACGGCGTTCGCCGAGATTTTGTTAAGATAAAATATGACGGCAAGGACGCTCTTTATCTGCCCTGCGACCAGCTTGATTCTATTTCAAAATATATCGGCTCAAAGGCGGAGGACGGTTCCGTTAGGCTTTCCAAAATGGGGGGCAACGAGTGGATAAAGGCAAAAACAAAGGCTAAAAAAGCAGCAAGCGATATGGCAAAGGAGCTTATACAGCTTTATGCGGCGCGCTTGCGTAAAGAGGGCTTTGCCTTTGGTAGGGACGACGATCTTCAGGAGCAGTTTGAAGAGGAATTCCCTTATGATGAAACCGACGGTCAGCTTATTGCCACTGAAGAGATAAAGAAGGATATGGAAAGCAGTCATCCTATGGATAGATTGCTTTGTGGTGACGTTGGCTTTGGTAAGACCGAGGTTGCTCTGCGTGCGGCCTTTAAGGCGGTAAACAATTCAAAGCAGGTTGCTATTCTTGTTCCTACCACTATACTTGCAATGCAACACTACCAGACTATAATGTACCGTATGATGGGCTTTCCCGTTAAGGTAGACGTGCTTTCACGCTTCCGTACCCCAAAGCAGCAGCAGGAGACCCTGCGCCGCTTGCGCCGTGGTGAAATAGATATTATAGTGGGAACCCACCGTATGATATCAAAGGACGTTGTTTTCAAGGATCTGGGACTTGTAATAGTGGATGAAGAACAACGTTTTGGTGTAGCACAGAAGGAAAAACTGAAGCAGATGACCGAAAACGTGGACGTTCTTACTCTTACGGCTACTCCTATACCCAGAACTTTAAATATGGCTATGAGCGGTATAAGAGATATGTCTGTGCTTGAAGAAGCACCCGAGGACAGACTCCCCGTTCAAACCTACGTGCTTGAATATGATGACGATATTATATCCGAGGCAATAAACAAGGAATTGCGCCGTGGCGGACAGGTGTTTTACCTATATAACCGCGTAGAAACTATTAATAACGTAGCCGCCCGTATTGCCGCAATGGCACCTGAAGCCAATATAGCCGTTGCCCACGGACAGATGGACAGGGAAGAGATTTCCGATATATGGGAGAAGATGACAACGGGTGAGATAGATATTCTCATCAGCACTACCATTATAGAAACAGGTATTGATATCCCCAATGCAAACACTCTTATTATAGAAAATTCGGATAGGATGGGTCTTAGCCAGCTCCACCAGATAAGGGGACGAATAGGCAGAAGCACACGCCGCGCCTATGCATATTTCACCTATCCCCGTGGAAAGGTTCTTACCGAAATATCCGAAAAGCGTCTTGGCGCAATCCGCGATTATACCGAATTCGGTTCAGGATTTAAGATTGCCCTTCGCGACCTTGAGATACGAGGCGCTGGTAATATCCTCGGTTCCGAACAGCACGGTAATATAGAAAGCGTTGGTTATGACCTTTATATAAAGATTCTCAATCGTGCCATACTTGAAGAAAAGGGCGAATTGCCCAAGCCCAAGGCGGAATGTAACGTTGATATCAAGATGAACGCATACCTGCCAGAGTCATATATAACCTCTGCTGCAGGGCGTATAGAAGCTTACAAAAAGATAGCGTCTATAGAGAATTATGATGACCTTTCGGACATTATAGATGAACTGCTTGACCGCTACGGTGAAATGCCCGTTCAATGCGATAATCTGTGCCATATATCCCTTTTAAGAGCTTTGGGCAGTGAGTGCTTTATGGAAAAGATTGTTTCCCAAGGTAAGTCTATACTCTTTTATCCTCTTAATATGGATGCACAGTGCTGGACATATCTTGCGGCAAAGCATAAGGGTAAGATATTATTAAACCTTTCATCAAAGCCCTATGCAACCTTCCGCCTGCAGGGTGAATCAAGACCCTTGGATAAGTGCTGCGAGCTGCTTTCCGATTATCTTGAATTCCAAAAAGAAAAAAGCAGACAACAAGAAAATGATAAGGAACAAAAAAATGAAGCTAAGTAAACGTATCATATGCGCAGTAATATCTATATTAATGCTGTTTGCGTGTTCCTGCTCTTCAAAGGGCGGGGATTACGCAATGAAATACGGTTCCCATAAGGCCGGTGAAGCGTTGTATTCTTATTGGATATCCACCTATAAAACCGTTATCTTAAATAACTATAACGGGGGTGTAAACAGCGATGAGTTCTGGAATACGGAGCTTGAAGAGGGCAAAAGCTACGAGGAGTATTTTACCGATTCTGTAATAGAGGACGTAAAAACACGTACCATAGCCCTGGCTCTCTTTGACGAATACGGACTTACACTTACCGAAGCAAAGTATAAGGAAATTGACGCTGATATTGAGGATAAGATAGTAAACGTAGGTAGCAAGCAGGAGCTTAACGCAGAGCTTGCCAAGCTTAATATGAACGTGGATATGCTGCGTGAGGTTTATATTGCAAATGCAAAATACGATGCTCTTTACGATCATCTTTTCGGCACAAGCGGTTTGCAACTTCCCACAAGTGAGGAAATAAAAAGCTATTATGAAGCTAACTATGTTTGCCTTAAATATATTACCCTTTATACAGGCTCTGCTCCCCAAAAGGACGAAAATGGCGGGTTTGTATACGACGATGACGGGAATATAGTACTTAATGAACTTTCTGATGCCGAAAAGGTGGATAAAGCAGCTCTTGTTAAAAAGATAGAAGCTGATACAAAATCCGGAGCAAGCTTTGAAAGCTATATGGAGCAATATTCCGATATCAATTACAGCGGATATAAAAACGGATTTTTTGTATCTCAGGATGACAAAAGCACCTTTGGAAGTGATATTATAAATGCTGCATTTGAAATGCAGGCAGGGGATATGAGAACAGTTGCGGACGAAAATGTAACCTATATCATCAAAAAGTACGAGCTTCCTTCCTATGAAAGCCTTAATGAAGATGATTTGAAACAGCTTGAAAGCTTGTCCAAAAGGCTTACAAGCGAAAAAGCTGAGTCATTCTTTTCTGAAAAAAAGCAGGAGGTTGTTGTAAACTCTGAGCTTATTTCACGTTATACTATAAGAAGCGTTTCTGAAAATTCATACTATTGACGGAGCGACCTATGAGCATATTACCATCTAAAAAAATAATCGGCCTTTCCTCTGAGGAAGCGGCGTTGCGTATGCAACAGGGCAGAAACAACAAGCCTGTAGAATCTGCCTCCAAAACCGTAAAGCAGATAATATTTTCAAACGTATTTACATATTTTAACCTTATTTTCTTTGTTATAGCCATAGCTCTCATCTGCGTTGGCGAATTTAAGCATCTTACCTTTTTGGGTGCTGTTATCGTAAATACGATAATAGGTATCGTGCAGGAGTGCAATTCAAAGAGGACCCTTGATAAATTATCTCTTATTAATGCTCCTTGCGCTACCGTATTAAGAGATTCTGCAGCTGTGCGTGTGCCTGTTGAGGGGCTTGTAATAGATGACGTTATCATCCTCGGCGCAGGAGACCAAATACCTGCGGATGCGGTGGTCTTATCAGGCTCTTGCAGTGTTAACGAATCCTTGATAACAGGTGAATCCGACGAGATATCAAAAAAAGAGAAGGATAACCTTTTATCAGGAAGCTTTGTTGTGTCAGGAAAGTGCTTTGCAAAGCTTACAGCGGTAGGCGAGGATTCCTTTGCTTCAAAGCTTACTCTTGATGCAAAGCGTATGAAAAAGCGCAAGTCTGCAGGTATGATGCGCAGCCTTACTATGCTGATAAAGTTTATCGGTATTGTACTTATTCCCTTAGCGGTTGGTATGATATACCGTGAAATTACATTATATAACAACCCCGCAAACGAGGCGGTTGTAAATACATCTGCCGCCCTTATCGGTATGATACCCGAAGGCCTTTACCTGCTTACAAGCGTTGCGCTTGCGGTAAGTGTTATGCGCCTTGCAAAACAAAAAACTCTCGTACACGAGCTTGGATGTATCGAAGCTCTTGCAAGGGTTGATACCCTGTGCGTTGATAAAACCGGAACCATTACCGAGCCCGGTATGCACGTAGACGGTATTGTTTGTATAGATGACGTTTATGATGATGAGTTTATAAATGAAAATCTGGCAGAGCTGATAGGAAATTTGGAACCCGATAACGATACCATGCGCGCTTTGTGGGAGTATTATCAGCCTGATGACGTTGCTCCTGCAAAAAAGGTGGTGCCTTTTTCATCATCCATAAAATACAGCGGCGCAGAGCTTAGCCGTAAGGATGCCTTTGTTATCGGCGCTCCCGAGTTTATACTTACGGACAGGTATTATGAAATAAAGGCTACCGTTGATGAATATGCGGCTACAGGTGCGCGAGTGCTTTTATTTGCGGCATATTCGGACAGCTTAAAGGGAGGAACACTTGATTCAAAGCAGGTAACTCCTATTGCTCTTATTCTTTTATGTAATCACGTTCGTGAAAACGCCCGTGAGACCTTTGGGTTCTTTTTGGAAAACGGTGTAGCAGTTAAAGTAATATCCGGTGATGACCCTGCTACTGCCGCAGGTGCCGCAAGGGATGCTGGCATCGAAGGCGCTGAAAACTATGTAAACGCAGGCACTCTTAAGACAGATAAGGATATTTACGATGCCGCGCAAAAATATACCGTTTTCGGTAGAGTTACCCCGGAACAAAAGCGCAAGCTTGTAATAGCCCTTAAATCACAGGGGCACACGGTTGCAATGACGGGTGACGGCGTTAATGACGTTCTTGCCTTAAAGGAGGCAGACTGCAGTATTGCAATGGCTTCGGGAAGCGAGGTTGCATCCCAGGTTTCCGACCTTGTGCTTTTGAATTCTGATTTTGCGGCTATGCCTTCGGTTGTTGCAGAGGGAAGGCGTGTTATCAATAACATTGAGCGCTCTGCATCTCTTTTCCTTGTTAAAAACATATTCTCCTTCTTCCTTGCAATAATATCGGTGTTTGCGGCCTTTGAGTATCCTATTTCTCCTGCAAATCTCACCCTTATAAATACAATGACTATAGGTATTCCTTCCTTTTTCCTTGCTCTTGAGCCTAATCATTCAAAGGTTAAAGGTAAGTTCTTACGTAACGTGCTTTACAGGGCGGCTCCTGCCGGTGCGCTTGACCTTTTTATGCTTATATTCATAGTTATGTTTAAGGATGCATTTAATCTTCCTTCAACAGAGGTATCTACCATGTGTACCCTCATCTTAGGTGTTGTGGGTATGATAATGCTTTGGTACGTATCTAAACCCTTTGATAAGCCTGTAAATGCTTTTCATATCGTATTGTTCTTTATGATGGGCGTATTAATGATATTGGGACTTGTTTACCTACCCTTTATTTTTGACGTATCCTCACTCAGCTACGGTGCAATTCTTATACTCGTATTGCTGGTTATGCTTTCCGTACCCTTAATGATAAGCTTAAGATGGATAATGTCAAAGATGGCTCATGGGTTAAATAGGATTACTTTAAAAATGAAAAAACAAAACAATTGAGGTTAACTTATGCTTGAACTGCTTGCCAAATTATTTATCCGTGACCGTAAAAACACAAGTGATCCCGACGTGCGTACGGCATACGGCACTCTGTGCAGTATATACGGTATATTCTTAAACGTGCTTATGTTTTTAGGAAAATTTATTTGCGGCTTTATAACAGCTTCGGTTTCCATAACTGCAGACTCATTCAACAATCTTGGAGATGCAGGTTCCTCTGTTATAACCCTTATAGGTTTCCGTATGGCAGGGAAGAAGCCCGACCTTGACCACCCCTTCGGTCACGGTAGAATTGAATACATTTCGGGACTTGTGGTTTCCTTTGCTATTATGCTTATGGGCTTTGAATTGGGCAGAGATGCCATAGGCAGTATCATTAACCCCGCACAAGTGAACTATGACACCCTCTCTCTTGTTATATTGGCGGTATCTGTTGCTACAAAGCTTTATATGTGTTTCTATAATAAGCGTATAGGAAAAAAGATATCTTCTTCTGCTATGGCAGCGGTTGCAACTGACAGCTTGGGTGATGCTATTTCCACCACTGTGGTATTCGTTTGCGCACTTGTGGCACCCTATCTCCCATTTGAAATAGACGGTTGGGCAGGTCTTATTGTTTCGTTGTTTATTATATACAACGGAATAATGGCGCTTAAAGAAACTATATCTCCGCTTTTGGGTCAAGCACCTGATAAGGAGTTTGTAGAAAAAATAGAAAAGTTGACCCTTGCCCACGATGAGGTAAGCGGTATACATGATCTTGTTGTACACGATTACGGCCCCGGCAGAGTTATGATATCCCTGCACGCAGAGGTGCCTTCTACTATGGCAACAATGGAGGCCCATGACGTTATAGACAATATAGAAGCAGAGCTTATCCAAAAGCTTAACTGCCACGCGGTAATTCATCTTGACCCCGTTGACTGTGATGATGAGTACACCCTTTCTATGAAGGAGATAACCGCAGGAGTGGTGGCAGGTATATGCTGTGGTTCAACGATACATGATTTTAGACTTGTTCGCGGTAATACCCATTGCAATCTTATTTTTGATGCCGTTCTTCCTTATGATTCGAAGCTTGAAAAGGATGAATTCAAGGAGAAAATATCTTTTGAAATGAAGAAAAATGATCCCAAATTGAACTGTGTAATTACCGTAGACAGGGCGTATATGTAAAAATATGTTGCTATTTTAGTAACTTTGTGATACAATGGTTATATATGAGCTTTTGAAGGAGGAGTATATGAATAAAAGAATAATCGGTTTTCTTTTGGCAGTTGTAATGGTTTTTTCCTTGTCTTTGCCTTTGTTTGTAAGCGGAAATACCTTTGTTGACGTGCCCGAAGATGCGTGGTATTCCAAGGCGGTAGACTACTGTGTTTCAAAAGGTCTTTTTTCAGGAACGGGTAACGGAGAGTTTTCTCCCCTTCGCCCCATAACCAGAGCAGCCTTTGTTTGTGTGCTTGCCCGCTATTCGGGTGAGGATGTTTCAGGCAGTACATATGACGGCTTTGTTGATGTTGATACAAACGCTTATTACTATGAATCAATGGCTTGGGCTTGTAATAAGGGCCTTGTAAGCGGAACATCAAAAAATACATTTTCTCCATCAAGTCCTATTACAAGACAGCAGATATGCACTTTGTTTATCCGCCTTTTAGAATATAAGGCGATAGTATGTGAAAGTGCAGAACAAGCCCCTATGTTTGATGACGATGCTTCTATTGCATCTTGGTCCTATGAAGCGGTTATGCTTTGCCGCGAATATGGTATAGTTTCCGGCAAGGGTGGTAATCTTTTTGACCCTAAAGGCGGCGTTACCAGAGCACAAGCGGCGCAGATGTTTAAAATGCTTGATGAAAGGTTCGGTCTTTCAATGCTTAAAACAGATGTTGTAGATATTAAAATTGACGGTCTTACAAGTGATATGAAGTTTCTTCATATAAGCGACCTTCATTTAACCGAGTGGAATGAAACGGACACCGAAGCCGCCATTGCAGATCAGACCAAAAGAGGCTTGATGTTTGATTCCGAAACTCCCGATAGAGTATCCCGTACAGACCGTTTAAAAGCTATGTACGGATATGCTGAGGATATTAAGGCAAACGGCGTTATTATGACGGGTGATATAATAGACGCACCCTCCAACGGTAACTTTGCTTTCCTTACCGAGCAGGTAAAGGGCTCAGGCATTGATACTAAATTTGTTCTCGGTAATCACGACTGGACTTACTCTGCTGATTATCAAAGCGCGGCACAGCGCTATGAAAACGTTCCTAAGTTTACAGAGCTTTTCAGTAAGGGCACAGAAGAGGGCGAATATTGGTTTGATGACGTAAACGAAATCGTTTATGATGATTTTGTAATAGTTTCGGTAGATAACAGTAGTGATAAAGTTTCTTACAATGCTTATTCAACACTGAAGTATTATGCAAACAGGCAGATCCCTGTAATTTTAATGATGCACGTACCTATATATGCTGAAAGCTATACAGAACAGGTTAGCTCAATGTGGGGTAAGGATATCTGTATCGGAAGCCCCAATATGGAATTAGATTATAATACAAAAATGTTCTGTGACTTCTTAAAGTCTTCAGAAAGCACTGTTAAGGTAATACTTGCAGGACATACACATATAGACCATATAGACGATATCAGCCCCAACAATGATACTATACAGTATACTTTGGGTGCATCCTATCAAGGCTATACAAGAATTTTCAATATACACGGATAAGGAAAAATTATGATTTATATCAACACTTTTGAAGATACAAGTGAACATTACGCCTCTCTTGTAGAAAAGGGTGAGCAGTATGCAATACAGTTCAATGCACTTGCACCCTTTAACGGTTTCAAATACGTATGCCCCAGAATGTCGGCACATACAGGCATAATTTATCTCAGCCTTTATAAATGGAACCGTACCTATCGTAAAACTATTGAGGACGACGTTCTTGCTTGCGAGGTTTGTGACCTTGCCGAGGGAACCGATATGTTCTTTGAGTTTCCCGAAATGGAACCCGGCGAATACCTTCTTGTTGCTCATGACGGTACACGCGGTACAGGCTTTTGCGGTCTTGTTGATTCCTTTGAAGGTGCCTGCCTTTACATAAACGGCACTCCTTGTGACGGTAGTATGGAAGCGGCTATTCGCTTTACTAAGGAAGCTGAACATTATTTTGGAGAGCTTTCCGTTGATGCAGAGGCCTCCAAAGCGCCTGAAGCGCCCAAGCCCCAAATGCTTTCATCAATGCATCCCATTAATGCAAAGAATGTTAATACCGATGCATTTTGTGCAATAGACGGCCTTGGAAGAAAGCTTCCCGGTTTTGATGAGGTAGGCGAAAAGCGTAAGAACAAAGCTGTTGGTATTTCCTATTGGGATTGGCATTATCATTACGAGCTTTCAAAGCCTGTAAACGTTAATGACCTTATGGAAGAATATCCGGAAGCTAAAAATGATTATAATCATCCCATTTGGGAAGAAAATCAAGCGGAAGCTTACTTCTGGAATGAACCTATTTACGGTTACTACACTTCCAATGATACATATGTTATACGCCGCCAGGCGGAGCTGCTTGCTGATGCAGGCGTGGATTTTATAGTATTTGACTGTACTAACGGTTCATATACTTGGAAGGTTGGTTATGAAACCATTCTTGAAACCTTTGCAAGAGCAAGACAGGACGGCATAAAAACACCTCAGGTGGTATTTATGTTCAATTTTGCACCCTTCCGTTCTACCCACGTTATGCTGCGCAAGGTATATACAGATATATACAGAAAGGGAAGATA
>JAZOTL010000040.1:0-13606 GCA_045657645.1 Eubacteriales bacterium
AGAGGCGAGGCAAGGCCGCCAACTCCCGTACCGTAAGATATAGTAAGGAGCAACAGCGGACCAACACGGCTCTTGGAAATATCGGTTTCACCTATGTAGCGCAGCATAGACACGGCTATGGGGGTCATAGCAGCGCATACTACAGCGTTTGGAAGTATTGCGGAAAGGATAGTGCAAAGAATAAACCAAAATATGACCTGATTGCGAAGTTTACTTCCTACAAGAGAAAGAAACTTTGCCGCAATTCTGCGGTCAAGACCTGTTTCCTCCCAAGAGGCTGTAAGAATAGAAGCTCCTAAAAGAAGCAATATGGTTTCGGAAGCGTAATTACCGATAACGGCAGGCATATCTGTAATCTGGAAAACAGCATTAATTGCGATAGGCAGGAATGCTGTAACTGCATAATCTACCGCGCCTGTTATCCACCAAAATGCCATCCATGCAGCCGTACCTATTGCCATACTGCCTTCACGGGAACCGAAAACAGATTCTGGTATAAGAAAACCGCATACCAAAAACAGGACCGGACCTATAAGGGTCAATATAAAACTTTTGGTATTTCTCATTGCAGTTCCTCGATCATTCCCCACATACTTTCAACAGATTCAAAGTAGGTAGGCTGAATATACTCCATAGTTACGGAAATATCGAACATATCCTCGATTTCGGATATGATGCTTACAACCTCAAGGGAATCAAGGATTCCGTTGCTAACAAGGTTCTTTTCTGCATCAAAGTCGATATTGGGGTACTTTTCCTCTAACATTTCTCTAAGCTGTTCCATAATAATTTATCTCCTTAAAAATTAAAATTGTTCGTAAATAAAGTTGCTTGCATTGTAACCGGGACCGTACATACCATAAAGGATAACTGCTAACAGGCCCAATAAAATGATTACCCATCTGAAAACAAGATTCTGCTTTGCAAGGGTCTTACGGATGCTCATTCTTTCCTGCATCATATCAACAATCCAAAGGATAGCAACCGAAAGTATTGCAATATTCATATTTTTAGCACTAAGGCCGAAGGAATCGATCCTTGCATCAAAAAGCTTGCCGAAATTACATTCGGTAAACATCTTTCTGATAAGATCAAAGGCCATCTGCAATCTGCCTGCACGGAAGAATATACGTCCGAAGCAGCAAAGCAGGAAGGTACGCAGCATCTGCCAGAAATGCCAACCGAAGTTATCGGTATCAATATGAAGCCATTTATTAAGCTTTTCAAAAACGGGGTCAAATATTCTACCGCCGATAAGCAATGCTGCGTGGAACATACCCCAAGCAACAAAGCGCCAAGCGGCACCGTGCCATATACCTGTTATCATCCATACAACAAACACGGGGAAGCAGGATGCAAACAGGTCTTCCATACGCTTCATATTCTTGTTCTTAAAGAATTTCTTTACCTTTTTGGTAAGAGCTGAAGCGGAAACGGGATAGTAGACATAATCCTTAAACCACTCCTGAAGGGATATATGCCAGCGTCTCCAAAACTCGGGCATGGTTTTTGAGAAATAGGGGTGGTTGAAGTTCTTTCTAAGACGTATACCGAACATTTCGGACACACCGGTAACGATATCTATACAACCGGAGAAATCTGCATATATCTGTATAGAATAAACTATGATACCGATTATGATGAACACACCGTCAAAATTTTCATATCCGTCGATAAGGGTATTTACAATATAGCCTAATCTATCTGCTATAACAAGCTTTTTGAAGAAACCCCAAATTGCAAGCTGTGCACCTTGACAAAGGTTGTCATAGTTGAGAGCTACTCCATCCTTTACCTGCTCCTTAAACTCGTTAAAACGGTCTATAGGACCCTGCACTACATGGGGGAAATAGGAAAGATACACCGCATAGGTAAGAAAATTCTTTTCTGCCTTATAGCGTTTCCAATAAACATCGAGAATATAACTCAAAGCCATAAAGGTATAGAAGGATACACCGATAGGCATAATAACGTTAAACATATCTATCTGCGCCATATTATAACGGGTGAGTATGTTATTTACGTTTTCAAGTATAAAGGTTGTATATTTACTATATACCAAAAGGCCTATTGCAATAAATAAAGCTCCTAAAAGTATAGCTTTTGCCTTCTTTTTTGCGCCGTTACGGATAGCCTTTTTTTCGGCTGCATCAGCGGCTACTGCAAGCTTTGCATCCGCCTGCTCATAAACTCTGCCCATAAATGCGCCTGCGGCATAGGTCACAACAGTAGTTGACAGGATAAAGGGAATATACTTTACGCCTGCTACTGCAAAAAACGTTATGTTTGCTGCAGCAAGCACCCAGCGTTGAAGTTTGTAACCAAGTGCATAATACAGCAACAGCACCACCGCTGTAAACAGAATAAAATTCAATGATTGATAACTCATATTTACTTCCTTATAACAATGTTATTGAGTGACTTGTAGCTGTATGCTTACGCCCTTGTAAGCATAGTCGCCGTAAAGCTGCTTGCCGTCTGCCTCATAATACGGGAGCACCGTGTAGTGATAAAGCTCACCCTCAACAAACTCTGTATCATCAAAAAAGCTTTCTTCAGTTACAGAAATTTCCTTCCAGGAAGGCTGGCTCGCTGATTTTTTGTATATCTTGTAGCCCTGTGCGTTTTCAACATCTTCCCAGTCAAGCTTTATCTGTGCGCCGTCACGCCAAGCCAAGGGAGTAGGCGCTGCAAGGTCATCAGCACGGTTATTGGCATCAAGCTCAATGTCAAGAATATGGGGTGTGATATGCTCCATATATCCGTCATATGCTGTGTTCCACGAGCTGTAGTCGGGATTCTCGCGCTTATCTTCAAAGCCGTAATTTTCTATAAGATATTCGGATAAGTAATATGTAAGTTTAGCAGAGCCATGGATATTTGTATGAGCCGAGTTGTAAAAATCGGTTGTGGGGTCTATACCCATAATCGAGGGGTCGGAGAGCAGGTCGAGAACCTTGTAGCCCCTTGACTCTATAAGAGCATTAAGTGCATTATAGCGACCTATGTTGTATTCATTAAATTTTGCCTGAGGAACCGTAACAAAGAGAACGTTTACATTCTCCTTATCGCAGTAATCAAGCAGACTTTCTGTAGTAGATACTATTGCATCCGAAAGTTCAACTTCATCATCGGTAGTAATATAATCAGCAGAAACGTCGGTAACGGTTTCAAGGTACTGATTAAATATGCTTGCGCCCTTACGACCGTTCAGCTCTGTAGAAAAGTCATAAGAGGTGATCTCCTCCCAACGGGTATGGAATCGAATCAACGGGAGGTAAAATTCCATGCTTTCCTTCATTGAAAAATCGGCTACATCGTTAAGATGCCTTATCATTGCCAGCTTGTCAAAGGAAAAAGGGATAGCATCTATAGTAGAACGCATTTGCTGGGTGTTAAGCTCGCCATCAGAAAGAGAGTTTATATTAACTATATATAAAGCATCGGGCTGTGTTCTTCTTGCCTCTTTGATATAGTATTCACTCGCAAAATAAGAAAACGCATTGCCTGCGTAAGGGTATACCGAAATTCCATACTCACCCCACGCTAAAAGAGAGTTCCAGAAAACAAAGCAGTTGCTTGATCCTATGTATACCGCATCCAGAGAATTTTCCGGCTCCTCATAAAAATTTTGAATATTTTGATAGTTCATAGTATCAACTGCTTTAAGAACGCCTGAAACATTCCAAAGTAAAAGTACAAACGCTACAAAAAACGCTATGAACTTTATCAGCTTGATCATCTTTGATTTCATCAGCCCAAGGCCTCCCTGTAAATCTAATTTCGACAATTATAGTTATACACCTACATATTATATCATAGTTATGAAACAAAATCAATGATTTGATTTTATTATATTACTGCCAAAAGTTAAATTTATTTTAATTTGATCTTATATTTCTCTTCATATAAAAACTAAAAAGACTATGATGCATATACATCATAGTCTTTTATTATTAATACAGCTTTGCTCCTGCGGGGATATGGTTATCTACCATAAGAAGGTGGAGCTTTTCCTCGCCTTCCTCGGTGTGGATAGCGGAGAGTAACATACCGTTAGACTCAACGCCCATCATTGCACGGGGAGGGAGATTTGTAATAGCTATAAGGGTCTTGCCTACAAGCTCTTCGGGCTCATAGAAAGCGTGGATGCCGCTTAATATGGTACGGTCATTGCCGGTACCGTCATCAAGGGTGAATTGAAGAAGCTTTTTGGACTTCTTTACTGCCTCACAAGCCTTAACCTTAACTGCTCTGAAGTCAGATTTAGAGAAGGTTTCAAAGTCAACAAAATCGCTGAAAAGGGGTTCTATTTCTACCTTTGAGAAGTCGATTACCTCTTCTACTACAGGTGCGCTTGCTTCAACAACGGGAGCTACAGTCTCTGCTTCGGGAGCCTTTTCTCTCTTGTTATCATCAATGGGCTTCATTGTGGGGAACAAGAGTACGTCGCGTATAGAAGCGCTGTCGGTCAAGAGCATTACAAGTCTGTCTATACCAAAGCCAAGACCGCCTGTGGGGGGCATACCGTATTCAAGGGCGTTGATGTAGTCATAGTCTACTTCTGCCTTGGAAGCGGGGTTAAGTGCCTTACGCTCTGCAACCTGCTTTTCGAAACGCTCCTTCTGGTCGATAGGATCGTTAAGCTCGGAGAATGCGTTACCAAACTCTGTTGCGTTTATGAAGTACTCAAAACGCTCGGTAAATGCAGGATCATCGGGCTTGCGCTTTGCAAGGGGGCTTATCTCAACGGGATAATCGTAAATAAAGGTAGGCTGGATAAGCTTTTCTTCAACAAATGCGTCAAAGAACTCTGCAAGGATAGCACCCTTTGTAGGTACCTCGGGAAGCTCAACGTGATGCTCTTTTGCAAGGGCAACTGCCTCTTCATCACTCTGAACTTGCGCAAAGTCTACACCGGAATACTTCTTTACAGCCTCTATCATGGTAAGTCTTTCCCAATGGGAAATATCGATCTCGTTACCCTGATAAGGTATCTTAAGAGTACCGCAAACCTTCTGGGTTACGGTCTTCATCATTTCTTCAACAAGGTCCATCATACCCTGGAAATCGGTATACGCCTGATAAAGCTCAATGGTAGTAAATTCGGGATTGTGCTTGGGGTCCATACCCTCGTTACGGAAGATACGCCCAACCTCGTATACTTTATCCATACCACCAACTATAAGACGCTTAAGATAAAGCTCTGTTTCTATGCGAAGCACCATATCCATATCAAGGGTATTGTGGTGAGTATAGAAGGGCTTAGCAGCCGCACCTATCTCAAAGGGTGTAAGTATGGGGGTATCAACCTCCAAAAATCCCTTGGAATCAAGGAAATGACGCAGCTCGCGAAGGATAAGGGAACGCTTTACAAATGTATCCTTAACCTCGGGGTTAACTATAAGGTCAACGTATCTCTGGCGGTATCTTGTTTCACGGTCGGTAAGTCCGTGGAACTTTTCGGGAAGGGGTAAAAGGGATTTTGCAAGGAGGGTTATCTCCTGTGCATGAACGGATATCTCGCCTGTTTTGGTGCGGAACACAAAGCCCTTAACACCAATAATATCGCCTATATCCCACTTCTTAAATTCAGGATAAACCTCTGTTCCGATATCGTCGCGCTTTACATATACCTGAATCTTTCCGTCGTTATCCTGAAGGTGGCAGAAGCTTGCCTTACCCATAATACGGCGGCTCATCATTCTACCTGCAAGCACAACGGTGTTATTTTCAAGCTCATCAAAGCTGTTCTTGATATTTTCACTTGTATGTGTTATATCAAACTTTGTTATCTCAAAGGGGTCACGACCGTCCGCTCTGAGAGCAGCAAGCTTATCTCTTCTTATCTGGAGTATTTCAGAAAGCTCCTGCTGATTTTCTGTTACGTTTATATTCTCTTCCATTGTCTGTCCTTTACTTCTGCTTTGCAATTTTGAGGATTGTAAGGTGTGCTTCTCCACCGGGAGTTTCAAAGGCTACGGTATCGCCTACCTTTGCGCCAAGGATAGCCTTACCTATGGGGGACTGGTCTGAAATCTTGTTAAGAGCGGGGTTAGCTTCGGTAGAACCTACAAGAACATACTCGATATCCTCATCAAATTCCACGTCGTGTACGGTAACAACATTACCTACATTAACCTTATCGGTTTTAATTTCCTTTTCGCTTATTACCTTAACGTTTTTGAGCATTTCCTCAAGCTCGATAATGCGGGATTCTACCTTTCCCTGCTCGGTTTTAGCTTCGTCATACTCGCTGTTCTCGGATAAGTCACCAAAGGAAAGTGCCACTCTTATAGCTTCAACAACTTCCTTACGTTTCTCTGTCTTAAGATACTCAAGCTCATCCTGAAGTTTTCTTAAGCCCTCATCGGTTACAACTATAGGTTCTGCCATTTTTATTTCTCCTTAAATGTATTGTATTATTTATTTAATTCATTTATTGCATACACAAGCTGTGTATCGTTTTCATCATTTAACTCATAAAGGCTTATATCCTTTACGTCCTCGGCCTGCTCTACTGTAATATCGGGAACAACGCCTACACCCTCATAGCTTTCGGAATAAGGTGGCATATATACCCGGAAGGTAAGCCGGAGAGATGCTCCGTTTATTAATGGAACAACCGTTTGCATACTGCCTTTGCCAAAGGTGGTTTTGCCAACTATTATTCCCGCATCATAATCCTTGATGGCCGCCGCAAACAACTCTGCTGCGCTTGCGGTATTTTCATTTACAAGAACAGCCATGGGCATATCTATAAACTCCTCATCGGAATCTAAAGTTTCTACCTCACCGTTCTTGCTCTGTATACGAATAACAGGTCCCTTAGGTAAAATAACGTCCAGTATTTCGACCACACTTTCAAGTGTACCGCCGGGATTGTTTCGTACGTCAAATATCAAACACTGTGCTCCGCTATTGCAAAGCTCATCTATTGCAGTTTTGAACTGTTTTGGGGTAACTGCGTCAAATTCCTCAATACGGATAACTCCCGTAACATTGTCGGAATTCATATGCCATATTACCGTATCTTGTGTTACAACTGCGCGTTCTACGCTATAAGACAGTGTTTGGTTTCCGCGCAAAACGGTAAACTCTGCAATACTGCCTTCCTTACCCTGCATTTTTTCAAGTGCCTCGTTATATCCTATATCAGAAACACTCTCTTCCCCTACCTTTATGATAAGATCACCGGGTAATATTCCTGCCTTTTCGGCGGGCGAGGAAGAATTGACACGCAGTATTTTAATAGCATCATCTGTATCAGAGGCAATAACAGATATACCGATACCCACGTTTTCTCCGGAGGTATCCTTTGTAAACGCCTCGGTTTCTTCGGCATCCATATAAACGCCGTATTTATCGCCTGTGCCAAGTATATAGCCGGCAATGAGCCCTTCTTCAAGGGTTTCTTTGTCAAGCTCACCGTAATAATACTCATTATAAGCATTGTCAACGGCCTCAAGGGTCTGATAAGAGGAAAATATGCTGTCATTAAGCTCTTGTCTGTATCTGTTATAAACAACAAGATAGGTGAGCTGATACGTCAGCGCAGCCGTTATTATAACAGCCGTTATAAGTATAAGCCAGGAAAACCTTTTTTTCATTTTATCTCCCTTAATTACGCTGAATACTTTATATTATACGAAAAATATTTATATGTTATGGCGACGCAACCGCCGCCATAACTTAAAATTCAAACTATGGTGAAACGTACTTTAAAGGGTCATCAACCTTACCGTTGACTCTCACCTCGAAGTGACAATGGTTACCCGAAGAAGAGCCTGTTGAGCCTATCTTTGCAATAACCTCACCCTGTCGAACGTAATCGCCTACACCAACACAAAGATCACTGTTATGAGCATAACAGGTGGAATAGCCGTTACCGTGGTCTATTACCACGTAATAGCCGTAGCTTGAGTGCCATTCGGAAACTACCACTGTTCCTGCTGCAGATGCGTATACATTTGTACCATAATCCGCAGGTATATCAATACCCAAATGGTCATCATAATATCCCCAAAGCTCTCTTGGTCCAAAGTAAGAAGATATACGAGAATACGCGGGTGATACCGGCCAAATAAAGGTTCCGTCAGATGCAGGAGGTGGATTAGGTTCCACAGGGTCACCCGGATCTGCGGGAGCTTTCAACAGTTCCTTCAATCTCTCGTTCAGTTCAGCCTCTGCCGCTTTTGCCGCCTTGTATTCATCGGAATAAGTCCTTGCTGCTTCTTCATAGGCAAGCATATACTCTTGGGCTTTAGCCTTTTGTTCTTCAAGCAAAAGCATCGAAGTTTCCTTTTCCTTAACTAGCTTGCTCTGCTCTTCCTTTGAAGCTACAAGCTTGTTTTCCTGCGCTTCAAGCTCGCTAACAAGAGCTTCAAACTCGGCAGTTTGCTTTTCGCTATTACGCAGAGTATAGGAAATAAGGTCAAGCGTCATAAGGAAATCGGTAAAGCTCTCTGCTTCCAATATCATTTCAAGATAGCCTATGGCGCCATCCATATATGAGGAGCGAAGATAGATTTTAGTTGCTTCGTATTCTTCATCTATCTGCGCCTGTAGCTGTGCTATACGTTCTTCTGCGCTTTTTATTTGGGCATCACACTGCTCTACAAGCTGCTGCGCCGTATCAATTTCGGTAAGGGTAGTAGCCATAAGAGCATCAAGATACTCTTTTTGTTTTGCCTGTTCATCTGCATTGCTTTCAGCAGAGTCAAGCTTCTGCTGAAGCTCGGTTTGCTGCTGTTGAAGAACAGCTATCTTATCACGCAATTCCTGCTCCTCGGCACTTTCGGTTGCGTGCACTTCACCTGCAAAAGGAATTGCAGTAAAGAGCATTACAAAAGCCAAAAGGAAGGCAAATATAGTGATAATTTTGTTTTTTAATTTAATCATTTTAAATATTCAAATAATTACGGTGAAACGTAATCCAAAGGATTAGTAACCTTATTATTTACTCTTAATTCAAAGTGGAGATGGTTGCCGGAAGAAGAGCCTGTAGAGCCAATCTTTGCAATAACATCACCCTGATTTACGGTTTGACCAACAGAAACGCAAAGTCTGCTGTTATGGGCGTAAAGAGTTGAATAACCGTTGCCGTGGTCGATAAGCACATAATAGCCGTAGCTATAATGGTAGGTAGCTGTAACAACCGTACCGGAAGCGGAGGCAAACACGTTTGTACCGTAGCTTGCAGGTATATCTATACCCAAATGGAAATCATAACGTCCCCAAAGGGTTCTGGGACCAAACTGTGAGGATATTCTGCTGTAGCCGGAGGGCACAGGCCAAATAAAGGTACCGCCAAAAGTGGGAGCTCCACCGCCGCCGTTTTCATTCTTCCTGCGTTCTTCCTCTTCTCTTGCTCTTTGAGCAAGGATCGCGTCTATCTCATCCTGAAGTTCTTCCTCTGCAGCTTTAGCTTTAAGGTACTCTTCCTCAAGGCTCTGTGCCGCTGCTTCATATTCCTTCATATACTGCTCTGCCTGAAGCTTCTGTTCTTCCAAGTTCACCATGGAAGCTTCCTTTTCAGCAACAAGGTTTTGCTGTTCGGTAAGGGCTGTTTGAAGAGCAAGTTCATCTTCTTCAAGCTTGATCATAAGATCTTCAAGCTCCTGCATCTGCTTTTTTTCGTGACGCAGAGTGTAGGATACAAGATCTATAGTCATAAGGAAATCGGTAAAGCTTTCGGAATCGACTATCATTTCAAGATAGCTTGCATTACCGTTCATATAAGAGGCACGCAGGCTTTGTCTTGTTGCCTGATACTTTTCCTCGATAGAAGTTTGAAGGTCGGCAATTTCTTTTTGCTTTGCTTCTATTTGCTCATCATACTGCTTTATAAGATCCTCGGCAAGATCTATCTCTGTAAGAGTAGCTGCCATAAGCTGGTCAAAATATTCCTTCTGCCTTTCCTGCTCTTGGGCACTATTCTGGGCAGCTTCATACTTTGCCTTTAGGTCTGCCTGTTCGTCCTTAACAACGTCAAGCTTATCCTTCAACGTTTGCTCATTAGCCTTAGAAGTGTCTATAGCATTTACTTCCATATAGTTCCACGGAATAAGCGCAAAGACCATAACGCAAGCCAGCATAAAGGCTATCAGAGCTGTATGTCTTCTTTTAACAAAACTTTTCATTGCAACCTCCTTTAAGCCTTAAGATACTTGCTTAAGGAAATGGAACTGCCGATTATACCTGTAACAACACCGATAACAGCAAAAGCCGCAAGTACGTGCCACTGTATTTCTGCAAACGGAACTATAGTCAACAACTGATATTTGGTACCTATCATGTTACTGATAACCCTGTAACCTGCATATACCACACCATATGAAACGGCTGAGGAAAGTAATCCTATAAACACGCCCTCCATAACGAAAGGTGTGGTAATAAAGCCCTTTGTAGCACCTACGTATCTCATAATGGTTATTTCCTGTCTGCGTGAGAATACTGCAAGCTTGATGGTGTTTATAATTACAAATACACTAACTACGAAGAGAACCGCAAGGAAGCCTGTAAATATCCAGGTAATTCCCGTTTTAAGATTCTCGATTTTTTGAGCAAGCTCCGCTTCGCATCTTACCTTTTCTATAGCCTTTGAGGTAAGCACCACGCCGTTTTCATCGTACATAGGCTCGCCGTTTTCGTCAAGCTGCTCAATTTCAATAAGTCTGAGGTCCGCTTCAAGACGGGATATTGCCTCAATGCTTGCCCCCTCCTTAAAGGTAAAGTGGACAACGTGAGGATAGGGATTATTATTTTCAAGGTCGCTGTCGGTTTTATCGTAGAAGCCTTCATAAGAATCATAAAGCTTCTGCTTCTGTTCAAGATACACCTCATCCTTGGTTTGAACGGTAACAGAATCGGTATTTACAACCGACTGGAGCTTTATCTGTCTTTCAACCTCTTTGAGTTCCTGCTCACTTACATCAGAGCTGCAATAAGCAACTACCTGATTAAGGGAACCAAGCTGTGCCATATTTTCGTCAATGTTATATACAAGCAAGCCAAAACAGCCCATAAGGGTAAGGCAAGCCATAAGCACCGCAATGGATGCCAATGTCATCATGCTGTTACGCACAAGGCTCTTAAGGCTTTGGGATATCATATACCCGAAACTGTAATGTTTACGCATCGAACATACCTCCCACCTTATCGTCTACTACGCGTCCATCCTTTATGGTTATAACTCTCTGCTGGAAGTAGTCAACGAAATTCTTTTCATGGGTAACAACGATAACCGTTTTACCCTTCTTATGTATCTTTATAAGCAGATTCATTATTTCAAGACTAAGCTTGGGGTCGATATTACCTGTAGGCTCGTCTGCTATAATAATGCTGGGGTTGTTTGCAAGCGCACGGGCCAAAGCAACTCTCTGCTGTTCACCGCCGGAAAGCTCACGGGGAAAGGAATTAACCTTGTCCTGGAGGTTTACTATGCTCAATATTGTGGGCACACGGCGATTTATGTTCTTTGTGGATTCACCAATGGCACGCATAGCAAAAGCAACGTTTTCAAATACTGTTTTATCGGAAAACAGTCTGAAATCCTGGAAAACTATACCCAGCTTACGTCTGTAGTAGGGTATCTTTCTGTTAGGAGTTTTCTTTAAATCATAACCGTCAACGATAAGCTGACCGGAGGATATCTTTTCCTCTCTGAAAAGGGTTTTGAGCATTGTGGATTTTCCGGCACCGGATTCACCAACAATAAAAACAAACTCTCCGTCTTCTATCTTAAGATTGACGTTATCCATAGCAACAGTACCGTTAGGGTACTTTTTACATACATTCTTAAATTCTATCATACACTTTCCTTTCCGGAAGCAAAGCTCCCATTGTTAAAGCGGCGGAACATCAGAACTTTACAGGTTTCGAGGTAAGATATTTCTTAACCATAAGAGCAACCTTAAAGGTTATGGCATGCTCAAACTCGCGAAGATCAAGACCTGTTATCTTGCGTATCTTTTCAAGCCTGTACACAAGGGTGTTTCTATGTACGAAAAGCTTTCTTGAAGTTTCGGAAACGTTAAGATTGTTTTCAAAGAAGCACTGGATAGTCATAAGTGTTTCACTGTCTAAAGACTCAAGCGAACCTTTTTTGAAAACCTCCTGCAGAAACATTTCACAAAGAGTTGTGGGAAGCTGATAAATAAGTCTGCCTATACCAAGATTTTCATAGCTGAGAATGTTCTTCTCGGTATCAAACACCTTGCCAACCTCAAGGGCAACCTGCGCCTCTTTGTATGAACGGGCAAGATCTTTAATATTGTCTACCGCTGTACCGATACCGATGGAAACTCTCGTGTAAAACTCTGTGGAGAGGGTGTCTGCCATTGTATGGGCTACCCTTTCTACTTCACGGTTGTCATAGTTGGGCTTAACCTCACGCACAAGAACTATATCATTTTCTCCTACGCTGATAACATAGTCCTTTGATTTATCCGGAAACATATTCTGGATCATTTCAAAAGGCACTACGTCGATTTTGCCGTAGAATTTAATTAAATAAACTATACGGGAAACATCGCTTGAAAAACGAAGCTCCTTGCTCTTGATATATATATCGCTTGGCAAAATATTATCAAGAATGATATTCTTTATAAAAGAGCTCTTGTCGTATTTTTCATCATAAAGGCTTTTTATATTATCAAGGGTAATGGAAAGAAGCATCGCGTCTTTTGCAGCACTTGCACCCTCGCCTTCCACGAAAATAAAATATTCTGCCTTACCGGGGGCACCTATAGTTCTGTATGTATAACCCTCATAGGTAATACTATCACCCGAATATGACAGCTCCTCTATTGCACTCTGGCGACTTTCGCCCACACGGGTAAGATCACTTGAAGCAATAACGATACCGTTTTCATCAATAACACCCACGGTTCCGTTAATAACTTCCTTCATCTGTTGGATAATCCCCTGAAAAAGTCTGTTAGACATAAAAGAGTTCCCTTTCAAATTCTACATTTTTGTTAAATTTAACAACAAAAAAACAAGGATTTTTTTGCTCAAAATCCATCTTCATTGCCAACTTACACAGTTTTACATCTTATTTACTGTACAATTATACTACATTTTCGTCATTTTGTCAAATACGAGGCCCCTTTTTTTATAGAATATTAACATTTACCATTTTAGGAATATTGCACAAAAGCTCCTTGGTTTACAAAAATCACCATCAACTTTTTGGAAAAAAGTCCACCAAAAACTTTTATAATCGCGTAGGGTTAAAACAAAATTTTTAATCTGTAGCACGAAAGATAAAGTTTGCAGAAACAAAAAGCCCTCTCCTGCGTGGAGAGAGCTTTCTTGTTAGATAGTTATATTAATGATATTCACACTACCGTCATCATACTTTACTGCAAAGGTGTATTTACCTGCACTAAGGTTTGTTGCGGTGTAGCTGTTGTTTGTTACAGCTGTAGGTCTTACAAGCACGGAACCGCTTGCGTTCTTTACCTGTGCTTCGGTTGTGTAGGTTCCCTTTGCGTATCTTATGTTTACAAGTCCCGAAAGGTTACCAAAGGTTACGCTGTTGCCCTCTACCTTGTAGGTAGGAACCTTCTTTTCAAGGGTGAGGTTCTTTACTACTATGTAA
>JAZOTL010000041.1:0-9845 GCA_045657645.1 Eubacteriales bacterium
GACGGTGTGGAATATACAGAAACCCGCCCCATCGTACGTATTAAAGATAATCTTCTTAAAGACAGATATAAAGGAAAGCTCTGGCTTAAGTACGAATTCAACCTTGAAACTCTTCCCTGCAATATCACCTGCGCCGTTGAAAAGATAAACTCCCAAAAGGTTTATATTAACGGTAACGAAATTGATATTACAAAAGAGTGGCGCCTTGATAAGCATATTGGCTCCTGCAATATTTCCTCTTACTTAAAGGAAGGTGTAAATGAGCTTGTTTGCGAAATAGATTACTTCCAGCGCGATTATGTATACTACGTTCTTTACGGCGGTGTTTCCGAATCCTTGAGAAACTGTCTTAACTTTGATTGTGAAATTGAATCTGTATACCTCTTCGGTAATTTTGACGTTAAGACCGAGGGAGAATTTGAGCAGCATCATCACGATTACGTTACATACGAAGGTCCCTTTACTCTGGTTGAGCAAAACAAAAACCCTGTACTTTCCTCACTTACAGAAAATGCTTATCCCTTCTTTACAGGAGCAATAACACTTACAGGAAAATACCAGGGCGACGCAACACAGCTTACCTTAAAGGGTATATATCCCTGTGCTGAGGTTTATGTTAACGGCAAGCTTGCAAAGCGTATGCTCTTTACACAAACCTGCGACCTTTCAGATCACCTTACAGAAGAAGAAAACACAATCACCGTAAAGGTATTCTCTTCACACAGAAATCTTCTTGGTTCACACCACAACGAAGAGGTGGAAACCCACGCAGCTCCTCCTATATTCTCCTTTGAAGGTATGTGGGATCAAGGAAAGTGTGACAGTTACCGCTACAGATATTCACTTAAAAAATTTGGAGTTGAATTATAATGAAATACACACTGGCAGATGCAATATCATCTATTGTTAACGCCTGCGGCAGGGATATAATCGACAATAAGGATGCTTTTCTTGACACATTCAAGAAAAGCGCACCCCTGCAGTCGGATAAGCTTTCCCTTATTGAAACAGCCTTTGACCAGGAAGCAACAATGATACTGTTGCAGGCAGTAAACGATGATGATGAAGGTCAGCGCAACGCCTGCACCATAGCAATAGAAATACTTATGGCAACAGGAGCACCCAAAGACTCTGCAATTGAGCTTGTAACAGCTTTTGCCGTAGCTCTTGGCTTTAAATTCGGTGCAGAAAAATCCGATGATGAGCTTATCGAAGATGCAAAAGCCCACCTGAAGCGTAATGAAAACCAGCAAGCCGAAAACATCTTAAAAATGCTTACCGGCCGTAAAAACCAAACTGCTTCATATTTTTATGCATACCTTTTATATAAAAAAGAAGCATTCAAACAAGCAATAGAAATACTTAACTCAACCCATATGCAAAACAACGCAGATGGATTATACTTATTAGGTTCTATGTATATTGCAGGTAACGGTTGTGAAAAGTCAACCGGCAACGCTTTAAAGGCCTGGGAACGTGCCTCAGAGCTCGGACATACGTCCGCGCAGTACAATACCGCTATGGTGTACTTAAACGGCTTAGGCGTTGAAAAAGACGATATTAAAGCACGCTCCTATCTTATGATGGCAGCTAAGCAAGGATTTGCACCGGCTGTTACGCAGCTTACAAAGCTTACAGGCTCAGCCGCCCCTGCAGTTTCAGAGGATACCTTCCTTGAAATTAAAAAGCTTGCAGATACAGGTGATATTAACGCCATATACAACCTTGCAAACTGCTACTTTAAAGGCACAGGAACAGCAAAGGATAAACAAAAAGCAATAGACCTTTATACTATTGCAGCAAAAAGCGGCCACTATGCTTCAATGCTTGCCCTTATAACAAGATATACCCAGGATAAAGATGTTCAAAAGGCGTGGAGCGCAGCACTTTATTGGTACAAAAAAGCGGTAAAAGCAGACAAGAAAAAGCTTTCCCTTTTGCACCCGGCAATTGTGCGCGGCGAAGAAACCTATAACAGCGTTATAAACAAAAAGCAAAATAAAAAGGATGCTCTTGAAGAAGCAGGTAAACAAGGCTATATAACCGCATACACCGCTATTGCCAATATGTATCGGGACGATCGTTCACTTCCTTACCTGAAGCTTGCTGCAGATGCAGGTGATTTAGATGCACTTGCAACTCTTGTAAACGACTATAAGGATGAATCATACCGCACAGCTCTTGAATACGTTTCAAACATTATGAATGATCTTAATTAAAAAAATGCTGCAGTAATCTGCAGCATTTTCTATTTAAGAAAGCTTGTTTGATAACCTTAAATTATCGGCAATCATTGCTATAAATTCTGAATTGGTAGGCTTACCGCGGTTATTGTGAATAGTATAGCCGAAATAAGAATCAAGTGTATCAACGTCGCCTCTATCCCAAGCTACTTCTATTGCGTGGCGTATGGCACGTTCAACACGGGATGAAGTTGTACTATACTGCCTTGCAACCGATGGATAAAGGGCTTTTGTAACAGAGTTAATAAGATCTGTATTCTTTATTGACATAAGTATAGCAGTTCGCAAATACTGATAACCCTTAATATGGGCAGGTATACCTATATTATGAAAAACCTTCGTAACCTGTGTTTCAAGGTCATGATCTTCAATCTTTTCATTAGGTTTAACGTTAGGTGCGGTAAGTATAGTTCCGTAGCGGTTCTTCATAGATCTCTTTTCCTCAATTCGCTTCAAACGTGAAGTAAGACTATTGTAGTCAATAGGCTTCATTATGCAGTATTCCGCACCCTCGTCCATCATTTCGCAAAACAAGTTCTGACTGTTTGTTAGTGACAAAACAATAAAGCTGGGGCTCATATCCTGCCCAAAGTCTATCTGAGACATATTGCGCATAACATTGATAGTTTCAATCTTTGCAACCCACATATCAATAATTACAATATCAGGATGTTTACTTTCAATAATGAACATAGCCTCTTCCCCGTCGGCCGCCTGCTCAATTTTTCTGTAACCAAAACCTGATAAATTATCTGCGCAGCTTTTTCTGAATTCTTCAGATTCATCAACGATTAGTATCTTTACATCTCGCTCCATTTTTACACACTCCGTTATATTTGTATTTTTTACAAATATATATTACCATATTTTGGTATTTATTGCAAGACAAAAATGGTAATAATTAGTAACAAAATGTATATACCATTTTTTGGCATTTTGCACAAAACGGGGTGAAATAAGGAACAAAAACAGTTATTAATCAGAACAATGCTTGCAGGGAGCTTCAAAAAATCCCTCAAGATTCATCTCCCATTTACCATCGCTGTTCTTTTTAAATCCAATTTTTTTAACAAGCAGTTCTCTGCCCTCATCTCTTGCTTCAAAAAAAGCAGTATGAACACCGCAAAGATCAATAAAATTAAGGCAAGCACGTCCCATTACAAAAAGGGCTTCCTCGTCATTTGTTCCGTCGGCATTCTCAATATCATATATATAGCCTGCATTGCCCTTAATAGCAAACTGCAAAGCACCGGCAAGCTTTTCGTCAACGTAAGCGGAATACGCAAGCTTGTCTGCATCAAACTCTATATTACATTTATTTAGAATATCCTCTTGCGAAGCTTTATCTTGTATAGGATATATCTCTAACATTATTTTTTACCTTCCTTGCCGCTCTTTAAATATTCTACCTGTGCGCGGGTAAGCTTACGCCATTTACCGGGTCGCAGGTCGCCAAGCTTTATTTCGCCAATGGCAACACGTCTAAGCTTTAATACCTTCAGCCCAACTTGCTCGCACATTTTTCTTATCTGTCTGTTTCTTCCCTCATAAAGGGTCATGGCAATAGTAGTTTTACCCTCGGCCATAGTAACAATACGGCATTCAACAGGCATAATTTTATAATCATCTATAACCATTTCAGAAGAAAGAGCAACAAACTGCTCAGGGGTAAGTTCACTATCAATACGTACGTGATAGATTTTGGGAATAGAATGACGGGGATGCATAAGTTTATTTGCAAGCTCACCGTCATTTGTCATAATAAGCAAACCCTCGCTCATAAGGTCAAGGCGTCCTACGGGATAAACTCTACATCCAACGTCCTCAACAAGAGAAGCAACACAACGTCTTCCTCTTTCATCGGACATTGTTGTAACGTAGCCCTTTGGCTTATTAAGCATAATATAAACCTTGCGCTCGCGTTTTTCGCGTACAACAGGTTTACCGTTATACATAACCTTATCGCGGCGCTCGTCAATAGTACGGCCTAATTCTACAGCCTCACCGTTAACGGTTATATTGCCCGCAAGTATTTCCTTTTCAGCCGCACGGCGGGACATAACTCCGCACTCTGATATATATTTTTGAAGTCTTATCTTTTCCATTTTATCTTCCTTGAAAAAAGTCTAATATCCTTTGAAAAATATTTGCTTTGTACTTTATTCTTTCAACACTCTGTGTAGCGCTGATAGAACAATGGGCAAGCTGACCCTTATCACAGTAAAAAACTACGCTTCCTAATTTTTCACCTTCAGATATATCCGCATAATAAAAATCATTTAGAAATACCTTTTGAGTAACAGTATTGCAATTAGCAGAAATTACAGCTGAAACGCCTTCACAGTCTGCCTCTACATATGCGCTTTTACCACCGATTATCGGAACATCATAAGATATTTCTCCGCTACCGCATAACTCAACGTGTCTGTAATCTGCAAAGCCGCGGTCATACAGCGCGGTATGATCCTTCCAATCGTCCGGAGCGTTTAAGGTAACGCATATAAAGGTAAGTCCATCACGGCTTGCTGCTGTTACAAGGCACCTGCCGCAACGCTTTGTATAACCTGTTTTACCGCCGATACAGCCATCATAAGTCCTAAGAAGCCTGTTATGATTGGAAAACACACGTGTATGGGAATCATCTGTAGAAACGGTAGTATATTTAGCGGTAGACATAATTTTTGATACCGTTTCGTTTCTGATACATTCCCGCATAAGCAAGGAAAGGTCATACGCGGTAGTGTAGTGCATCTCATCATCAAGTCCGTGTGGGTTTACAAAGCTTGAATTTTTCATACCAATAGAGGCGGCCCGATCATTCATAAGCTTTGCAAAACCTTCAACAGAGCCTGCAGTATGCAATGCAAGAGCATACGCAGCGTCATTTGCACTTTGTAACAGTAATGCATATAAAAGGTCTTCTACCGATATCCTTTCAGAATTGTGAAGATACATCGACGAACCTTCTATACCAACAGATTCCTTTGTTACGCTCACCACGTCCGAAAGCTCTGCGTTTTCTGAAACAACAAGAGCTGTCATAAGCTTTGTTGTGCTTGCCATAGGAAGCTTTGTATCTGCGTTCTTTGAGTAAACTGTTTCTCCCGTGTTTGCACATACAAGTATACATGCCTCCGCAGAAACAGCAAGTTCATCTACAGGAAGCTTTGTAATACCACAGGAATATACAGAAAGCGAAAAAACAAATATTATAGCCAATAATGCAGCCGTAAAGGCTGATATTTTCATATTACCACCCCATACAAAGTATGAGGTTAGTGTGTCACTTATTCTGCAATATCACCGTCAGATACGTCTTCACCTGTAAAGGTATCTTCAACAGTATCTTCTTTTTTAAAGAATTCCTTTATCTTATTAATAAGTTCGGGAGATTTTCTTATAAAAGAAACTATTGTATCAAGGGTGTCTCCGGTTGCTGTTTCTGTAGGGAAATCAACGTTAAGAAGCTCTACGGTACCGTCTGCCTTAACTACAAGAAAAGCTACGGGTGTTACGCTGATACCGGTTCCGCCGCCACCGCCGAAGTTTTCAGGTCTTGAAACATCTTTAGCAAGCTTAGACTTATAGTCAACTCCACCTGAAGCAATACCAACAGAAACTTTAGATACGGGGATAATAACAGTTCCTGCCGCAGTAGGGATAGCTTCACCAATAACGGTATTTCCATCCACAATATTCTTTGCGCTTTCAAGAGATGCGCGTACAATATCACTAATCTTATTTTCCATTTTATTTTCCTCCCTTTTTGGCCTGTTGTTTTATATATTTAGTAAGTGTAGAAAAACCAAGAGAAATTATGTTGCCGAGGCGAAGATACAATTCTATATCTATATCCGCATCAAACTTTTCTTTTGTATAATCGGTATTTACATCAATTGCACGGGGCTTTATCTTTAACTTTGAATTTTCTTCAAGTAACGCTATAAGATAGGAAACGCTTTGGCATACAGCACCGTATGTAAGGGCGGTTTTTGCCGCGTCATTTGTTGCCACGGTAAGATTTAATTTGTGTATATCAACGTGCAGTTTAGGAAAAAACCTCTTTACAAAGTGCAGTGCAATTTCGCTAATTTCCGAAATAAGCTCTCTAATATCCGAAAAAGTACGCTTCTTTTTTTCTTTTTTCACGTTTTTTTCGGTTGTGCTATTCCCTTTTTTCTTCTTTTTAGCCGCTTTTTTTTGCTTCTTTTTTTCTTCTTTTTTCTCAAGTCGGCGAAGCTGTTTTACCGTAAGTGATTTTTTTGGTGCTTTTTCAGGAAATAGCCTGAATTTAAAAAACAGCACGCGAAGAACACCCACAAGCTCACCGCTGTAAAGAAGCCGAATCCTTATATTCACCGATAAAAGCAATATCAAAAAAAGCGCGATGGCTAATACAACGATCAATGCCGTCATTCATCTACCTCAATCATCGGTTTTATCTTTTTCATCTTCGTTATTAGAAGCAAGGATATCTATCTTCGGCAATTCCTTAATAGAAGAAAGACCGAAAATACGAAGAAAGTTTTCATTGGTTACATACAAATTAGGTCTGCCGGGTACGTCAAGCTTGCCTTTAATATCAATAAGCTCACGCTGTAAAAGCACGCCAAAGGTGTATGCAGAGTCCACACCCCTTACCTCCTCGACATATGCACGGGTAACGGGCTGATTGTATGCAATTATTGCAAGGGTTTCAAGGCAGGATTTAGAAAGTGCTCCGTTCTTTTTAATGCCAAGAGCATCCTTGATTATACCCTCATATTTTTCCTTAGTGCAAAGCTGGCAGGAGTTATCGTACATAAGAAGCTGTATCCCCCTGTCGTCATAAGTCTGTGAGAGTTCTTTTATAAGTTCCTTTACTTGCCCTGTTGTAATTTCGTGAAGAGATGCAAGCTTATCGTATGTTATCGCCTCACCGCAGGCAAAAAGGATAGCTTCTATACTTTTCTTAATTTCAAGTTGTAATTCATTCATCGCTGGTTTTTATATTCCTTTCACGGTTAAGCTCTAAAAGAATCTCATCGCCGTCATCCTTATATATCTTAACTCTGCGTACGCGCAAAAGTTCAAGCAATGCTGCAAAGGATGCAATTATATCGGAACGGGTACGGCTTAATAACATAACCTCATCAAAGCTTGCTATCTTATGCTTGTAAAGGTATCTCATAATACCTATTTCCCTTTCAGGAACAGGTGTAACACGCTTTTTAAGTAGATTTTCAAGGGTCTTTTCAGGGGGTTGCATTACAGACTTCATCTGCTTTGCGCGCATCACCATACGTGCAAAAGCCTCTTCAAGCAACGCTACATCTTGATCACGCAATTCAGGGATCGCCTCAAAGGGAGCCTCGTCCATGGGCTTTGTTAATCGCCCTGCATGGTTCATATACCCTTCGTTAAGAAGAACTGCCGCTTCTTTTGCTCTTTTATACTCAATAAGTGCATTGGCTAGGCGAGCTCTGGGGTCCTCCTCATCATCATCCTGCATTTTAGGCAGGAGCATACGGCTTTTAATGAGCATCAGTTCTGATGCCATTGTGATAAAATCCCCCGCAATATCCATATCCATTTTGCGCATTACCTCAATATACTCAAGGTATTGGTCAAGGATAAGTGAAATCGGTATGTCGTAAATATCTATTTTGTTTTTCGATATAAGAGATAAAAGAAGGTCAAGAGGGCCCTCAAATATCTCAAGCTTATAGCTTGGTGTTTCGGTCATTAAGCCATCCATCCAACAGTAAAATTAAAGAACCTTAATATAAGGGAAACGAGAGCGCTTAGGGGTACTGTAAGGACACCCGTAACGAGTAACGCAATAACAACGTAATAGATTATACGTTCATATTGCATAACTTTAAAATAATATTTTGCAGGTAAAAATGTAAACAACAGTCTTGAACCGTCAAGAGGCGGTATGGGTAAAAGATTGAATACCGCAAGACTGAGATTAAGAAGGCAACCAACGGATAAGAGCTGATAAATAGCTACAAAATACACAACGTTCGGGCTGCCCATACCGAGAGGGTAAATATACTTTTCAAACAGTACTGCAAGTATAAAGAAAATATAAGAAAGCAAAATGTTTGAAACAGGTCCTGCTACTGCAGTTAAAGCCATGCCCCATTTGGGATTCTTAAAATTTCTTGAATTAACAGGGACGGGCTTTGCCCAGCCGAACCCAAAAAGAAACATACACAAAGTGCCCATCAAATCAAGATGCTTAATCGGGTTAAGAGAAAGTCTGCCGAAATTTGCGGCTGTTCTGTCACCTAAAAGATAAGCAACGTATCCGTGTGAAGCCTCGTGAACGGTGAGCGCAAACAAAATAACGGGTATGCTCAATAAAACATCTATTAAACTTTCGGGTGAAAAACCGCTTGATATAAGATCACTTAACATATCTTCCTCCAAATCAGATGTTATGCATTATTTCTTTCCAAATTTCATTTTTACCTTCACCCTTTAATGCAGAGAAAGGAATAATAGCAACGTCATCGGGTATAAGGGGATTTGCTCTTAACTTTTCGTAAGAAGCGTTTCGGTTGGTTTTATTAAGCTTATCCGCCTTTGTAGCGGCAACCATAAAGTCAAAGCCTGCCTGTCCCATCCAATCAAGCATCATTTCGTCATCGGCGGTGGTTCCAACCTTCATATCCACAAGCTGCATAACGAAAATCTTTGAAGAACGCTGGCCTGCGGTCATAAAATAATCGTCAACAAGCTTGCGCCATACCTTTGCTTCCTGGGGCGGACGCTTTGCAAAGCCATAACCGGGAAGGTCTACGAGGTAGAACTTGTTATCAACATTGTAGAAGTTGATTGTTATTGTCTTGCCCGGCGCAGAACTCACGCGTGCAAGCTTGTTTCTGCCAAGCAGGGTGTTTATAAGTGAGCTTTTTCCCACGTTTGAACGGCCCGAAAAAACTATATGAGGCAGGTCATTTTTAGGAAACTGGCTTACAAGTCCTGCAGTCATTTCAAGCTTAACGTTTTGTAAATTTACATCCATTTTTCTTACCTTTTCTAACTAAATAAGTGCGGCCCTCAGGGCATCGTCTACGGTATCCATAGGTATAAAATCAATATTATTGAGGACGTTTTCGTCTACTTTTTTCAAATCTTCAAGATTATCACGAGGTATAAGAACGGTTTTAACGCCTGCCATATATGCAGCCATTGTCTTTTCTTTTAATCCGCCTATGGCAAGCACGTTTCCTCGCAGGGTTATCTCACCTGTCATCGCAACGTCACGACGCACCGCTCTGCCTGTAAGCTCGCTTACCAAGGTAGTAGCAATAGTTACGCCTGCCGAAGGGCCGTCTTTAGGTGTTGCACCTTCAGGAACGTGGATATGTATATCCTTGTTTTTATAGAAATCAGTATCAATACCAAGCACGTCACCCTTTGAGCGTATATAGGTTATAGCCGCCCTTGCAGACTCCTTCATAACGTCACCCAAAGAGCCTGTAAGCTCAATTTTACCCGTACCGGGTACGGCCGCAGCCTCAATGCGGAGCAAATCACCGCCAAGAGAGGTGTAAGCAAGACCATTTGTAACACCTACAAGGTCTTTTTTTGCAATCTTATCGGGAATTA
>JAZOTL010000042.1:0-4341 GCA_045657645.1 Eubacteriales bacterium
TGCAGAAAAGCTCTATGCAAAAGGCTGGGGCATTGACCGAGTATATAAGCATCAAGACTTTTCGGGCAAATACTGCCCCCACAGAACCCTTGATATGGGTTGGCAGCGTTTTCTTAATATGGTGCAAAACGAATTAAATAAATTAAAGGAGGACGAACCTATGACGGCAGCAGAAAAGAAATATGTGGAGGCTCTTGAAGAGCGCATAAAGAAGCTTGAGGCCAAAGACAGGGTGTGGCATTATTGGGATGAAATAAAAAAGAATGCCCCCTGGGCATATGCGCCCCTTTGGGCAATGTACAAGGCAGGATATTTTAAAGGAGCGTCAGCATCTAACCTTAACCTGACTAACGATGCTATGAAGACTATCGTAGTCCTGGCACGTGCGCTGAAGGACAAGGGTCTGATTACATACTAATAAAAAAAGTCCCCGGAGTTCCGGGGAGAAAGAAACAGAACCCGCCACGCTTAGTCTTGCTTCGGCTTGAATGCGCAACCCGGCGGGTCTTTATTTTCGTGTTGCATTTCGTGTTGCATTTTTGAGGAAAACAGGTATTTTTATAGGTAATCGTTTCCCTTTTGAAGAAATTTATAAAACCCACGAGCCCTTATTTTATAAGAAGAAAACGAAAGAAGCCTTGAAAAATCAAGGCTTCTTGGATGGTGCGAGAAACGGGACTTGAACCCGTACGGTGTTAACCACACGCCCCTCAAACGTGCGCGTCTGCCGGTTCCGCCACTCTCGCATATTTTGTTGCACCCCTGCGGTGCGGATAATAGTATAACACGGTAAAACGCATTTGTCAACCCTTTTTTTGATAAATAATAAAGTTTTTTCACAAAAGATTTATTGACTTTGATTATGAAGTGTGTTACGATAATTTTCGTTGTTTAAAATAAAGGGAGAAAAAGAAATGAAAACGTTTTATCTTAAGCCGAAGTTGTTTTCGGTTATGAAGAAATACTCACCCTCACAGCTTACAAAGGATATTATTGCAGGTATAATCGTAGCAATAATTGCGCTGCCATTGTCTATAGCTCTGGCCCTTGCCTCGGGTGTTGAGCCTGCCTGCGGTGTATATACCGCTATATTTGCAGGCTTTGTTGTATCCTTGCTTGGCGGTAGCCGTGTGCAGATAGCAGGCCCTACTGCGGCATTTGCTTCTATAGTTGCAGGCATAGTTGCTACCCAAGGTATGGAGGGGCTTATTATCGCTACCATACTTGCAGGTGTAATGCTTGTACTTATGGGTGTTTTTAAATTAGGCGGACTTATTAAATACATACCCTATACGATAACCACAGGCTTTACTGCGGGTATTGCTGTAACTATACTTATAGGGCAGATAAAGGACTTTTTGGGTCTGCAATATGCCGAGGGTGTAAAGCATATTGAAACTCTTGAAAAAATTGAGGCTAATATCCACGCTATCGGAAGCTTTAGCTGGCAGGCGCTTTTGGTTGGCGCGGTATGCCTTTGTATTCTTATAATCTATCCTAAATTTGAAAAGCGCGTTCCCCCCTCACTTATTGCGGTGGTAGCGGGAGTGCTTATGGTTAAGTTTATCCCCGCTCTTGATGAAGGGGTGTTTACTATAGGAGAATTATATACAATTCCTGCTGGACTTCCCAAATTTGCTCTTGCAGGTATGGAAATAAGCCTTCATAAGATAATGGCTGTTGTGCCCGATGCCTTTACCATAGCTATCCTTGCGGCAATTGAATCCCTGTTATCCTGTGTTGTTGCCGACGGTATGGTAAACTCAAAGCACAATCCCAATGCCGAGCTTGTGGCACAGGGCGTGGGTAATATTACATCCGTTATGTTTGGCGGTATACCTGCCACCGGTGCTATTGCAAGAACGGCGGCAAACGCAAAGAACGGCGGCAGAACCCCTGTTGCAGGTATGGTACACGCAGTTGTTTTGTTTATTGTTCTTTTGTTCCTTATGCCTTTGGCAGGGCTTATCCCTATGCCTACTATAGCGGCTATTCTCTTTATGGTTGCCTATAATATGAGCGAATGGAAAAAGTTTGTTCGTACTGTCAGATCCGCACCCAAGAGCGATATTGCAGTGCTTGTAACTACATTTTTACTTACCGTAATATTCGACCTTGTTGTTGCCATTGCTGTGGGTATGGTGCTTGCGGCGGTTCTTTTGATGAAGCGCGTAAGTGATGAAAGCGGAGTTTCATCCTGGACGTATGACGTTGAGGATGACAGCGAAATGCTGAACGTGCCTGCAAACGTCCGCGTTTTTGAAGTTAACGGGCCTATGTTTTTTGGCGCGGCGGATAAGCTTCTTGATATTAACTTAAAGGAATACACAACCGTTCTTATACTGCGTATGCGTTCTATGACAGCTATAGACGCTACCGCAATGAACAGCCTTGATCAAATTGCCGATAAATGTGAGAAAAGCGGCGTTAAGCTGATACTTTCCCACGTTAATCCCCAGCCTCTTAAGGCAATGAAAAAATCCGGTTTTTATAAGCGTGTAGGGGCAGAAAACTTCAGATCTCATATAATCGAAGCGCTTGAATACGCGAAGAATATTTAACAGACCGTTTTACGGTCTGTTTTTTATTTTTATTTACAAAATTCGGCTAATATTCTTTCATTTATCTATTGTGTTTTTTTGCGAAAATTGTTACAATAAATACAACTATAATTATAATAGGGGATAGAATGCGAAAAGGCATAAAAAAGGGTGAAATTATTGTAATATTTGCCCTGTTCCGGGATGGTTGTTTTTTAGTGATCCCCACCCGTTAATTATAAAAAATAAGGAGTTTTGGATATGTCATCCTGCAAAAAAGATAATAATAAAAAAATAGCTTTTTTCCGTTTTCTTGACAGATGGGGAGTTTTAGGCGGTGTGTTTTTCCTGTTTATTTCTATACAAAGCGTAGTATACCTTTTTGAACATAAGGTTTGTGATATAAAGACCTTTATTATAATTGGGGCGATAATTGCCCTTTGTGCCGTATGCTTTATAGTTTTATATCTGCTGTGCAAAAATGCATATCAAAAGCTTAACGGCACGCAAGCCCCTAAAAAATAAGAGGTCTGTTTTTGGAGAATTGAAATGGTTATTGAAGAAAAAGAAATAGCAAGTCAGTATGAATATATGGCAAGGGTGCGCTCTGTAATAGGAGAGGATAAAAAGGCTTATATCCTTACCTTCGGCTGTCAGCAGAATGAGGCGGATAGCGAGCGTATTGCAGGCATGGCGCAGGATATGGGCTATACCGTTACCTATGAGCCAAAGGAAGCTGACCTTATAGTTATAAACACCTGCGCGGTACGTGAGCACGCCGAATTAAAGGCGCTTTCCATAACAGGGCAGTTTAAGCACTTAAAGGAAAAGAAGCCCTCACTTATCATCGGTATATGCGGATGTATGGTAACACAGGGGCACCGTACCGATACTATAAAGAACAGCTATCCTTACGTTGATATCCTGTTTGGCACGGATAAGCTTTACAGCTTCCCCGAAATTCTTTATACCTGTATGATGAAAAATAAGCGCCAGTTTGCTTACAATGCAGAGCCCGAGGGGAATATTGCAGAGGGCTTGCCCGTTCGCCGTGAAAGCAGCTTTAAGGCTTGGGTAAGCGTTATGTACGGCTGTAATAACTTCTGCACCTATTGTATCGTTCCTTACGTTAGGGGAAGAGAGCGCAGTCGCCGCCGCGAGGATATACTTGCGGAGATTAAGGAGCTTGCAGAAACAGGCTACAGGGAGATAACCCTTTTAGGCCAGAACGTAAACTCCTATGGAAAGGGTTTGTATGATGATTATGATTTTGCAGACCTGCTTACAGATATCTGTAAGATAGAGGGAGATTTTATAGTCCGCTTTATGACAAGCCATCCAAAGGATGCAACCCATAAGCTTATTGATACCATTGCCCGTGAGGATAAAATAGCAAATCAGTTCCATTTGCCCCTGCAGGCAGGTAACGACCGCGTGCTTGGGCTTATGAACCGCAAATATACAGCGCAAAAGTATTATTCACTTGTAGAGTATATGCGTGAAAAGATACCCGATATCGGAATTACCACCGATATAATAGTGGGCTTCCCCACAGAGACTGACGAGGAATTTGAAGATACTCTTGAAATGCTTCGCCGCGTACAGTTTGATAATATATACTCCTTTATATACTCACCCCGTAAGGGCACTCCTGCCGCAGAAATGGATGGGCAGGTTGAGGAGGAAGCAAAGTCAAGGCGTTTCCAGAAGATGCTTGACCTGCAGAGCTCTATTTCCATAGGCCGTAACAGGGAGTATGAAAACAAGACCACAAGGGTACTAAGTCGGATCGTAGCCATGT
>JAZOTL010000043.1:0-5760 GCA_045657645.1 Eubacteriales bacterium
AATGTAATTTATTAAGGTGAAAGTACTATGAAAAAAGAAGTAAAAATATATATAAAATCCGCAGTAACAGATATAAATCAGATAAACAAAAAGGGCACTCCCCCAACCTCTGAGGACTTTGAAACAGAGGTTATAGAAAGCACCGTTATGGGCACCCTTGAAGAAAATGAAGGGGCCTTCCTCCTGAGCTATAAGGAAAGCGAGGATAACGGTATGGGGCAAACCACAACCGAGCTCCGCTTTAAAAAAGAGGACCCCATGACCGTTGATATGCGCAGAAACGGAGACCTTGTTTCGGGCTTTCTGTTCTCGATGCACTCTCCCCGTCAAGAGGTGCTTTACCGAGTGGGGCAGATGGAGCTGAACTTTACGGTGGTAACCCGCCGTATTACAAACTGCCTTACAATAGAGGGGGGCAGCCTTGACCTTGATTACATTTTCGAGTATCACGGAGTTCCCTCCCAGCGTACACGCATACACATAGAGGCTAAGGTAAAATGAACCAAACGATAGATTCGGTAAAATTCCGTGCCGCGGCAAAAGAGGGACTTACAGGCGGCTTTCTCTTCTACGGTGAAGAGGAATATCTTAAGCACTTTTGCTTAAAAACCGCAAGAAACGCCGTTGTGCCCGATGTAAACGACAGCTTTAACAGAATAAGATTTGATAGCGATAACTACAGCCTTGCCGCCCTTGAGGACGCCATTATCTCTCCCCCTGTATTTGCAGAGCAGAAGATAATAGAGCTCCACGGAGCAGAGCTTTCAAAGCTGAAGGATAAGGACCTTGAAGCCTTTTGCGCAGTTCTGGAGTTGCTTTCCGATAGCCCCGAAACGGTGCTTGTGGTATATACCTCACCTGCAGAGTTTGACCCCGGCCTGCCCAAGCGACCCACCGCCACCTTCAAGGCTTTGGCAGATCGCCTTACCCCCGTTTACTTTGAAAAGCAAAGCGGTGAAAAGCTGGTTAAATGGATAGGCGGACACTTTGCCCATAATAAGATAAACGTTACCCCCGACCTTTGCCGTACCCTTATGGCAAGGTGCGGTCAGGATATGTACGCCCTTTCCTCTGAAATTGAAAAGCTTTGCGCCTACGTTGCTTCCAAAAACAGAAGCGAGCTTACAAAAGAGGATATAGACCTGCTTGCCTCAAAGCACAAGGAGATAGGAGAGTTTGACTTTTCAAACGCCATACTTAACAGGGACTGCGACCTTGCCTTTTACATCCTTTCGGATAAGGAAGCAAAGGACAAGGCAGGTAATGACGTAGGGCTTATTTTAGGTAGTATGATTTCAATTTACAGCGCAATGTACCGCGTTGCCCTCTGCCTTGAAGAAGGCCTTTCCATAACGGAAGCCGCCACCGCCCTTAAGCTGAACGAATACCGCTGTAAGCTGTACTCCCGTGCCCTATCCGGCAGAAAAAAAGAGGATATTGCACACCTTTTAAAGCTTTGCGAGGAAGCAGATATGCTTTTAAAAAAGGGAGCCGCAAAGGGATATTGCGTCCTTTCCCGTCTTATTATAGAGGCCGCCAATGGATAAGCTTAAAATTGATATGCCCGTTATTGTTGAGGGCAAGTACGATAAAATAAAGCTTGATTCGATAATAGATGCCCGTATAATCACCACAAAGGGCTTTGGGGTTTTTAGTTCCCCCGATTGCAGGGATTTTATAAAAAAGCTTGCAGAGAAAACGAAAATCATAGTCCTTACCGATAGTGACGGTGCTGGACTTGTTATAAGAAACCATATTAAATCTCTTATTCCTTCAAGCAGGCTTATACACCTGTACACCCCCGATATTAAAGGCAAGGAAAAGAGAAAAGCCGCCCCCTCAAAGGCGGGAACCCTTGGAGTTGAGGGAATGAGCCCCACACTTTTGCGTGAGCTTTTTGCACCCTTTGCTTCAACCCAAAAAGAGCAGACCCATACCCCCGTAACAAAGGCAGACCTTTACGAAGCGGGCCTGCTTGGCGGACCCGAAAGCGCACAAAAAAGAAAAGCCCTTGCAAAAGAGCTTTCTTTGCCCGAAAATCTATCCTCCGGGGCACTGCTTGATGCCCTTAATATGATGATGTATGATAAGGAGATATTGAACCATGGATAAGAAGCTTAAAAAAAGCATAGCTGAATTTTTAAGATATCTGATAGTGGGCTTTTCTAACACAGCCCTTAACTGGCTTGCTACCATCTTCTTTACAGAGGTAGTGCCCCTTTCCGCAACTGCGGCTACCATTCTTGCTTGGATAATCTCCACTATATTCTACGCCTTTTGGGCGTACAAGTTCTTTGTGTTCCGTTCAAAGAGCTTAAAGTTAGAGCTTTTAGGAACAGAGTTTGTGGGTTTTACCTCCGCAAGGCTCTTTACCCTTGGGGTAGAAGCCCTTATAATGTTCACCTTCTGTGACCTTATAGGCTTTGATGACACCCTTAATATTGCCCTTACACGGGAAGCCACAGGCGCAGGATTTTCCTTTGGCATAGGCGAGCGTTATATAGTTAAGCTCTTTGCCTGTGTAATAATCACCATACTCAACTATATTTTCAGTAAGGTGATTATCTTCAAAAAGGGTCAAAGACTTACCGAGGCAAAGGAAGAAGTAAAAGAGCTTGAGGACTAAATTTTCTCTTTAACCTCACTTGCGTTACTGCCGGCAATAAGGAACACGTATTTTCCTTTATGAAAAACCTCACATTCCCTTGGTCGGGTGCCGAAAAAGTCGGCCTCTCCGGGGTTTATCTCGGGGGACAGTAGAGTTTTCTTTCGCCGTTCAAGCATTCTTTCAATGGCGGCGGCGTTTGAAAGATATTTCACTTTGAAAATATGTATTTCCTTTACTCCCGAGGACCTTGATACCGCAATACAGTAATCCTGTACCAGATCAAACTCTATGGGAATACCCCTTTCCCCGTAATAGAGATAACCCAGATCCTCGGGTGCTAAATAGCAGGGGCTTGAGATATCTGCATCCATAAGATATATTGCGTAGGAAGAGCCGTGGGCAATAAGTCCTTCCATAATTTCTCCGCAGCTTTTATCTCTTGCGCCGCAAGAGCATAGCACCAAGGATAAAACAACTATTAAAACCATTATTTTTTTCATAATTAATTTTATGAGGCAATCGGATGTTTAATTACAAATACGATCCCGCAGACAAAGAAAAATCCATACTGGACCTGCTCTACGAGGCAGGCGCACCCCTGCCCCCCACCCCCTGCGCAGGCACGGGCAAGTGCGGTAAGTGCAGGGTAAGGATAATAAGCGGCAGTTTAAGCGAACCCACCCCACAGGAGCTTGAGCTTTTAGGTGAGTTTGCCGAAAAGGGCTTTCGCCTTGCCTGTATGACCTATCCTACAGGGGACTTTTGCTGTGAATACGAAAGCGGAGATAACTTAAATATAGAAACCTCCACAAACAACTGCACCTTTAAAACCGACGGGGCAGAGGGAACTGCCCTTGCAGTAGACCTTGGCACCACCACCGTGGCCCTTTATATTGCAGACAGGAAAACGGGAGAAATAAAGGAAAAAATATCATACGTTAACCCGGGTACTGCCCACGGTGCCGACGTTATTTCAAGAATAAACTACGCCCTTGAAGGCAATGGCGAAAAACTGAGAAGCGAGCTTACCGAAAGCATTAAAAACGCCCTTGCAGAAAGAGCATTTGCCCCCGATTACGCAGTTATATGCGGTAACACGGTAATGCAACACTTTATAACGGGGCTTGATACCAAGGGGCTTAGCGCTCTGCCCTTTGAGGCCGAAAGCCTTTTTGGAAAGGAACATACCTTTGATTTTTGCAAAAAAACCTACCTTGCTCCCTGTGTTGCTTCCTACGTGGGCGGTGATATTACCGTTGGTGCGGCAGCAGCAAATGCAGACAGAGCAGAGGAGCTTACCCTGTACATAGATATAGGAACAAACGGCGAGATAGTCCTTTGTGATAAGGATCGCATTCTTTGTTGCGCGGCGGCCGCAGGCCCTGCCTTTGAGGGTGCAGGTATAGAGTGCGGTATGAACGCCTCTCCCGGTGCTATCAGCCGTGTATATATAGAAAACGGTGAATTAAAATACGAAACCATAGGCAATATGCCCCCAAAGGGAATATGCGGTTCAGGGCTCCTTGATGCCGCCGCCTGCCTTTTGGAGCTTGAGCTTTTGGACGAAAGCGGTCTTTTGGAAGACGAGCGTGTTTATTTTAGCGAAAATGTTTACATCTCCCGCAAGGATATACGCGCCCTTCAGCTTGCAAAGGCGGCTATCGCCGCAGGGGTGGGAACCCTGCTTTATGAAATGAAGAAAAAACCCCGTGATATAAAATCCGTCCTTTTGGCAGGGGGCTTTGGCACCCATTTGAACGGGGAAAGCGCCCGCAGAATAGGTCTTATACCTCCTGATGCAGGCGAGATAAAATATATGGGCAACTGTGCAGGCACAGGCGCCCTGCAATGCGCTTTAAGCCGCGGCTTTATAAAGCGCTGCGAGGAGCTTTGCTCCCGTATGGAGTATGTTGAGCTCTCTTTAAGCAAAACCTTTAATAAGCTTTACGTTGATAATATGTTTTTTGATTGCGAGGATTAAAAGATGAAAATTACTGTAATCGGTGCAGGCAGATGGGGAAGCTGTATAGCTTGGTATCTTGACAGGGTAGGACACAACGTTACTATCTACGGCCCAAAGGACTCTCCCGATATGATTGCCTTTACAAACACACGCACTAACGGCCTTATCACCCTTTCAGACACTACAAAGCTGGAATATGACCTTGAAAAGGCAATGGATGCCGATGCCGTTGTTATCTCTATCGGCTCCCAGGGGCTGCGCTCTCTTATGAACGAGATAAACGCCCTTGGGGATAATAAGGAAAAAACCTTTATCCTTTGTATGAAGGGTATTGAAATAGAAACAGGCAAGCGCTTAAGCGAGGTTGTTACAGAGCAATGCGCTTCTCCCTGCAAAGTAGCAGTTTGGATAGGCCCCGGCCACGTGCAGGAGTTCTACCGCGGCGTTCCCAACTGTATGATAATAGACTCTGCCGATAAGGAGTTGAAAAAGAACCTTGTTGACGAGTTTTCAAGCGATCTTATAAGATTTTACTACGGTGAGGACCTTTTAGGTAACGAGATAGGCGCGGCAACAAAGAACGTTATAGGTATTGCCGCAGGTATGCTGGACGGCCTTGGCCTTTCCTCACTTAAGGGCGCTCTTATGTCAAGAGGTACCCGTGAGGTTTCCCGCCTTATTAAGGCAATGGGCGGAAACGAGCTCTCCGCTTACGGCCTTTGCCACCTTGGTGACTACGAGGCAACCGTTTTCTCACAGTATAGCCATAACCGTATGTTTGGCGAAATGTACGTGCGCGGCGAAAGCTACGGCAAGCTTGCAGAAGGATACTACACAGCCGCTGCCGTTCATAACCTATGCCAAAAATATAACGTGGAAATGCCCATCTGCGAAGGTGTTTATGACATTCTCTATAATAAGTTAGACCCCAAAGAAGCCCTTGACTCCCTCTTCGGCCGCAGCCTTAAGAAAGAATTGCATTAACCACCCGCTTTTTGTAAAAAGCTCCCAACTTTTTGAAAAAAGTTGGACAAAAACTTTAATAATGGCGTGGAGTTTTATTAAAACTTCAAATTCGTGGCACGAAGGATTAAGTTTGTTCAACCCAAGCCCTCCTTGCCTAGTTGGACAAAAACTTTAATAATCGCGTGGAGTTTTATTAAAACTTCAAATTCGTGGCACGAATGAT
>JAZOTL010000044.1:0-19002 GCA_045657645.1 Eubacteriales bacterium
TATCTTATCTTCCGTATCTTTTCCCGTAATATATACAAGCGCAGACAGGAAAATGCAAAGTACGTACAGATATCCTCAAAACTAAAGAGCTCCTTTAAGCTGTTAAAAAACAGATGGAAGGACAGAAGTACTCACATTTACCGCAAATGCCCCTCCTGTAAGGCGGTGTTGCGCCTTCCAAGAGAAAAGGGCAAGCACACGGTAAAATGCCCTAAATGCTCTAACAGATTTAACGTTAACGTGCTTTAAAAAATCCGTTGCTATGCAACGGATTTTTTTATTTTGCTAAAGTGCAAATGCTCAACCCCGGATTTGTATACAAGGCTTTTATTTGTTCAAGGTCATAGTTGAAGCGGTTTGATACACAACTTTTATTAAGCTCATTTTCCATAGCATCAAGGGCGCGGTATGAAGTAAAGACGCTTGAATATTCAAGGCTGTTATAGCTTTCCATTATATTGCAGTAGTTAATGAGAAGTTCTGAATCGCGGTAGCCTTCAAGGTCGCTTAGGGTTGCGCAGGCAATAGTGTATTCGCCCTGCTCTATATGCTCTACTGCTTTTGCATAGCTTGATGCATCCTTGTACAGTCCTAAAAGAAATATACACACCACAACAGCCGCCGTTATAAGGCTTGTTTTCATAATAGAAATAGTTTTCATATTTTTGTCCTCCTCTTTCTTTCTGTGATAAGTATAACAAAGGGAGTGTCCTATAAACAGGACTTGACTTTTCGGCGAACCTTGTGCTATCATATTATTGCAAGGAGGTGCGGCAATGGCACGTAAAAGTAATCAAAAGCTTAAAATACTTTACTTATGGGATTATTTAATGCGGGAAAGTGATGAAGAGCATCCCGTTAGTATGAAGGATATACTTGCTTATCTTGAAAGCGTTGGAATATCCTGTGAAAGAAAGTCCATATACGATGATATAGAGGCTCTCAGGGTGTTTGGTATGGATATAGTGCATACAAACGAGGGTAACAGAGGGTATTTTATTGCCTCGGGCACATTTGAGCTTCCTGAATTAAAATTGCTTGTTGATGCGGTACAATCCTCAAAATTCCTTACCGAAAAGAAGGCAGCAAAGCTTATATCAAAGTTAGAATCCCTTACAAGCCGTCATATGGCAGGTCGGCTTAACCGTAATATTTACGTAGCAAACCGCTTTAATGCAGAAAATGAAGGAATATACCGTAATATAGACAGCTTACATTCTGCAATGAATACAAATTGTGCGGTAAGCTTTAAATATTTTGAATGGGGTCTTAAAAAAGATAAGGTTCTGAAACACGGCGGTAAAAGATACCTTGTATCTCCTTGGGTACTTTGCTGGGATGATGAAAATTATTATCTTGTTTCGTATGATAATGAAGCAGGGCTTATAAAGCACTTTCGCGTGGATAAGATGGTCGATATACGTATAGAAGACCAAAGCCGCAGGGGAGAGCAGGAATTTGAAAATGTTGATATGGGCATTTATTCAAAGCGCACATTTGGTATGTTCAGCGGAACGCCGGCGGCCGTAGTATTAAGATGCAAAAACTGGCTTTGCAATGTTATTGTAGACCGTTTTGGAAGAGATGTGCTTATACGTACTGTAGATACGGAGCATTTTGAAGTAAAGGTAGACGTTTGTGTATCACCCCCCTTTTTATCCTGGGTGTTCAGCTTTACGGGAGATATGGAAATAATATCTCCTTCTTCGGCAGCAGACATGCTTCGTGAAATGGCAGAAAGTTTGTTAAAAAGAGTGTAAAGTTATTATAAAATTAACATAATATTTTTAAAGGGTTCTTGAAATAATTGCGGTAGGTGATTATAATGTCAAGCGGAATAAAATATTATGAGGTCTATAATGAGAAAAACAAAAATAGTTTGCACTTTAGGTCCTGCATCTGCAAAAGAAGAAACTATCAAAAAAATGCTTTTGGCAGGTATGAATATAGCGCGCTTAAACTTTTCACACGGTACCCACGAGGGGCATCGTAAAATGATAGAAACCTTCCGCCGTGTGCGTGACAGTCTTGGTATGCCTGCGGCAGTTTTGCTTGATACAAAGGGCCCTGAAATACGCGTAGGTTGCTTTAAGGGTGGTAGCGCGGAGCTTGCAAGCGGTGCAGATTTTGTACTTACTACCGAGAATATAGAAGGTAATAGTAATATTGCCTCTGTTTCCTATGATAGATTGCCCGCTCAGCTTAGTGCAGGGGACAAGTTGTTGCTTGATGACGGTAAGCTTGCCATACAGGTGAAAAGCGTAGAGGGTTGTAACATAAATTGTAAGGTAGTTCACGGCGGCACTATTTCGGATAACAAAAGCATAAATATTCCGGGTGTTGAAATTGATATGCCCTATATGAATGAGCGCGATCGCAGTGATATCCTTTTTGGTATCGAAAATGACGTGGATTTTATCGCCGCTTCCTTTGTGCGTTCCAAAGAGGACGTTATAGAATTGCGTAAGTTTGTAAATTACAATGGCGGCCATAATATCCGTGTTATTGCAAAGATAGAAAATATGCAGGGAATCAACAACTTTGACGAAATACTTGAGGTTTCCGACGGTATTATGATTGCCAGAGGCGATATGGGTGTTGAAGTACCCTTTGAACGCCTTCCCGGTTTGCAGAAGCGCTTTATACGCAGATGCTATAAGGCAGGTAAAATGGTTATTACTGCTACGCAGATGCTTGAATCTATGATAAACAGTCCCACGCCAACAAGAGCAGAGATAACCGACGTTGCAAATGCTGTATTTGATGGCACCTCTGCAATAATGCTTTCGGGTGAAAGCGCTATGGGTAAATATCCCGTAAAGGCCGTTGAAACAATGGCGTCTATTGCAAATCAAGCGGAAAAGGATGCCTTTGAAATGGGCACCTATAAGGATGCCGAATACGATATAGACTACGGTGATATTACCAACGCTATATGCGATGCTACCTGTACTACTGCTCGCGATATAAAGGCAAAGGCAATAATTGCGGTTACAATGCATGGCCATACCGCAAGACGTATGAGTAAGTTCCGCCCCTACGAGCCGATTGTTGCGGCAACTCCCCTTTTAAAGAGCTTTCATCAGTTGTCCCTTTCCTGGGGTGTTTATCCCGTGCTTGCCCGTAAAATTGACAATTCCGACGAGTTGTTTGTTCATGCCGTTGACTGTGCAAAGCAGATAGATATGGTAGAGGACGGTGATAGAGTTGTAATAACCGCAGGACTTCCTATATTAAGCGGTTCAACTACTAACGTATTGCGCGTTTTCACCGTTGGAGATAAGAAAAGCATCAGCGATTTTGCTGATTAATATGTGTTTAATTCGGGAAGCGGCCTTTGGGTCGCTTCTGTTTATATACTAAATAAACAAAAAAGAATGGTATGAGCATAATTATTTATAAAAATATGAAAAAATATGCATAAATATAAATTTTGTGTTGACTTTTCACGTTAAAAGATATATAATATAATGCATAATTATCATGGGTGAATATTTATTCGCTCAAATTGTATTATTAGTGAGATGAAAAATGACTAAAGTTTTTGTTGACGGAAGCGCAGGTACAACAGGTCTTCGCATCCGTGAAAGGCTGGAAGCAAGAAGCGATATTTCGCTTGTTATATTGCCTGAGGAGTTGCGTAAGGATACAGAGGCAAGAAGGGAAGCCCTTAATTCCTCGGATATAGCCTTCCTTTGTCTGCCTGATGCCGCGGCGATCGAAGCGGTAAGCTTATGCGAGAATAAAAATACAGCTATAATAGATACATCAACCGCCCACAGAACAAACGACGGTTGGGAATACGGTTTTCCGGAGCTTTTCGGAAGAAGAGAAAGAATCAGAAATTCTAAAAGAATTGCAAATCCCGGGTGTCACGCAAGCGGCTTTGTGGCGCTTACCGAGCCTTTGGTAAGAGCAGGGCTTATAGATAAGGACGCTATGCTTACCTGTTTTTCACTTACCGGTTATTCGGGTGGCGGAAAACAGATGATAGCACAGTATGAATCCCCTGAACGTGATCCCTTGCTTTCTGCCCCCAGACAATATGCCCTTGGTCAGCAGCATAAGCACCTAAGGGAAATGAAAAAAATATGCGGTATGGAAAATGAACCCGTATTTTCCCCTATAGTTGCTTCTTTCTACAGCGGTATGGAGGTAACCGTACCCCTCTTTGCTTCCCAGGTAAAGGGCGGTATAAAGGATATAGAGAAGGTATACAGAGAAACCTATACCACCCCCATGGTTCATTTTGACGTGGAAGCTGACGAAGCAGGCTTTTTATCTGCTGCAGCTTTTTCGGGCAGAGATGATATGCAAATTTCTCTATACGGAAATGATGAAAGAATGATACTTACCGCCCGTTTTGATAACCTTGGTAAGGGCGCATCGGGTGCCGCAATACAGAATATGAACATACTGCTTTCTGTTGATGAAGGCACAGGACTTAATTTAGGAGAATAATGATGGAACTTATTAAAGGCGGCGTTACTGCCGCAAAAGGATTTTTTGCAAACGGTGTTCATTGCGGAATACGTAAGAACCGTACAAAGAAGGATTTAGCGCTTATTTACAGCGAAAAAAAGGCAAGCTGTGCCGCAGTATATACCACAAATCTTGTTAAGGGCGCTCCCCTTACCGTAACAAAAAATCATATTTGTGACGGTTATGCACAGGCAGTTATCTGCAACAGCGGTAACGCCAATACCTGTAATGCCAACGGTATAGAGATAGCTGAGGCTATGAGTAAGCTTACTGCAGATGCACTTGGTATATCCGATAAGGACATTGTGGTTGCTTCCACAGGTGTTATAGGTCAGGAGCTTGACGTAACCCCTATAGCAAATGCTATGGATTCACTTGCCAAAGGTCTTTGCACAGAGGGCAGTCTTGCAGCGGCAGAGGCTATAATGACTACCGATACCATTTCAAAAGAGGTGGCAGTTGAGTTTGAAATCGGCGGTAAGATATGCCGTCTTGGCGGTATAGCAAAGGGTAGCGGTATGATACACCCCAATATGGCAACAATGCTTGTATTCCTTACAACAGATGCCGCTATTTCTTCTGCAATGCTTCAAAAAGCTCTTTCGGGAGATATTGCAAATACATTTAATATGATAAGCATTGACGGTGATACCTCTACAAACGATATGGTTACCATACTTGCAAACGGTATGGCAGAAAATGAAGAGATAAGCTGTGAAGGCGATGACTTTGATACCTTTATGAAGGCGCTTAACACCGTAACCGTTCACCTTTGCCGTATGATTGCCGGTGACGGTGAGGGTGCTACAAAGCTCCTTGAATGTAAGGTAAGCGGTGCCGATACACTTGAGTGCGCTAAAACCGTAGCAAAGAGCGTTATATGCTCCAGTCTTCTTAAGGCGGCTATGTTTGGTGCGGATGCTAACTGGGGCCGTGTGCTTTGCGCAATAGGCTACAGCGGTGCTGCGGTAGACGTAAATAAGGTTGATGTTTCCTTTAAGTCCGCAAAGGGCGTAATTGAAGTATGCCGTGATGGTGCAGGCGTTCCTTTCTCTGAAGAAAAGGCGAAGGAAATACTCCTTGAAAAAGAGATAGATATTATAGTATCCGTAGGTGAGGGTGAATACAGTGCCAGCGCTTGGGGATGCGACCTTACTTACGATTACGTAAAGATAAACGGTGATTACCGTACCTGATATTGGAGAAAAACTATGGAAATAAATGAGCTTTCTAACGGTCAGCGCGCTGAGGTTCTTACTCAGGCGTTGCCCTATATAAGAAGATATAACGGCAAGATAGTAGTTATCAAGTACGGCGGAAACGCCATGATTAATGAAGAACTTAAGCGCCAGGTTATGGAGGACATCGTTCTTCTGTGGCTTGTAGGCGTTAAGGTTGTTCTTGTACACGGCGGCGGTCCTGAAATAAATGAGCTTATGGGTAAGCTTGGCAAGGAGGCTGTTTTTGTAGACGGTCTTCGCGTTACAGATAAGGAAACCGTTGATATTGTACAGATGGTGCTTGCAGGTAAGGTTAACAAGACCCTTGTAAACCTCCTTGAGATGAAGGGCGGCAAAGCAATGGGTATTTCCGGTATGGACGGCAGACTTATTGAAGCAAAAATCAAAAACGAGAAGTTGGGCTACGTTGGTGAAATAACAAAGATACATATAAGACCTGTTATTGACCTTCTTGAAAAGGGGTATATTCCTGTTATCTCTACTCTTGGTTGTGATAAAGAGGGAAATACCTATAACATAAACGGTGATACTGCAGCAGCTCAGATAGCAGGAGCGCTTAATGCAGAACGCCTTATAATGATGACCGATATTGCAGGCATACTGCGTGATAAAGACGATCCTTCTACCCTCATTGCCGACGTTACGGTTCATGAAGCTAAAAAGCTTTATGATGAGGGAGTTATTTCCGGCGGTATGATACCTAAAGTGGATTGCTGTATAGAGGCGATAAGACACGGTGTAAAAAACGTGGTAATTATGGACGGCCGCGTGCACCACTCCATACTTATGGAGATACTTACCGATGAAGGTGCCGGTACTATGGTCAGAGGAGATGAATAACGTGAGTGATATCACCACAAAGGATAAGGAATATATTGCAGGTACGTATGCCCGTTTTCCTGTTGAGATAATCTCGGGAAAGGGAAGCGAGGTTTATGATACCGAAGGTAAAAGATATATAGATATGGGTTCGGGTATCGGTGTTACGGCTTTTGGTATTGCCGACGATGAGTGGCAGGCTGCTGTTACCGCACAGCTTGCACAGGTACAGCATACCTCTAACCTCTATTACACCAAGCCCTGTACCGACCTTGCAGAAATGCTCTGCCTTCGTACGGGTATGAAAAAGGTGTTCTTTGGAAACTCCGGCGCTGAAGCAAATGAATGTGCCATAAAGATCGCCCGTAAATACGCAACCGATAAAAAGGGAAGCGAGTATTATAACATAATCACCTTAAAGAACAGCTTCCACGGCAGAACCGTAACCACCCTTGCGGCAACGGGACAGGAGCATTATCACGAGCTCTTTTATCCTCTTACCCCAGGCTTTTTGTATGCTGAGGCGAACGACCTTTCAAGTGTGGAAAAGCTTGTTTTGGAGAATAAGGTTGCCGCTGTTATGATAGAATGTATACAGGGCGAGGGCGGAGTAAACGTTATGGAGCCCGATTTTGTGCGTGGTGTGTATGAGCTTTGTCAGCGTGAAGACGTTCTTATGATAGTGGACGAGGTACAAACAGGCAACGGCAGAACAGGTGAATTGTACGGTTATATGAACTATGGTGTTAAGCCTGACATAGTAACCACTGCAAAGGGCCTTGGAGGAGGACTTCCCATAGGTGCCGTTCTTATGTCGGAAAAAACAGAAAACGTTCTTGGCTTTGGTGATCATGGTTCCACTTACGGTGCAAACCCCGTGTGCTGTGCAGGCGCCGTTTCTGTAATTTCAAGACTTGATGACGCCCTTCTTGCTTCTGTTAAGGAAAAGAGCAAATATGTATTCGAGACTATGGAGAATGCAGAGGGAGTTGAGGCTGTTTGCGGCATGGGGCTTATGATTGGCATAAAAACCGTAAAGCCTGCCGGAGACGTAGTTAAGGCTTGTATGGCAAAGGGCGTTCTTTGCCTTACTGCAAAGGATAAGGTAAGGCTTCTTCCGGCCCTTAATATTCCTATGGATATACTTAAAGAAGCTGTTGAAATAATTAAAAACGCAATTAAGGAGGCTTAATATGTCTTTAAAAGGTAGAAGTTTTCTCAAACTGCTTGATTTTACAACCGATGAAATAAAGGAACTGCTGGAGCTTGCGGCAGATTTAAAGGATAAAAAGAAAAAGGGCATACCCCACCGCATCCACGAGGGTAAAAACGTGGCCCTTATATTTGAAAAAACAAGCACCCGTACCCGCTGTGCCTTTGAGGTTGCAGCTTTTGACCTTGGTATGCACGCCACCTATCTTGATCCCTCCGGTTCCCAGATAGGTAAAAAGGAGAGTATAGCAGATACCGCCCGTGTACTTGGCAGAATGTATGACGGTATTGAATACCGCGGCTTTGGACAGGAAAAGGTTGAGGAGCTTGCAAAGTATGCAGGAGTGCCTGTTTGGAACGGTCTTACAAACGAGTTCCACCCCACACAGATACTTGCTGACCTGCTTACCATAAAGGAGCATTTTGGCAAGCTTGAAGGACTTAATTTTGTATATATGGGTGATGCCCGTTATAATATGGGTAATTCCCTTATGATAGGCTGTGCAAAAATGGGTATGAACTTTACCGCTTGCACAAATAAAAAGTATTTCCCGGATGCTGCTCTTATAGACGAATGCAAGAAGATAGCAGAGCAGACAGGAGCAACCATAAACTTCTGTGAAGACCCTATGGAGGCAACAAAGGGCGCGGACGTTATCTGCACCGACGTATGGGTATCTATGGGTGAACCCGATGCGGTATGGCAGGAGCGTATTGAGGAGCTTACCCCCTACAGGGTAACTACCCAGCTTATGAACAATGCGGGTCCCCAGTGCCGCTTTATGCATTGCTTGCCCGCTTTCCATGATCTTAATACCGATATCGGAAATCAGATATACGAAAAGTTCGGTATTGATTGTATGGAGGTTACAAACGAGGTATTTGAGTCTGAAGCTTCGATAGTATTTGATGAAGCTGAAAACCGTATGCACACCATAAAGGCTGTAATGGCTGCAACACTGTAATAAAACAGGAAGGTTAAATAACAACCTTCCTGTTTTTTTGTTGACAAAGCGGCTAAAATTATGGTATCATTTTATATAGAATAATTATTGGAAGGTAATTGTTATGAAAAACTTTAAAAGTTTTGTAGCGCTTTTGCTGGTCGCTTGTATGCTGGTTCCTATGCTTGCGTCATGTGACAAGGGTTCCAAAGGTTCACAGGGTGGCGGTGAATTTACATCTATAGACACTCCCGTGCCAGAAGATCTTAAATTTGAAGGCAAAACCTTTACTATTCTTTGCCGTGAGGATAACGCTTGGGGTAAATACACCCATGAGATTGCGGCAGACGAGGGAGAAGTAGAGCTTGTTAACCAGGCAATTTATGAGCGTAATGAAGAGGTAAAGGCTCGTTTTGGGCTTGCTGACCTTGTGGCTTATGATATCCCCGGTCAGTTTGCCGTTTCAGAAGACTTTATCAATACCTTCAGAAATTCAATACAGGCCGGCAGCCAAAGCTATGACCTTATTATGAGCCAGGAAGCATATATGGCAAATCCTGACTTAACCGACCTTTATATGAATATGTATGAGGTTCCTTACGTTAAGGATAACCTTGATGCAGAGCATTACTTTAGCGATATAGTTGATGAGCTTACCGTTGACGGCAATCTTAAATTTATAGTAGGTGACTATTGCCTTACATATTGGGAAAGCGTATACGTGCTCTTCTTTAATAAGAACCTTGCAGAAAACTACAATATTGACAATATCTACGACCTTGTGCGCAATGGTGAGTGGACTGTTGATAAGCTTATAGAGCTTTCCCGCGATAAGTATAGTGATTTGGACGGTTCAATCGACGTTGGCCCCGCTGATGACCTTTTTGGTTATATCAGTGATATACCCGATACAACAGATGCATATACAGCACATTTTGATATCCCCGTTACTAAGAAAAACGAGGTAGGAGAAATAGTTGTTGATATGGATCAGGCGAAAGCTGTAAGTATTCTTGAAAAAATGATCGAATTCAAGAAGAGTGATGATACTTATTTCAACTACAGCTATTCTTCCGATACCGAAAATATCCTTGATGAAATATTTGCAGAGGGAAGAGCGCTCTTCTATCATTCCATTCTTGGTTCTGCTGCAAGCTTCGTGGATATGGAGGATGATTACGGTATAGTTCCTTATCCCAAGTGGGATGCATCCCAAGAAGCTTATTATACACAGGCATACGATGATTTTTCTGTTGCGGTAATTCCTGTTGATGCCCCCAACGTTGAGATGAGCGGTGCCGTGCTTGACGTGCTTTCGGGTATCAGCAATGCAAAGGTTATCCCTGCATACTACGATCAGGCGCTTAAGTACAAGTATTCCCGAGATGAGGATACCGGCGCTATGCTTGATTTGATTCGTGACGGTATAAGCTTCAACTTCGGATATTTCTATGGTCACTTTATGGAAACCTCAAAGATTTTCAGAAATACCATAAACGATGAAAATGCAAACTTTGTATCCTTCTTTGGTGCAAACTTAAAGGGTTATCAGCGCAGACTTAAACAGGTATTGAAGTCATATTCTAAATAATAAATATAAAAACGCCGGTTCGGTAGAACCGCCGTTTGTTGTTATTATAAAGTATCCGCTCTGTCAATGATGTTCTGTTTAAAGTTAAGCAGATAGTGGGTGTATTCCTTGTTCATATATTCTGATGTGATTATAAAATCAGCAGAAGCTCTGTTATTTGCAATAGGTATATCGTATACCTGTGCGATACGCAGAAGCGCTTTAACGTCAGGGTCGTGGGGCTGTGCAGTTAAGGGGTCTGAAAAGAATATCATCATATCAATACGGCCGTCAACAATGCGTGCGCCTATCTGCTGGTCACCGCCAAGTGGGCCGCTGTTAAAGCCACGTACAGGAAGCCCTGTTTTTTCGGCTATCATACGAGCTGTGGTACCCGTGCCCACAAGGAAATGCTGGGAAAGCACGGCTTTGTTTTCCTCACACCATTGTATAAGATCCTTCTTCTTATTATCGTGTGCGATGAGAGCTATATTTTTTTGCTTGCCTATAGTGCAAGGTACGTATTTATTAGCGAACATATTAAATCCTCCATGTTTAACATTATTTTAGCATATCTTACCTGCTATTTCAAGTACCTTTACATTCATTTTACATATGACTATTGACATTTTATCTTAACTGTGTTAATATAAATGGCAATGAAATTCGAAATGAGGACAATAGGTTTTGGACAAACCGCCTTTATGCTTTAATTTGAATATCGATTGATTCCACGCTATGCCGGTGGCAGGCTTTTTTGCTTGTACCGTGTTTTGCGTGTTATTTTATTTTTAAGGAGAGAAAAACAAAACAAAATGGACAGTGGCAGTTTAGGGCAGATTATAGCACTAATAATACTCGTTATATTTTCCGCATATTTTTCTGCAACGGAAACAGCATTTACTTCAATGAACCGTATTCGCCTAAAGAATATGGCACAGGAAGGAAATAAAAGGGCAGGGCTTGTGATGAAGCTTGCCGAAAATTATGATAAAATACTTTCAACTATACTTATAGGCAATAACATAGTAAATATTTCCGCTACTGCGGTAGCAACGGCATTGTTTATAGGCTTGCTTGATGACGTTGGCAGAGGTACTACCCTTGCAACAGTTATTACAACCGTTGCGGTGCTTATTTTTGGTGAAATTACACCTAAGAGTATTGCAAAGGACCGTCCTGAAAGCTTTGCTATGTTTTCGGCCCCCATACTTAATTTATTAACTATACTTCTTTATCCCCTTAACCTTATATTCCAGGGATGGAAGAAGCTTGTTTCCCTTGTTGTTAAGCCTGAAGAGGAAAAGGGAGAATTTGAAGCAGAGCTTCTTACAATGGTTGAGGAAGCAGAAAATGACGGTGATATGGAAGCAGGCGAGGTAGAGCTTATCCGTAACGCTATAGAGTTTAACGATATTGAAGTAGCGGATATACTGCAGCCCCGTGTTAAGGTTGAGGCTGTTGAGATAGGTGACAGTTGGGATGAGGTTGAAAAGCTCTTCCGTGAAAGCGGATATTCCAGACTCCCCGTATACCGTGAAACCATTGACAATATGATAGGCGTGGTAAACCAAAAGGATTTCTTTATGGCTAACCACAAAAACCTTAAGAAAATCACCAAGCCCGTAGAATTTGTAGTGCCGGCAATGAAGATCTCGGAGCTTATGGTCAAGCTTCAAAAAAGTAAATCCCATATGGCTGCCGTTGTAGATGAGTACGGTGGAGTTGCTGGTATCGTTACTCTTGAAGATATAATCGAAGAGCTTGTAGGCGATATCTGGGATGAGCATGATGAGATAATCGAAGAGTTCAAACCTATATCCGAAAATGAGTTCAAGGTACGTTGCAGTGCAAGCCTTGATGATTTGTATGAGCGTTTTGACCTTAAGGGTGAACCCGAAAGTCCTACTGTTGGCGGATGGGTAATAGAGGAGCTGAAAGAGCTGCCCAGAGTAGGAGATACCTTTGACTATGAAAACCTTACTGTTACGGTTACCGAGTGCGATAATAAACACGCATTAGCGGTAGTTGTAAAGGTTAATGAAACGCTTAAAGAAGAGGAGAATTAACCCCTTCTTACACTAATTGGCATATCGCCGATTAACTTGACTTTTTATGCCGAATATGATACAATACTGTATGTGTATGCTCACATACAGTATTTTGTATTTTATGGCTTTAGGGGAGTGTTTTTATGAAGAATATAGCCTTTATAACCCCACATTTAAAAAGCGGCGGAAGCGAACGAATGGCTTCTCGCCTTACAAAGCTTTTTTCGGAAAAATATAACGTATATTACATAGTTTTTGATGATACCGATGTGAGCTATGATATAGCAGGTGAGCTTATAAATATTAACGCTCCAATGACAAAGTGCAAGCCCAAAAAAGTATATAACCTTATTAAGCGTGTTTTGGGCATTCGCCGTATCTGCCGTGAAAAAAATATAGACGTTGTGTTTTCCTTTACCTCGGTTGCAAATCTTGCTATGCGCTGTTCACATCTTAAATGCAAGACCTACGGTGCCTGCAGAGGATTTGAAGATCTTAAACTGCACACTAAAAACTATCACAAGGTAATTAAAAGCGGCGCTGATATACTCTTCAACGCAAAAGAAATGGAAGAGTTTTACCGTGAACGCTATCCCGAAGATGCAGGTAAGCTTCACACTATTGAAAATCTCTTTGATTGTGAAGATATAATAGAAAAATCAAAGGAAGCACTTGAAGATGAAGTGCAGAGCTTTTACAATACCCATAAGGTAATAACAACCGTTGGCATTGCCAGCCGTCATAAGGGCCAATGGGATCTTTTGAAGAGCTTTGAGCTTTTAAAAGAGCGTGTGCCTGATGCAGGACTTGTTATTATGGGTAACCACAGAGGAGCGTATAAGAACGAGCTTGCCGAAATGGCTTCAAAAAGCAAATATGCAGAGGATATTCTCCTTTTGGGTCATAGAAGCAACACCTTTAAATACGTTGCAAAAAGCAATGTTTTTGCTTTTCCCTCTATAAGCGAAGGATTTCCCAATGCATTGGTTGAGGCTCTGCTTTGCAGAACCCCTGCCGTTGCTACCCTTTGTTCCACGGGTCCCCGTGAAGTAATGTTTGATGAATACACACAAATGGAGCTTACCGATAGCTTTTATGAAGCCGATAACGGCATTGTAACACCCTGCTTTGACGGTAATCCCGATTTTGATTACAATAACACCGCAGACGTACACAGGACATTTGCAGATGCGTTATATAAAATGATGACCGACCAAGAGCTGCGCTACCGCTGTGTTGAAAATGCATATAAGCGTGCTTTGAGAAATGACGAAGCTGCCATAAGCGATAGATATTTTAAACTTATTGAGGGGTGAGTAAATTGAAAAAAATACTTATATTAAGTTATAGCTTTGCTCCCCGTCATAACGTTGGCGCTATTCGTCCCACAAAACTGGCACAGGCCTTAAAGGCCCGCGGTTACTATGTGGGCGTAGTTTGCGTTAAGCCCTTTGGTCAATTGGACCATTCCTTTGATGATATACTTGAACAAATAGACGATATAAACTATATAGACGTGCCTATGCTTTCTGACGAGGATAAGACTTATACGGCCGCAACACCTAAAACCAAGCTTATTGCCAAGCAGAAGAGAAAAAGTCCCCTGCTTGTGGTAAAAAGACAGATTGGTGAATTGCTTAAGCTGCGTCAGCAGGTTCAGTTTGCAAATGTTTTTAAAAAGGCGCTTGATAATGAGCCTGAAAGATATAGTGACTATGATGTTATCTTTTCTACATACGGTCCTCTTTCTTCACACCTTATGGGTCTTGAAATGAAAAAACGCTACCCCAAAATGTTTTGGATAGCAGATTTCCGTGACCCTATCGTGGTGAATTTTACTCCTCAAATATCAAGACCCTACAGGCAGTATCTGCAGGATAAGATTTGCAAGAAAGCTGAAGCCTTGATCGCAGTTTCCAATGGATATTATGAGCGTATGTTCAAGGGAAGGTTCGATCATAAAGCTTCGGTAATATACAACGGCTTTGACAGAAATGATTTTGATGCAGGAAGCGTTGTGCCGGATGGCAAATTCTCATTTGCCTACGTTGGTTCCTTATATCACGGTAAACGTGACCCCGGTCCCTTGTTTGAGGTTATAAAAGAGCTTTCGGAGGAAGGCAAACTTGACATTTCTGACGTTAGCATACGCTATGCAGGTAACCAAAAGGAAACTATGCTTGCAATAGCAGAGCGTTACGGACTTGAAAGTAATGTTGAATACGCAGGCTCTCTTGAACGTAAGCAATGCCTTGAATTCCAGGCATCCTCTCGTAACCTTATGCTCCTTACTTGGAACGAAAAGGGTGAATACGGTGTGTTCCCCGGAAAGTTCCTTGAATATTTAATGATGAACCGACCTATCGTTTCCATAGTAACAGGAGAAGTATCGGGCAGTGAAGTTGGTCGTGTTATGGAAGAGGCAAGGCTTGGCGTGACCTATGAACAGCCTAATGCCGTAGCGGATAAGCAAAAGCTTAAAGACTACGTTTTGCGTGACTATCAGGCGTTTAAAGCGGGCAAGGATTCTCCCTTTGATCCGGATATCGAAATAGTTAACAGATTTGAATTTGCCAATGCGGCAAGGGAAATAATTGCACTTATACCAAAGGATTAAGGAATAAAGTATGTCAAAGGTACTTATTACAGGATATCCCCAGACAAGACATATAAAAAGACTGCTTTCTGAAAACGGACATGAAGTATCCGAATTTCAAAGCACGAAAAAACTGCATCTTTTGCGCACCCTTGATTACCACAAGCAGATAAAGGATGCGGACTATATTTACTTTGTAGGCGGCAATATCATATCCCAAAAGCTTTATCTTAAAACCGCAAAAAAGTATAATACAAAGGTTATTATACATTGGGTAGGCAGTGACGTTTACTATCTGCCTCAGCGTATAGATGCGTTGCGCCCCTATATAGAAGGTGCCACCCATCTTGTATGCAGTGAGCTTTTGCGTGATGAGCTTGCGGAATTTGGTATAGATGCGGCCATTATTCCCGTTGTTCCTTTTGAAATGGAAATGGAATTGCAGGAAATGCCCCAAACCCACGCGGCGCTTGTATACCTGCCAACAGGAAAAGAAGAGTTTTACGGTGTTGAGCTTATAAGGGCTTTAGCGCTGGCAAGACCAGAGATACCCTTTCATATAGTTGCAAACGAGGGTTACGGTGCTCTTGAACTGCCGAACGTTAAATTCCACGGTAAGCTTGATCTTGCTCAGATGAACGAGCTTTATAAAGAAATATCCCTACTTATAAGACTACCACTTCACGATGGCCTTTCTATGATGGTCATAGAGGGAATAGTTAAGGGTAAACGGGTACTGTATAAGTACAAGCATCCCTATGTTGACACCCCAGACACTATGAGTGAAGAGGACGTAATTTCTGCATTTAATAAAATTGTTGATGCCCCTCCCACTCTAAATATGGAAGGGAATAAATACGTTAATGATAATTACACCCCCGGAGCTGTAATTAAATTATATAAGGAATTTAAGGTGTTTTAAGAAACATGAAGAAAGAACTCAACAGAGAATATTTAATAATCGGCGGCGGAATTACCGGTCTTGCCTTTGCTTCAAAGTTGAATAATTCTTCCTATGTTATCCTTGAAAAGGAGGAACGTTGCGGCGGTTACTGCAAGACCTTTTTTGAAAAGGATTTTGTATGGGATTATGCAGGCCACTTTTTCCATTTTAACGAGCCTGAATTGCAGAAGGAGTTTTCTCCTTTGCTTTGTGACCCTGCAAGTGTTTACAGCGAAAAAAACACAAAGATATATTATAAGGGGCAGTATGTAGATTACCCCTTCCAATTTAACATTCATCAGCTTCCTAAGGAAGAGTTTTTGGATTGCCTTTGCGATCTTTTTGAAAAGGATAAGCATACAGACAATGAAGGCTTTAAGGGTATGCTTTATTCTAAATTCGGCACTGCAATCTCCGAAAAATTTCTTATTCCCTATAATGAAAAGCTCTATTCTTGTGACTTAAATGACCTTGACGTAGATGCAATGGGGCGCTTTTTCCCCAATGCTGATGCCGCAAAGATAGTTCAAAGCTTCCGCGGTGAGCGCATTAAGACCTACAATGATAGCTTTTTCTATTCAAGCAAGGGGGCCGAGGCCTTTGTAACTCACTTTATGCAGTCTATACCTGATGAAAATCTCCTTTTATCTCAGGAAGTTCAGTCTGTTGATACAGAAAACAAGATTGCATATACAAAGGACTATGCCATACATTACGATAAGCTTATAAATACAATGCCCTTTGATGCGCTTTTACGTACTTGCGGTATTGAGCACAAGGAAGAATACACCTCAAACCGTGTTCTTGTGTTTAATATCGGCTTTGACCGTAAGGCTGTAGATAACAAAGTGCATTGGATATATTACCCCGATAAGGCACTTACCTTTTATCGCGTAGGCTTTTACAATAACATTCTTGGTGATGAAAAGCTGAGTATATACGTTGAGATTGGTCTTAACCGTGAGGGTGAGGTAGATACGGAAAAGCTTTACCAAAATACCCTTTGTGACCTTGAAAAGGTAGGTATTATCACCGACCATAAGGTGGAAGCCTACAACACCCTGCTTATGGATCCTGCATACGTACATATTTCCCACGATTCACAGGCGGAAAAGGAAAAAATAAAAAAAGAGCTTGCAAATAAAGATATATATACCCTCGGCAGATACGGGAATTGGACATATTGCTCCATAGAGGACTGTATCAGCAGCGCTTACGGCTTGTTTGGTAAGCTGGAGGGCGAAGATGAGTAAGTTTTCAAAGCTTTATAAAACCGGCTTCTTTCATATATTTGGCGGAAGTGTGTTTTCCCAGATAGGCTCCTTTGTAGTAAATATTTTTGTTACAAGGATGCTTGCAAAAGCCGCTTACGGTACCTATGTTGCAGCCCACAATATGTACGATTATTTTGCGCTGTTTATGGGTCTTGGCTTTGTAAGCGGTATTATGCAGTACTGCTCCGAAAAGGTAAGCCTTGAAAAGAAAAGCCTTTATTATCGCTATTCTATACGTGTAGGTACGGCAACCAATATTCTTATAGCCATCCTTATACTTGCTTTCTCTGTTATTGTTGGCAGAAAGGACCCCGAACAGGGAAGGATGCTTGCCGCGCTTTCAGGGCTCTGCCTTGTTACCTACTTTTCAAACTTTAATCACAGCGTTCTGCGCATCAATAAAAAGAACAAGCAGTTTGCTTATGCAAATATGTTAAGCGTTTTGCTTAATGTTACCTTTAATCTTGTTGTAACCCGCCTTATTGGTGTTTACGGTATTATAATTGCCGCATATCTTACCCAGGGAACTAACGCGCTTATATCGCAATATTTTATCAACAAGCATTGCCCCCACGCAGATGTTTCGGGTATGGGCCTTGAAAAGAGCGAAAAGCGTCAGTTTGTTAAGTTCAGCGTTGTTTGCTGTCTTACAAATCTTACTTCTTCTTTGCTTATCCTTATGGATATAACCTGCGTTGACCTTATTCTTAATAATCCCGAGCTTACCGCTACCTATAAAATAGCGGCAACGATTCCTGCGGCGCTTATGTTTATTCCCCAAAGCTATATTACCTATGTTTATCCCTTACTTGCGGAACGAAACCGCGACGTTAAGGCTATGAACAAGCTTATAGGAGAGTCTGTTGGTATGCTTGCTCTTATTAACGGCGCAATTACCTTGGTGCTGTTTGTGGCAGCTCCCCTTGTGGTAGATATCCTGTGGGGTGCAAAGTATGCTGACGCGGTGCCTACCTTGCGTATATTGTTAATAAACTTCTTTATTTTCGGCACCTTCAGAAAGATTCTCGGTAACGTGATACTTGTTATCCGCAAGGTAGAGGTTAATTTTATAAATACTTTAACCTCGGGTATTCTAAATACGGTGCTCAATATAGTGCTTATACATTTCTTCAGTTCAAAGGGCGCGGCAATTGCTACCGTTCTTGTCAGCATTTTCACCACTATGTTTTCACTTGTTTATTATATTTACTATATTAAATCTAAAAGCCAAGGCTTACAGGAGAGTTAAAAATGTCAAAAATAAATGTAGTAGGTTTGGGTTATATAGGATTACCCACAGCTCTTATGTTTGCTTCTCACGGTGTTGAGGTTGTGGGAACTGACTATAATAAAGAGCTTGTTGATACCCTGCGTGCAGGAAAGACCACCTTTGAGGAGGAGGGCTTAGACGAACTGTTCGCTAATGCTCTTGAAAAGGGAATAGAGTTTTCCTGTGAGTATATATCTACCGATATGTACATAGTTGCCGTTCCTACCCCCTATGATAAGGATAGTAAGAAGATTGACCCTTGCTATGTTATTTCTGCAATAGAAAGTGTTATGCAGGTGTGCCCCAAGGGAGCTACAGTGGTTGTAGAATCAACGGTTTCCCCCGGTACCATAGATCGCTTTGTAAGACCTGTGGTTGAGGCAAAGGGCTTTGTAATAGGCGAGGATATCAACCTTGTACACGCCCCTGAACGTATTATTCCCGGTAATATGGTCTACGAGCTTAAGCATAATTCCCGTACCATAGGTGCAGATTGCCGCGAAATAGGCGAAAAGGTAAAAGCGCTGTATAAATCCTTCTGCGAGGGTGATATCGTAGTTACCGATATACGTACTGCAGAGATGACAAAGGTCGTTGAAA
>JAZOTL010000045.1:0-2232 GCA_045657645.1 Eubacteriales bacterium
TCGGGGGATGCGTGAATAATAACCGCTCTGCCGATTATCTCTTTTACAGTAAATCTGTTTGTCAAAAAAGCACTGAATGCATACCCGTCCGCACCCAAGAGGGGAGTCATATCTCCCGCATGGTAAGGGTGAGGGCATCCGTGAGGGTTATAGTGGACTCCTACCTCGGCAAATGGATCGTCGGAGTTGCCTTGGCAATTTCCTTTTTCGTGGATATGATAAGCAAAAATCGGGCTTTTGCAAGGGGAGCTGCCCTTGGGGAGTCCCTTGACCTCAGTAACCACTAAAGTCCCGTAATCGCTTTGAAAAAAACGGACGTTGCCTTCAATGTTGGGGTGATCGACGCTTCCCTTTATTATTGCCCACCCATCGGGTCTTTTGCTGATAAATCTTTCAAAATTTGAAGATATAAACATGCGCACACCTCATTCCTTCTATGATTATATGCTACAGAATAAGAAATTGTGAAAATTATAGCATTTTAGTCTAATATATTTTGCATTTTTGAAACATACTTGAAGAAAAATCTATTTACAAATCCATTGTTTTGTGGTATACTATTAGTTGTGATTTATGATATATTTTTGCGCCTTGGCGCAAATAAAGGAGTAATGTATTTATGAGCCGTATGGTCGGTACAGTTTCCAGAGGCGTTAGAGCCCCCATTATTCGCAGCGGCGATAACCTTGCAGAGATAGTTACTGCCTCCGTTCTTGAGGCAGCAGCAGATGACGGTTTTGCCGTTCGTGACCGCGACATCGTTGCAATGACCGAAGCTATCGTTGCCAGAGCACAGGGCAACTACGCTACAACCGATGATATTGCAGAGGACGTTAAGGCAAAGTTCGGTGGCGAGACTGTGGGCGTTATTTTCCCCATTCTCAGCCGTAACAGATTTTCCGTTTGTCTCCGCGGTATTGCAAAGGGCGCAAAGAAGGTAGTTCTTATGCTTTCCTATCCTTCCGACGAGGTTGGTAACCACCTTGTAAGCCTTGATATGCTTGACGAGCATGGCATCGACCCCTATAAGGACGTTCTCGATACCAAGAAATATCGTGAGCTTTTCGGCTACGTAAAGCATCCCTTTACAGGTGTTGACTACGTTGAATATTATGAAGGTCTCGTTAAGGAAGCGGGCGCAGAATGCGAAATAATTTTCGCTAACGACCCCAGAGCAATTCTTGCTTATACCAAGAACGTTCTTCCTTGCGATATTCATACCCGCGCAAGAACCAAGCGTTTGCTTAAGGCTGCAGGTGCAGAAAAGGTATACGGTCTTGATGAAATACTCAACGCTCCCGTAAACGGCAGCGGTTACAATAAAGAGTACGGTCTTCTCGGCTCCAATAAGGCTACCGACGACCAGGTTAAGCTCTTCCCCCGTGACTGTCAGCCTCTTGTTGAGGATATTCAGGCAAGAATCAAGGCAGCTACCGGCAAAAACGTTGAGGTTATGGTATACGGCGACGGCGCTTTCAAGGATCCTATCGGTAAGATTTGGGAACTTGCTGACCCCGTTGTTTCTCCCGCATACACCTCCGGTCTTGAGGGTACTCCCAACGAGCTTAAGCTCAAGTACCTTGCAGATAACGATTTTGCAGATCTTTCTGGTGAGGCTCTTAAGGAAGCTATCAAGGGCAAGATTCAGGAAAAGGACGGTAACCTTGTAGGTAAGATGCTCTCCGAGGGTACCACTCCCAGACGACTCACTGACCTTATCGGTTCTCTTTGCGACCTGACCTCCGGTTCGGGCGACAAGGGTACACCCATTGTTTACATTCAGGGTTACTTTGATAACTACACCACCGAATAAGTAAATAATTTACCGCTCCTACGGGGGCGGGATTTTTGTTGACATTTTATGTTTTTTATGATATAATGCATTTGTATGTGTTGTTTAAAATAATTGATATAAAAAAACAAGGAGACCACTTATGAAAAACGTATGTGTTATTACCGGCGGCGGAAGCGGTATGGGATTTGAGGCCGCAAAGCTTATGTGCAAGGATAAGATAATAGTTCTTGCAGGCAGAACCGTTGCAAAGCTTGAAAATGCAGTTAACGCCATAAAAGAGCTTGGCGGCGAGGCTTATGCAAAGGCCTGCGATACATCTGACAGAAACAGCGTAAGAGAGCTTGCCGAATATGCGGCATCCCTGGGTGAGATAAAGAACGTTATTAACTCCGCAGGTCTTTCTCCCGCTATGTCCGACCCCGAAACCATTCTTCGTG
>JAZOTL010000046.1:0-5042 GCA_045657645.1 Eubacteriales bacterium
GGGAATTTCCGTTTTCGGAAGTTCCCTTTTTTAGTTTTGGTGCCTTGCTTTCTTGTTTTCAAAAGGTACCTTTAAAATAAAAACACAAAGGAGAGATGATATGCAGCTCACAAGTGCGGCAATTCAGATATTGCCTATGACCTCTAGTGATGCCGAGGTAGTTCGTATAGTAGACGAAGCTATAGCTTACATTAAGAGCTTTGGTCTGCACACCGAGGTAGGCCCCTTCGAAACAACGGTAGAAGGTGACTACGACACCGTTATGGAGATAATAAAGAACGTAACGAGGATATCCCTTGAAGCAGGCGCTGAAAAGATAATGACTTACGTAAAGATCTGTGCCGCTGTGGGAGATGTAATGACTATCGATGAAAAAACAAAGAAACACCGCTAACGCCTTATGGGCGGCAGGTGCGCTTGTTGCCCTTGTGGCAATATGGCAGTTGCTCTGCATCTTTGAGGTAGTACCGAGTTTTATGCTCCCTTCTCCTCAAAAGGTGGTAAAAGCCTTTATTACCGACTTTGGTAACCTTATGGACCACGCCGCGTATACATTAACCGAAGCGGCTTTAGGTATAGGTATTAGTATAATTGCAGGCTTTTTGTGTGCCGTTCTTATGAATTATTTTGCCCCTGTAAGGCACGCGCTCTACCCTGTTCTTGTTCTAACTCAAACCGTACCTCCGGTTGCTATAGCACCCCTTTTGGTGCTTTGGTTTGGCTTTGGCATTACCCCCAAGGTGCTGCTTATAGTGCTTGTCTGCTTTTTCCCCATAACCATAGGCTTTCTGGACGGATTTGAGGCCTGTGAGGCAGACGAAATAAATCTGCTTAAGTCAATGGGTGCATCCCCTGTGCAGATATTCAGATACCTTAAGTTTCCCCGCAGCCTTCCCCACTTCTTTTCGGGACTGCGCGTATCCTCCTCATACTGCATAGTATCTGCGGTAATAGCAGAATGGCTTGGTGGGGACAAGGGACTCGGTGTATACCTCACAAGGGTAAGAAAATCCTACGCCTATGACAAGATGTTTGCAGTAATAATCTTTGTTTGCATTCTCAGCATTGCACTTATATATCTCATCTCACTAATCGAGAAATTTGCTATGCCATATAGGAGAAAACAATGAAAAAAACTATTGCATTAATACTTACTTTCATACTTATACTTGCGGTTCTGCCCGCCTGTAAAAAGGACGAGGGCAAAACCGATATCACCTTTGTTCTTGACTGGACACCAAATACCAACCATACGGGTATTTACGTAGCCCTTGAAAAGGGGTACTACGAAGAAGCGGGACTTAACGTTACCGTGCAGCAGCCGCCTGAAGACGGCGCCGCCTCTCTTGTAGCTTCGGGCCAGGCACAGTTCGGTGTGGATTTCCAGGATTACCTTGCTCCCGCCTATGCCCTTGAAGAGCCCTTGCCTGTTACGGCTGTAGCGGCTCTTATACAACACAACACTTCGGGTATAATATCCTTAGGTGAAACGGGTATAGATTCCCCTAAAATGCTTGAAAGTCATTCATACGCCACCTGGGGTCTGCCTGTTGAGCAGTCGATGATACAGACCTGTATGGAAAAGGACGGCGGAGATTTCAGCAAGCTCGAACTTATACCCTCCACCGTAACAGACGTTGTTTCCGCTCTTAAAACAAACGTAGACAGCGTTTGGATATATTACGCATGGGACGGCATTGCCTGTGAGGTTGCAGGTCTTGATACAAACTACTTTGCTTTTTCGGATATCGAAAAGGACTTTGACTATTACACACCTGTAATTATAGCAAGCAACAGCTTCCTTGAAAGCGATCCCGAAGCGGCAAAGGCGTTTCTTGAAGCTACCGAAAAGGGTTACCGCGATGCCATAAAAAATCCTGAAGAAGCAACGGATATCCTTATAAAACACGCACCCGAGCTTGACCGCGAAATAGTACTTGCAAGCCAAAAGTGGCTTGCGGATAAATATATCGACGATGCATCGGATTGGGGTATATTTGAAGCGCAGCGTTGGGATGCATTTTTTGACTATCTGTGGGAAAACAAGCTTATTGAAAGGGAGATAGCCGACGGCTACGGCTTTACAAACGACTATCTTGCAAAGTAATGAAAACTATTCTTTATGCTAAAGGAATATCCAAGAGCTTTGGTTCAAATGAGGTATTCAAAAATATTGAAATATCTCTCACCGAGGGGGAAACACTTGCGGTAATCGGCTCTTCGGGCATCGGCAAGACGACACTTTTGAACATTCTTTCCGGCCTTATGGAGCCGGACTGCGGCACGGTTGAGCTATACGGTAAGGATATCACGGGCAAGCCGGGCAATATAAGCTATATGCAGCAAAAGGATCTGCTCCTTCCCTTTTACACCGTCCTTGACAATGTTTGTCTTCCCCTTACCATCAAGGGAATTGATAAAAAATCTGCAAGGGATAAGGCAAAAAGGCTTTTCCCCGTCTTTGGTCTTGAAGGCTATGAAAGCAAATATCCACGGGAGCTTTCGGGAGGAATGAAGCAGCGAGCTGCCCTTATGCGTACCTATATACAGTCGGATTCGGTAGTTCTGCTTGATGAGCCCTTTGGTGCACTTGATGCCGTGACCCGCCGTAAAATGCAGGAATGGTATCTCAAGGTCAAACAGGAGCTGAAGCTTTCCACCGTTATAATCACCCACGATACCGACGAGGCTCTTATACTTGCCGACCGTATACTTGTAATAGGCAAGCGCCCTGCCGTAATACGCTCTGAGATAGTCCTTGAAAATAAAGAAAAGGATTTCACCGTAAGCGAAAGCTTTCTTAAATGTAAAAAGGAGCTTTTAGCCCATCTAGAATAATGCACAATAAAACCTCTGTATTTGACCTTTTAATGGGCAAAACAGAGGTTTTTGTTTTCATACTTGACTTAACATTTCTAAAGTGATACAATATGCAATCGGTGAAAACTATATTTTATATATAAAGAAGGTTGATTTTAATGACTCAATTATTATCCATCTCAGTAGCCTTGATTGCAGGACTTCTTATGTCCCGTATCTCAAAGCTCCTAAAGCTGCCTGCAGTTACCGCATATCTTGTGGCAGGCGTGATCATCGGTCCTTTTTGTATTGGACTGTTAAAGATCCCCGGTATAGGCTTTCACACGTTGGATGAAGTAAAAGCCCTTTCTATATTCAGCGAAGTTTCTCTTGGATTTATAGCATTTACCATAGGTAACGAATTCAGAGTAAAGCAGTTAAAGGCAATAGGAAAGCAGGCAACAGTAATAGCGTTCGTTCAAGCGCTTACCGCAACTCTTTTTGTTGATGCAGCGCTTGTTGGTCTGCACTACTTAATGCCTGAGGTAATATCCATACCCGTTGCCATAACCCTGGGTGCAATTGCAACAGCTACAGCACCTGCCGCTACCCTTATGGTAGTTCGCCAATACAAAGCAAAGGGTAAACTTACAGATCTGTTGCTGCCCATAGTTGCTCTTGACGATGCCATCGGTCTTGTTATATTTGCTATATCCTTTGGTATTGCAAAGGCCATGAGCCATGGTACCTTTGATCCCATATCAATAATCGTAAATCCTTTGGTAGAGATATTTGCCTCCCTGCTCCTTGGCTTTATTATGGGTTGCATATTTACAGTTATAGAACGTATCTTCTCTTCCAACAGTAAGCGTCTTTCGGTTGCAATAACCTTCGTTATCCTTACGGTTGCACTTTCTATGTGTGATTTCCACATCGGACCCGTACACGTTTCCTTCTCTTCTCTGCTTGTATGTATGATGCTTGGAACCGTGTTCTGCAATATGTGTGACTTCTCTGAAGATATGATGGCACGTACAGACAAATGGACCGCCCCTCTCTTCGTCCTCTTCTTTGTATTAAGCGGTGCAGAGCTTGAGCTTTCGGTATTCACAAATATAGCTATTGTTGGTATCGGTATTGTATATATACTCTTCCGTTCTGCAGGTAAATATGTAGGTACATTTTTCAGCGCAAAGGCTGTTGGATGTGATAAAAATATATATAAATATCTCGGTATAACCCTCCTTCCCCAGGCAGGTGTTGCAATAGGAATGTCTATTACAGCCGCAGAACAGCTTGGCGCACAGGGAGCTCTTATCCGTAACATTGCACTGTTTGCAGTTCTTATTTACGAGCTTTTCGGTCCTATGCTTACAAAGATATCCCTTATCAAAGCAGGCGATATACAGCTTAAACCCGTTAAGCTTAAGCACAGCCACATCAAGCGTAACGACGAGCTTGATGAAACCCAGGCATAATACTTATTAAAACCACCGAATTCGGTGGTTTTTTTATTATTGACAATATAATATTTATGTGATAAAATCAATTTAGGAAGTCTATATATATAAACTAAAGGAGTGTTTTCCTATGGATATGAAATTATGCGAAAGCGATTACAGATTTATGACTATTGTGTGGGATAACGAGCCCGTAGCCTCAGGAGAGCTTGTAAAGCTTTGTGCTGCAAAGCGTGGTTGGAAAAAATCTACCACATATACTGTATTGAAAAAACTTATTGAAAGAGGTTTTGCAAAAAACGAGGACTACGTTATAACATCCCTTGTTTCAAAGGATAACGCACAGGCATTTGCAAGCAACCGCTTTGTAGAAAGCAATTTCCACGGTTCTCTGCCCGGTTTTCTGGTTGCATTTCTCTCCTCAAACAAAATCAGCGAACAAGAGGCCCAGGAGTTAAAAGAGCTTATCGACAAATATAAAGTTTAAGATGGGTAACTGTTATGACTCACGTATTCAATAACATACTTGATATGAGTACAAACGCAAGTATAGTTATACTTGCCGTTCTTTTGGCGCGCCTGTTTATGAAAAACGCCCCTAAAAAGTATTCCTATCTTTTATGGAGCGTTGTAGCCTTCAGGCTTTGCTGCCCGGTTTCTTTTAGCTCTCCACTCAGCATTTTAAGCTTCAAAGCCCAAAACACAGTAGATACTGTCAAGAGTGCCCCGACTGTTGCTGAAAAGACCGCAGATGTAATAGTTGTTTCAAAGGAAAGTGTGCCT
>JAZOTL010000047.1:0-2589 GCA_045657645.1 Eubacteriales bacterium
TAAATCCCGCGGCCAAAAATCTGCACCACAGATCCACATCCTCTACCCTTTCAACAAAGGGTTCAAGAGAATATCCGTTAAGCTCATCATATACACGCTTATATGTCATAATAGTAGCGTGGGAAAAAGCGTTTTGGCGAAGCATGCTTTCCTTTGTAGGATTAGGCGTTTTAATAATAGACGCTATCTTCTTTTCACCGTCAAAAACGCTGACACCCGTTCCTACAAGGTCTATTTCGGGATTGGCTTCAAGATATGCCACCTGCTTTTCAAACCTTTCGGGCAGGGACCAATCATCAGCATCCATGCGAGCCACAAGCTCGGTTTCAACGTATTTAAGACAATGGTTAAGGGAATAGGGCAACTTTTTGTTGCCGTCATTTTTTATAACAACAAATTTGTCGGGATACTTTTCCTTATATTCATTAAGTACCGCAAGAGTATTATCGCTTGAACCGTCGTCACAGCATATCATAACCCAATTGGTGTAGGTTTGTGCAATAATGGAATCAATAGACTTACGCATAGTCTTTTCACAATTATAGCACGCCATTATGACAGAAATCTTCTTATCCATCAGTTCACTCCGTTATATGTACTACCGTATTGTTTTTTAATTCTTTTGAAAATTCAAGGTGAAGCTCATCTTCACTTTCCTTGCAGATCAAAAATCCTATATCCGAAAGGGTGTTTCTGAGAAGAGTGTTTTTCTTTGTTTTTATAATATCAAATCGGCCCTTACGGCAATTTTCGCGTTTAAGCAACCTGGTAAACAGCGCGCTTTCCGCATACTTGCCTGCAACACGACAGGACATTGCAAACTCGGTAAATATAAGAGTATCATCCTCAACCTTATACTGACCGAAGCACACTATACCATAAGAACCAAAATCATCCTTACAGGACACGGCAAAATTACGGTGCCCCTCTCTTGAAATTACCTTTTCAAATTCCTCGGGGGTATATTTTATACCCGACATATTGAGCTGGTTGGTACGCACTACAAGCTCATAGCAACGGAGCTTTTCTTCCTCTGTGGCAGGTTCAAAAATGTCTATTGTTATATTGCACTTGCGTAAGAACTCTACAGGGTCGCTTGCGGCACTTGCCTGCAAAATCTTTCTCTTTTCCTCCGCACGGTACATTTCGCGGCGGCGGCGGCTTTCATCGGTTACGGGAACGCAGAATTCGGGAAGTGCAAGCAGCTTATCAAGCTCTGTTACGTCATATGTACGCACCATAGGTAAGGAAGTACAAACTTCCTTTCTTTCAAAAACGCTGTCATCTATAAGCGCCAAAGAATCTATACCGATATTAAGATTTGAAGCTATAGCCTGCATAGAACCGCTTTTAGGATTCCAATGTATTTGGGGATAGAGGAAATATTCTGCCAGCCCCAACCTTTCAATTACCTGCCAAGCACCTGTATAATCGTTTTTACTTGCAACCGACATAAGTATTCCGCGGGCATCCAGCTCTTTTATAGTATCTTCTACACCCTGCTTTAACTCTAAAGTATCGGGGTTATCAGTTTCAATAAGTATGCCATTCCAAAGGGTGTTATCAAGATCCCATACAAGGCATTTTACCTTATCGGCAGGCTTATCTGCGGCAACGGCAGTTCCCTTTACAAAATCACACCAAAGTATGTCAAGGGTTGCCTGTATATCATTTTCGGGATATATCTTAACAAGGTTCCCTGCCTTGGCACATTCAGCAGAAAGCTCTGTCAATACAGCCAAATTTTCTCCCGGCTTAAGTGTTATGGCAGTTTTATATACGGAGCTGTGGTCATCGTATACCTCAATAATCAGGTTAAAATTCTCAGGATAATGACTGTAGCCGTGGAACACAAAAGCATCGGGTGTATTCTCAAGCCCGGTCATCTTACGAAGTCCGCGCCTTCTTATAAACTCGATGGTTCTAATAAAGTTCCATCGCAATGAAACGGGCAACTTACTTTCTACAAAGTAGCGGATAAGTTTACCAAGCTTTTTATTCTTTTTTGTAAGGGTAGCGTAATCCTTATTTGAAAGCATTGCAGGGAAAAGTACGGTCATCATATTTGCCCAAGGGCGGAATTCCACTCGCATTCCCTCGCCGGAACAGCCCTTTTCGTTATCGTATACCAAAAGACCGTTTTCAAAGCGTTTGCAACGTCCGTCACTTCTTGCACTGTAGTGTACGCAATTATTAAAGCAAAGGGGCGCCGAACATTCAAGGCAATGCTCCTCCCACATAGCAGGACGTACCGCCTTAATATCAAAGCGGTCGGCAATATTCAATTTAAATTCGGGAACATCCTTTGCTATCCCCTGCGCATAATAGAATTGGTACATATTTCACCTGTTTTTTATCTCGGTTGCTACTTCCTGCATATTAAGAGAGCGCATACCGTATTTTTCTTTTAATTCTTCGTAATAGGAGAATATCTCCTCAAGCTGCTTCATATGAAAATCGGTCATAACACCTACGTTATGAGGGTGCCACCAAAGGTGGAAGCACAGACCCTTTTTTGCCGCGTGAAGCATCTGCTTTTTTATCCTTCTGACCTTCAAGCCTTCAAGGAAGGAAAGAGGTTTAAAATAG
>JAZOTL010000048.1:0-18769 GCA_045657645.1 Eubacteriales bacterium
TCTACTGCTGTTGAATCAAGCGGCAGCTTTGAAATGAAGGGCGGCACCGTAACGGGCAACGTTCATATTGCAGGCAGCTTTAAGATAAGCAATGATGCAACGATTGACGGTGAAGTAAGCCTTGATAGCGGTAAATATATAACTGTGGTTGCAGGCTGGGCGCCTACGGTTACTATGAAGGTGGCACCCGAAAGTACCGAAATAGATACCGTTGTTGCAGAATACGTTGATGCAAACGGAAGTGCTGCTGCTGCAGTTACCGATAATATAGTTTTAAGCGAGGGTTACGACTCTTCTATTGCACTTATTGCAAAGGATTCAAAGCTTTTGCTTGCGAATGTTGAGGATGCATACGTTGCCTTTATAGGTGATAAGGGTTATGACACCCTTGCGGCTGCCTTTGCAGACGTGGGAGCATGGGAAAGTGCTACCATAGTTGTGGTGGGCGATGCCTCTGTTTCATCACCGATAACAGTAGTTTCAAACGCCAACATCACTCTGCGTGCTGATGTTAATCCCCTTACCAATAGCGATTTTGATACAAGAACCATTCGCCGTGCGGCAGGTTATGAGCAGGCAATGTTTGTGGTTGAAGCAGATGCGGTTCTTACCCTTGAAGCTGCCGTAAACAAGGCACTTACTGTAGACGGATGTAATATAACAGCGGCTTCTTCTGCCTTTATGGTAACGGGAACTCTTAATCTTGCACAGGGCGTTTCAGTTATAAACAATATAAATAAAAAGACCGAATCCTACACCACAGCCGATGTGGTATATACCATGGGCGGCGGCGTGTACGTTGCTCCCGGTGGCGCCCTTAATTTATCGGGTGCTAAGATAAGCACTTGCTATGCTTCTTTAGGCGGCGGTATATACTGCTATGACGGAAGCGTGGTAATGGCGCAGGGTGAGATAAGCTCAAACAGCGCTCTTATGGGCGCAGGTGTATACCTTAATTCCACTTGGGTGCAAGCGCCCGAGGAAGAGGACTATAAGCCTGTGTTTGGAGATAAAACCGCTCAATATGTTGCTCAGGATACTTCTGTGCGTGCCCGCTTTACCATGAGCGACGGTCTTGTTGCCAATAACACCGCAACAAAGGTAGAAAGCTCTGCACAAAGCGGCGTAGGCGGCGGTGTGTATATGACAAATAATGCAGTATTCCTTGTTTGGGGCGGTAAGCTTGAGGGTAATAAGGCTGAATATGGTGCAGGCGTAAGCGTTGGCTGTGAAGAAAATGCAGAAACCGATTTGTATTCCGAGCCTATCTTTGGCCTTGGAGGTAATGCAACCCTTTCTGCGGCAGATACCGTATATCTGCCCTTACCGGAACGTTCGCTTATATATGTTTTCGGCGCTCTTGACACAAACTCAACTGTTGCGTCAATAGAGCTTAAAGATAAATATCTGCAGGGTATTATGGCGGTTAAATTTGCCATAAGCGATAATCCTACAGAAAATGAAAGCGCCGCGCAGCGAGCAATACTTGGTTCGTCCTTTGTAGTTGCGGGAAATTATGCAGAGCTTTACAGCATAGTTGTTTCCGGTGCGGATAAATCGATTTTGACCGTTGCGGCAAATCCCGAGGATTACACAGGCTACAGACCGGGCGTACATTATAACGGCCTTGATAAGTATATAGTTGATGAAAAAAATCCTAATGAAAAGCAGGAGATAGCGTACGATCCTATAGTAATAAACGAGAACTCTGTGTTCAGCGCTAATTATGAAACCTCCTACTACCCCGGCAGATACGAGGATCTTTACACGGCACTAAGTGGCGCTTTCCCGGAGGGCACCCGCCTTACTCTTATAGATAAAACTGTGGAAGAAACCCCCACCTATTATTACTACGTTGTAACAGGTGAGGAGGAGATAATAGAGGAGGGTACACCTCTTTCGGAAAACAAGGCTTATGACTCTGTATCTATGGCAGAGCTTGCTACCCTTAATACCCAGGGTATAATAGAAATTCCCCTTACAAGCTTCGTTAATATGGCAACAGGTAAGCCTTACGAGCTCACTATTCCCAGAAGCGTTAACCCCGATGATAAGGGCAGTATGCTTACCGAGCGTCTTGTTGTTGCGGTGAATTTTGAGGACGTTCAAGTTGCCGAGGGCACCACAATACTCGGTAGTTATACTATGAGGCTTAATCATTTCTACAGTGTGACCGAAAACCTAAAGTATGACCTTACAAAATACTCAAAGCAGGCAGAGTACACAATTGCAAAAGCAAACGGCTCCAAGTGTACGGTAACTGCCGAAAAGGACACCCTTACCGTAGAGTACACCCTTTCGGAGGGTAGCTTTGCAAGGGAATATAATAACGGACTTGTTGTTATGCAGTTGGCACACGGTGTGTATCCCGATGGAACCGTGTTTACTGACGGACACGGCAATGAGTATCTTGCCCCCACAAGAGCTAACAGCGTTACAATACCCATGGCAAAGGATAACACCGGCAATTTGCTTGTCAGCTCCACTCTTACCCTTAAGGTTTCCAACTATTACGGAAAAGCGATAGATAACGCCCTTGTGCGTGCAGTTATTGTAAGCAGTCCCGATGGAAAATATTTTGAAAATATAAGCGGTACGGATGCCGAAAGTGAAGGCGTTGCGCTTACACTTGATGGTCGTGACGAATACGCCCTTTCGGTATTTATTCCCGATACTGAAAATAAACCCTATTACGATAACATCGCAAAGGTTAAGAAGAGCGAATATCTTAACCTTGAAATAACGGCCCTTCGTAACGACGAGGAGGTAGGCGCTTGCACCGTTTCTCTTGAAAAGAAGGCGGGCGGCAGCTACAATACCTGCCCCTTAAATGAGCTTTTTGTTCTTAACGAGAATAACCTTGAAAAGCTTGCCTGCGAAACGGGTAAAATTGCCTTTAAATTCAATCCCAACCTTTCCTCCCTTGAAGGAAATGAGTATCGCTTTAAGGTTTCAATAGGGGATAAAGCGGAATATATTAAGATAAGTCTTAAGGATAAATAAGCAATAAAAAAAGCACCATTTGGTGCTTTTTTTGTTTATATAATTATTAAAATTATAACTCCTGCAAGCAGCATCCACAAAAGGGAAAGTGCAGATACAAGATACCAACGGCGGGGTTTGCCAAGCTTCTTTGAATTAGCCAGAACAAGACCGAGCACAAAGGGAATTACAGGTAGGATGAAGCCTGCTACCAAAGACAGAGCAACAAAAACTTTTTGGGCTTGAGCCGCCGTCATATCTCCAAACTCAAAGGTTGCTTCGTCCTCATAGATGTATTCGCTTTCTCTGTACTCAAGATTATGTGAAGCTGAGGTTATCATTTGTGCAGTTTCTTTGTTAAGCTTTACGGCTTCAACCTCTCCGCGGCGGTATGAGAATACGCCGTAACTGTCGAAATAGGAATTATCAAGCTCATTATAATTTATGTAGTAGTATTCTTCGCCTAAAAGATATACTGCACCGTAAACTTTGGAAAGGGAGTCGCTTTCATCAAAAACATCCAATTCAAAGCAGGGGAGCTTTTCCAAGTCCTTTACGTCAAACACTTTGGTTTCGCCGTTGTTTTCATCAAGCTTATTTAAAAAGCTTATATCAAGCTCGGCTGTTTCATAATTGTAAGTGTGACGCAATCTTAATTTGGTGTAGTTTCCGTTATGGAAGGCGTCAAGCATTTCTCTTCCTTTTTCGGTAACGTATGCGCAGATATTATATTCATAGTCGCTTACCAAATAGATTATTTCGTCAGTAGTATCAAGCATATATATTTCTGCAAAAGAGTCATTTTTATAGCCTGGGTCTGTGAACACGTAAATGATTTCTGCATCAATCGTTTCAAAGTCAAAGATATCGTACCGCTCATAGGTGTTTACGCCATTGTAAAATGTGTCGGTTGCGCCATCGTGCTCCCAAGTATAATCCTCTCTTGCGTATGCCGTGGTTGCAAAAAGGGCGGTTATGATAACAAGGGCAAGTATAATTGAATAAATCTTCTTCATATCAACACCTCCTATGCAAGGTTGAGCTTACGCTCTAAGCAGCCTAAGTTTATTGCTCTGAATATCAGGCAAACAAGGGCGCATACAACACAGGCCAAAGCGCCTGCAGCTCCAATAATAGCGTAGCCTTGAGCTTCTTCTATAACGTATAGAATGCTTCCGGCCTCTGCCCAGATGCCCAATAGGAATCCGCTTGCTCTATATATGGAATTTACTACAATACCGGAGCCGTACACCAGGGCTATGGCTACAAGGCCTTTGTTCTTTTTTGCAATTACTGCCGCAACGGTTATGCAAAGGTAGTAAAGGTAAATGCCTGATAACATGGTAAGGAAAAAGAATACTACGATTTCTGCAATGTACAGGAAAATCCAAGCTCCAACCTCTGTATGAATAACCTTAACCGCGTCATGGATCAGGGTTGCAAAATAATCCAGCATATGGCGGTATTGCTCGGGGAAGCCTGCATAATTGTACATGCCCTTTGCAGGTATCTGTACAACCATTATGGCAAGGGCACCTACGATTACTATGAATGTAGCAATCTGCCAAATAAAGGCGTTGGCTACCTTTGAAGCAAAAAGGGTGGTGCGCTTTACAGGCAGGGTGAAGGTAAGGTAACCCTCATCTGTATAAAAATTCTTATAGAAGCGCAGATATACCAGAATGGCAGTTACGGTTATAAAGGCAACAAGGGTAAATATAAAGGCTATTATACCAAGCACTTCAAGTCCGTCTGTTTCGCCATATGGTGCGCGCTGAGCAATAATGCGGGCGCAATTACCTGCAACTACAGACAATCCAAGTACCGTTGCCGCCATAATGAACCATATGGTGGAAACGGATTTAAGATCGTACTTTAAGCATTTACGGAACATTTGAACACCTCCCTGAATATTTCGTCAAGTGATTTGCCCTGTTCTTCTCTTACTGCATCTGCATTGCCCGAAAGCAGTATCTTTCCGCCGTAGCTAAGGAAGGCAAATTCATCAAGTATAGGCTCTATATCGGCAATAAGGTGAGTGGTTATAAGAACCGATGCCTCTGTGTTGTAATTGCCGATTATGGTCTGCAGTATGTACTCTCTTGCCGCAGGGTCAACGCCGCCGATAGGCTCGTCAAGCATATAGAGCTTTGCTTTGCGGGACATAACCAGTATAAGCTGTACCTTTTCCTTGTTACCCTTTGAAAGGGCTTTCAGCTTTGCACGGCTGTCTATTCCAAGGTCGCCAAGCATCTTGCGGGCAACGTCCTCGTCAAAGTCCTCATAAAATTCTTTAAAGTATTTTATAAGCTGTTCTACTCGCATAGATGGGGTAAAATATGTGCGCTCCGGTAGGTAGGAAATATAACGGTTGCTGGCTTCGCTTTGGGGCTCGCCGTTTATCTCTATGGTTCCGCTGTTGGGAACAAGTAAGCCCGAAACAAGCTTCATTAAAGTGGATTTTCCACAACCGTTAGGGCCAAGCAGTCCCACTATCTTTCCTTTGGGAACGGTGAAGTTGAAATCGTTAAGTACGGCAAAGCTCTTTGTGTAGCACTTGCACAAACCTTCGCACTTAAGTATGGGGGTATTCATTCACATCCCTCACTTTCCTTAATATAATTAATGAACATTTCTTTTGATATGCCAAGCTCAAGAGCGCGTTTAAGAGCATCTTCCATAAATTTTTCGCGTATCGAATTACGCGCCTGCTCTATTACCAAGGCATCCGAGGTAACAAATCTGCCTACCGTGCCGCGGCCCTCAATCAGTCCCTCGTCTTCAAGCAACGCCAACGCTTTTTGCATAGTGTTGGGGTTTACCGCCGCTTCGTATGCCAGCGCCCTTACGGTGGGGAACTGCTCGCCGCCTGCATATCTGCCGTTTACTATTTCCGTTCGTAAACGCTGGGCTATCTGGTGAGAAACAGATGTAAGAGAATTAAACTTCCACGCCATTAAAGCACCTCCTTGTATTATTGTACTAACACAATAATACAACAAAAGTATAAATTTGTCAACCCACTTTTTTGAAAAAACCATCTTGCGGTGGTTTACAAAAAGCGAGGAGAGCAAAAATCGCTCTCCTTTAATTATTTCATTCCATTTCTCCGTATTTTTTAAGGGTTTCCTCGTAGAATTTAAGTGTATCGGTATAAGGCATTATTCCGTCGCTCGCACCGGAGGAAAGTATAGAGGAATTGGCTGTGGCGGTACCCAGCTTCATCGCATCATACAGGCTCATTTCCTTATACGCGCCAAGGAGCACGCCTGAAGCAAAGGCATCTCCTGCACCTGTGGTACCCTTTATCATTTCACGGGGGATGTTAAGGGATGCTACGCGGTAGCAATTGCCCTCTTTATCCATACCGTAGGCGCAGCTTCTTGAATGGATAACCGTCCACTCTGCAACTCCTATATCAAACAGGGCCCTGCAAGCTTCGTATGCCTTATCTTCTCTCACCTTGCCGTTTTCGGTAAGGGCAATGCCGGTTACCTTTTCTGCTTCGCTTTCGTTAATTATGCAGTAGTCAGTGTATTTAAGGGCGGGGCTTACCATACGCTTAAAGCGGTCGCCTTCCTCGCTTACCACGTCTATAGAGGTCTTTATTCCCTTTGCCTGCGCTGTGGCAAGTACCCTTGCCATAGCGGTGCCGTACTCGCTGTCCTGGGCGTCAAGGGAATCAAGGAGAAGTATATATCCTATATGGAGAATATCTCCCGTAAGCTTGTCAAAGTCAAAATGGCAGGGCGCAAGGTCAGCGTTTGAGCCGCGGTAGGTGAAAAAGGTTCGTGTGTGGTTTGTCATATCACACATAGCGTCGGTAAACGCGGTCTCTCCCATATGTATAACGCCTGTCATATCAATGTTGGGTTCCCCGGCAAAGGTTTCTTCCACAAAGCGGCCGTTATCATCATCGCCTATTATACCCATTACCTTTACCGCAAGCTCTCGGTCAAGGCGGGCAAGGTCAAGGGCACAGTTGCAAACAAGACCGCCGGGGGCCTTTTGCACGCGGCGAATGGTTGTAAGATTTGAGTGGGAGGGGTAGATATCTATATCCTTTAAGGCGTCTACAAGTATATTTCCTGCAAGAATGATACCGTTTTTCATATATTTTGTTTCCTTTTTTGTTCTTAATAATATTATCAAGATAATTGTAACACAATTTTTCCTATTTTTCAATATTTATTATTGACCTTGAAAAGCTGTAATGTTATAATAAGTTATATTTTTATCGTAGATCCCGGAGGTGCAAAATGGGCGGATTTTTTGCTGCTGCTTGTAAACACGATACTATTTCAGACGTCTTTTTCGGAACGGACTATCATTCACATCTCGGTACACGCCGCGCAGGTATGGCGGCCTATGACAGCGAGATAGGTCTGCAGAGAGAGATACATAATATTGAAAACTCTCCCTTCAGAACTAAGTTTGATAAGGTTTCTTATGAAATGAAGGGTTGCACCGCTATGGGCTGTATCAGTGACTATGATCCCCAGCCCCTTCTTATACGCTCCAAGTTGGGGGCTTATGCTATTTGCACCATAGGTATTATAAATAATGCGGAGGAGATAATCTCAAATTATCTGTCAAATCAACACGGATATTTTGCCGCAATGACAGGCGGAGCCGTTAACTCTACCGAGATAATAGCTTCACTTATAAATCAGAAAAGCAATTTTGCAGAGGGCATAAAATACGCACAGGAATGCGTTGAGGGAACTGCTTCCATACTTATTATCAAGGATGACGGTACTTTAATTGCCGCCCGTGACCGCCTGGGAAGAATCCCCGTGATTATCGGCCGTGCAGAGGACGGTTACTGTGTAACCTTTGAATCCTATGCAGCAGAAAAATTAGGCTTTGAAATATATCAAGAGCTTGGCCCCGGTGAGGCTGTTGAAATAAATGCTGACAGTGTGACCCGTATACTTGAACCGGGCAAAGAAATGCGTATCTGCTCCTTCCTTTGGTCCTATTACGGATACCCTACCTCTACCTATGAAGGAGTTAACGTTGAGGTTATGCGTAACCGCAACGGTGAGGTAATGGCTCGCCACGATAAGAAAAGCGGTAACGCAGAGGGCGTTGACTATATCGGTGGCGTTCCCGATTCGGGCACTCCCCATGCAATAGGATATTCTAACGAAAGTAAGATTCCCTTTGCAAGACCCTTTATAAAGTATACACCTACCTGGGCAAGAAGCTTTACACCCACAAGCCAGCGCGACCGCAGCCGTGTTGCAAAAATGAAGCAGATTCCCGTTCACGACCTTATCAAGGATAAAAACCTTCTGTTTGTGGACGATTCAATAGTGCGTGGCACACAGCTTAAGGAAACCGTTGATTTTCTTTACGACCACGGCGCAAAGTCTGTTCATATGCGCTCTGCCTGCCCCCCTATTATGTACAGCTGTAAATACCTTAACTTCTCCCGCGCTACAAGCGAAATGGAGCTTATTACCCGTAAGACCATAATGGAGCTTGAAGGGGAAGAGGGTATGAACTATATTGAAGAGTACAGCGATTTTTCCACCGAGCGCGGCAAAAAGCTTCGAGAGGCTATCTGCGAAAAGCTGCACTTTAAATCCCTTGAATTCCAGTCCCTTGAGGGTATAATTGAGGCTATCGGCCTTGAACCCTGCAAGCTTTGCACCTATTGCTGGAACGGTAAGGGGTAAACTGAAATTTGTAATAAAACCTTCCCCTTAAAGTGTGTTTGTCATAGGGTGTTCAACAATCCTTTTGACAAGTCAAAAGGGTTAAATACCACAATCGCACCTACAGAAATGTTAATGTAAAAAGGAGATACAGCAAGGCTGTATCTCCTTTTATCATTTTAATAATGGATTTCTGCTAACTTCATCCTTCGTGCTGCAAACGAACAATCAAAATTATACTTCACGCGAGGACGGCTCCACCGCTTCCGCTTTTTAAAAAGCGGGATGGGGGCGGCGTTTGGCGGTGTATTCGGCGGCGGTGATTTTTATAACACTTACCACCTTTACCATTCTGTCGTTAAATTCAAAATCGTTGCCTGTTTGTGTTTTCATAAGGATAGACATAGCCTGCTTTTTTTCTTCGGGGTCACAAAGCAACTCTGCTTTTCCCCTTCCCATAACCGAAGCATAGGTTGTACCGTAATGGCAGGCGGTAATGCCCTCAAAGGGAACTATATCACATTCCATTTCAAAAAACACCTTGGGATTTTCCTTGATTATGTCTATTTTTCTGCCCTCGGTGGCTCCGTGGAGATAGAGGGTGAGCACGCCGTTTTCCATTGTGTAGCCGTAGTTCATAGGCACAACGTAGGGCTCGTCCCCATCGATAAGACCAAGGTGAACTATCTTGGATTTGTCAAGGATATAAAGGATATCCTCCATATCGGTAACTTCCCGTTCTCTTCTTGTGATTCCTCTTTTTATCATAGCTTTATCCTTTCGGTTGTTTTGTAAGGCAAAGTATATTTTCTACATGACCTGTTCTTGGGAATAAATCGAATGGATAAGCTGTATCCGCGCTATATCCGTATTGCGCAAAAATCGCCGTATCTCTTGCAAGGGTGTCGGGGTTACAGGAAACGTATACAATGCGCTTTGGCTCAACTTTGCAGAGCCGTTGTATAAGATCGGGGGTAAGACCCTTGCGGGGTGGGTCAACTATAATGCAGTCTGCGTTTTCTATTTCCCCGGAGGTTGCGTCTGCGCAGACAAAACGTGCATTTTTTATGCCGTTGAGCTCTGCGTTTTTCTTTGCGGATATTACGGCATCCTCTATTATCTCTATTCCTAAAAGTGAGATATTGGGGCAACGGGAAGCAAGGCAAAGACCGATGGTGCCTGCGCCGCAGTATAGGTCTATCACCTTTTCGCCTGCCTTTACGTCGGCTAATTCTATAACCTTTTCGTAAAGCATTTCGGTCATATCCCTGTTTACCTGATAGAAGGAGAGGGGCGCTATGCGGAAGCGGCAATCCAGTAGGATATCCTCAATATAATCATTTCCGTAAAGAATATTTGTTTTTTTACCTAAGATAACGTTTGTATCATCAGGATTTATATTTTCCGCAAGGCATTTTATGTTATCAAAACGTTGGTAGCATTCCTTTGCAAGGGCATGCAGGATAGGGTCATTTTCCTTTTCGGCTACAAGGCAGAGCATAACCTCGCCTGTTTTTCGGGCAAGTCTGATATAAATATGGCGCAGACTTCCTTTGCCGTGAAGCTTTATGGTGCTTGATATAAAATCTGTTATCTCTTTTGTTTCATCACTTTCAAGCAGGCAGGAATCGCACTCAACAATCTCGTGGCTGTGTGCCTTATAATAGCCTATCTCGCCGTACTGGCCCACGGGGTATTGCACCTTGTTGCGGTAGCCTTCAGTTACGTTGTTGCTTGTAACCTTCGCAACCTCTATATTCACCCCTGCTTTTCTAAAGGCATTTTCTACGTATGAGCGCTTGAGTTGCTTTTCATAATCATAGGTAATATGCCTATAGGTGCATCCTCCGCATTTTGGGAAGGAGGGGCAGGGACTTTGTTCTCTATCGGGGGAGGGCTTTATAATTTCTTCAATACGTGCAACGGCATAGTCTGCCGCACGCTTGATTATTTTAATGCGGAGCTTGTCGCCCCCTACACCCCCTGCAACAAATACAACAACACCCTGAACACGGCAAACGCCGTATCCAAGGTTGTTGATGTCACTTATTTCTACTGTATAGCATTGATTTTTTTTAGGGTCGGTAATTATCTTTTTATTCTTTTTCATATCTAATTGTAAAGTGCTCCGTAGCTTTTGCCGCTTTCAAGCTCTATTCCTCGGTAGTGTGCAAGCTCGCTAACCGTTACAATCTGGTAGCCCTTTTCCAAAAGCATAGGTACTACCCTTTCAACCGCATCGGCTGTGGTATCATATATAGAGTGCATAAGGATTATAGATCCGTCTGTTACCTCAGACATTATAACGTCAACTATTGCCTCGGGGTCCCTTGACTTCCAGTCAAGAGTATCTACCGACCAAAGTATAAGAGGTGCGTAGGAATTTTCCCTTACCTCCTGGTCGTAGGCACCGTAGGGCGGGCGGACAAGCATATTTTGTTTGTCACCGCGAATATCGTTAATGATATTTTCGGTGGTCTTAAGGTCGTCCAATATTTCTTGCGGGGTAAGCTGTGAAAGGTTTGCGTGGTCATAGGAATGGCTTGAGGTTTCACAACCCAGTTCCTTTTGGCGTTTAACAACGTCCGGGTATCTTTCGCACAAGCCGCCAAGCTCGAAGAAGGTAGCCTTTACGTTGTAATGCTCAAGAACGTCAAGTATACGGTTAGAGGATGCCGGGCGGGGGCCATCATCAAAGGTGAGGGCTATCATAGGCTTGTCGGGGTCTATTTCTCCGCTTGCGGGTTCAACGGTGGTCTTAACTGTTAGCTTGCATATTGCTGTGTAACCATCGTCAAGAGAGGTTACGGTTATATCGGCCGTACCGTTGCGGAGAGCATCTATCCTTCCGTCTTCGGAAACGGTTGCAATGTTTTCATCCGAGATTGAGTACTTAAGGCGTGTATCTCTTGCGTTTGAGGGGAGGACTGCCGCCTTAAGTGTGTGTTGTGCTCCCTTTTCAAGAGTAAGCTTACGTTTTGTAAGATATACGCCTGATACGTGTACAGTAGTGTCGTATTTTCCGTTATCATAATCACCTTCAAGGCGAAGGAGAGAAGCGTAGAATTCTGCGCGGCTAACCTGAGCCTCGGGGCAGAGGGCTCCGCCCTCACGCAGGGAGAGCAGGTAATAGGGCGCCATTTTGGAAACAGATTCCTTTGCCCAAGTGGCTATTTTGTTAGCATCAGTATAGCCTTGGGAGGTTTTCACCTCGCAACCCGTTTCGTAGCTCTGCGAATATTTTTCGTAGATGGATAAAAGCTCCTGGCGGGAAACCGTCTTTTCGGGCTTGAAAGTGCTGTTTTTATTAAGAGCAACTATACCCTTATCGTAAGCCCATGCTGCGGCCTTTTCGTAGGGGCTGTTCTTTTCTATATCGCTGAATGGATTTTTGTATGTTTTTGTGTCCCCGGACATAATGTAAAGGGCGCTTATTACCGTGGCCTTATCTACCGCTTTATTGGGGGCAAATTCGTTGTTTTTGCTATCGGTTATATAACCTTTTTTGCAGGCTACGGTAACAGGGGTGTAGTACCAATCCTTTTCCTCTACGTCAGCAAAAGAAGAGGTTCTTGTACGGAGGGCGATGATAGCAGTAAGCATAAGCAGGGTTAATATTATAGATATAAGTTTTTTCATCGTTATCCTCCTCAAAGATATAATATAATATACACAAATATTGTAACACGAAGAATTTATCTTTTCAATAGGTAATTCAATGTTATTTAAAGATTTTTGTAATAATGATTGTAGTTTGTCGAAACGCCGAAAAGTGCTTGGGCAAGCCGATTTTATTGTTTGAATTTTAAAATTTAAATAATGCACAACACTATAGTCAAATTTTCTTTGAAAATTTGCTCGCAAATCAAGGATTTGCACTCGAAACAGTAAATTATCTTACCGTTTCGGCTAACTATAATCATTATAAGTTGACACAAGGATTTTAGGGTGGTATAATTATACTGCGTAATTTTATTCTAAGGAGATAGATAAATGATCAAACTGACTGACAATAAGGTTTGGCTCAAGAACGGCTGTGAGGTTATTTCTAACCCCGGCGTACCTTTTGAGGAAGCAAGCAAAAATACCATGGCTTACTCTATCCTTTGTGCCCACAACACATCGGGAAATGATGAAAAACTGAAAATTAAATTCGATGCTATGGCATCTCACGATATTACTTACGTTGGTATTATCCAGACCGCAAGAGCAAGCGGACTTGATGAGTTCCCCCTGCCTTACGTTCTTACCAACTGCCACAACAGTCTTTGCGCTGTAGGCGGTACCATAAATGAAGACGACCACGTGTTCGGCCTTTCTGCGGCTAAAAAATACGGTGGTATTTACGTTCCCGCACATCAGGCGGTTATCCACAGCTATATGCGTGAAATGATGAGCGGAGGCGGCAGAATGACCCTTGGTTCTGACAGCCATCCCCGTTACGGAGCTCTTGGTACCATGGCTATAGGTGAAGGCGGCCTCGAGCTTGTTAAACAGCTTCTGCGCCGTACCTATGATATCAACCGTCCTGAAGTAATTGCTATCAAGCTTACAGGCGCGCCCAAGCCAGGCGTAGGCCCCCAGGACGTGGCTATTGCCATAATCGGTGCGGTATTTAAGAACGGCTTTGTTAAGAACAAGGTTATGGAGTTTGTAGGTGACGGTATTGCAAACCTGCCTATGGAGTACCGTAACGGAATAGACGTTATGACCACCGAAACCACCTGTCTTTCCTCTATCTGGATGACAGATGAGAAGACACAGAAGTACTTTGAGATGCACAACCGTCCCGAGGACTACAAGAAGATGGCTCCCGGTGAGGTTGCGGCTTATGACGGTATGGTTGAGGTTGACCTTTCCAAGGTTGAGTGTATGATAGCACTTCCTTTCCATCCCAGCAACGCGTATACCATTAAGGAATTTAATGAAAATACAGCAGATATCTTAAACGAGCTTGGTCTTACCGACCTGCTTGATAAAATGGGTGCAGACGGAGTTCTGCGCGCACAGCAGGGCGTTATTGCAGGCTGTGCAGGCGGTACTTACGATAATATGTGCCAGGCAAACGAAATTCTTTCCAACGGCTACGTTGGTTGTGATGCCTTTGCTCTTTCCGCATATCCCGCTTCCCAGCCCGTATTCCTTGAGCTTACAAAGAACGGCGTTATAGCTTCTATGCTTCAGAGAGGCGTTTCTGTACGCAGTGCATTCTGCGGTCCTTGCTTCGGCGCAGGCGACGTTCCCCCCAACAAGGGTCTCAGCCTTCGTCATACAACCCGTAACTTCCCCAACCGTGAAGGCTCCAAGCCCGGTGATAATCAGAGCGCATACGTTGCTCTTATGGACGCTCGTTCCATTGCGGCAAGTGCTGTTAACGGCGGTAAGATAACTCCCGCTACCGATTTTGAGGTTACAAATAATATTCCCGAATATCATTTTGATGATACTATATATCGCAACCGTTGCTACTTTGGCTACGGCAATGCAAAGAGCGAGGAGCCCTTGGTGTTCGGTCCCAATATTACCGACTGGCCCCAGCAGCCCCAGCTTTCCGAAAACATCCTTATCGGCGTTGCATCTCTTATTACAGATGAGGTAACAACTACCGACGAGCTTATCCCCTCCGGGGAAACCTCCTCCTACCGTTCCAACCCCGAAAAGCTCTCCACCTTTGCCCTTTCCCGTAAGGACCCTGAATATGTAGGCAGAGCAAAGGAAATAAAGAAGGGTGTAATACCCGAAGCTGTTGCAGGCGCAGTCAAAGATCTTGGCGTTGACCCTGCTGAACTTGAGGTTGCTTCTGTAGTTTACGCCCGCAAGCCCGGTGACGGTTCTGCCCGTGAGCAGGCGGCTTCCTGCCAGAGAGTGCTTGGCGGTCTTGCGAATATTGCAGTAGAATACGCCACCAAGCGTTACCGTTCCAACCTTATCAACTGGGGTATGCTGCCCTTCCTTTATGAAAACGAGGAAGTTCCCTTTGAGGTAGGCGATTATATCCTTGTTAAGGGTGTAAGAAGCGGACTTGATGCAGACGAGCTTTCCTTTGAAGCGCACGCAGTAAAGCCGGACGGTACCACAAAGGCGTTCACCCTTAATATGGCACCCCTTACCCCCGATGAAAAGGAAATAATCAGACAGGGCTGCCTTATAAACTATTACAAGGCTAACAAATAATTATCGGCGGGGCGTTTGCCCCGCCATCCATATAAGAGGTATAAAATGAGTGAAGATATTAAAAAGGGCGGAATAAGCGTTGAAACACAGCACCTTTTTCCCATAATTAAAAAGTGGCTTTATTCCGAAAAGGAGATATTTCTCCGTGAAATAGTTTCAAACGCTTGTGACGCAGTTACAAAATTAAGAAGACTTACCTCCCTTGGCCAGATAGACCTTGAGGATGACTATAAAATAACAGTACGCGCCGATAAGGAAGAAGGTACCCTTACCGTTTCGGATAACGGTATAGGTATGTCCGAAGAAGAGGTGGAAAAGTACATCTGCCAGATAGCACTTTCCGGCGCTCTTGACTTTATGGCAAAATACGAGGGCGAAAACGAAGAAAATTCTTCGGGTATTATCGGTCACTTCGGCTTAGGCTTTTATTCTGCCTTTATGGTAAGTGATAGGGTAGAGGTTGTTACTAAATCCTATACCGATGCTCCTGCAGTGCGCTGGGTAGGCAATGCGGCAGGCGAGTATGAGCTTTCTTCTGCACAAAAAGAGGACAGAGGTACCGACGTTATAATGTATTTAAACGACGATGAAAAGGAATATCTTACCCGCGGCAAGCTTGAGGAGATACTTAATAAATACTGCTCCTTTATGCCTGTAGAGATATATCTTGAGGTATCGGATGATGAGAAGAAGGAAGAGGAACAAAAGCCTGTAAATGATACTCATCCCCTCTGGCAAAAGCAGTCCTTTGAATGTGAAGAGGAGCAGTACAAGGAGTTTTACACAAAGGTTTTCTATGATTACAAAGAGCCTTTGTTCCACATTCACATCAATGCAGACTATCCCCTTAACTTTAAGGGAATACTTTACTTCCCCAAGCTTAACTCCAACTTTGATAATATCGAAGGTCAGGTAAAGCTTTACTATAATCAGGTTTTCGTTTCGGATAATATAAAGGAGATCCTTCCCGATTATCTGCTTATGCTTAAGGGCGTAATAGACTGCCCCGAGCTTCCTCTTAACGTTTCCCGCAGCTATATGCAGAATTCCCAGTATATTCGCCGTATGGCAAGTCATATAGTTAAAAAGGTTGCGGATAAGATAAACGGACTTTATAATACCGAGCGTGAAAAATACGAGTCTATATGGAGCGATATGAAGCTCTTTGTAGAGTTTGCCTGTATGCGTGACCGCAAGTTCTACGATAAGGTTAAGGATGCTTTGCTTGTTGAGCTTACCGATGGCAAGCATATGACCGTAAAGGAATACCTTGAGGCGGCAAAGGATAAGCACGAGAATACCGTTTATTACGCAAATGATAAGGTATCCTCTGCTTGGTACATCAATATGTATGAACAGCAGGGTATTAAGGTAGCCTTGCTTGACAGAACCGTTGATACTCAGTTTATGAATCTGCTTGAGCAGGATATGAATATCAAGTTTAAGCGTGTGGATTCCGACCTTGACGAAAGCTTTAAGGGCGACGGTGAGGTTTTTGAGGATAAGGAGCTCGCAGAGCTTTTCGGTAAGATAGCAGGAGAGGGAACAACAGTTAAGTTTGAGGCCTTAAAGGATAGTAGTGTGCCTGCAATTCTCAACATTTCCGAGGAAAGCCGCCGTTTTGAAGATATGATGCGTATGTACGGTATGGCAGATATGCAGGGTATGGGCGCTCCAAAGGAAAGAACCCTTATCCTTAATTGCGCAAGCAACATAGTCCGCAAGCTTGCCGAAACAAAGAACGAGGAAGCGGCAAAGCACCTGTATACCCTTACACTTATCGGCCAAAGACCCCTTACGGCTGATGAGCTTAACGAGTTCTTGAAAACAAGCTATAAGCTGCTTGAAAATCAGATATGACAGAAGAATTAAAGCACTGCCTTGATGCAGTGCGGGAAAATCTTTGTGTTGTAAAGGAAAAAGAAAGAAGTGTGGAATTAAGGCATAAAGCCCATATCCGCGAGCTTGTATATTCACTGTGCCGAGAGTTAAGAGGACTTGATTGTGAGGAAGCCCTTGATATGCTACGCCTTTTGTTTGCCGAAATTGCGGAGGAGGGATTGGAGCTTGATCGCAGTGACGTTATCTGTGCGTGCAGATATATTCCTTTCGAGCTTGGTTACACCTCGCCTCACTCATTTTTCCACGCTTTGCTTAAAACAAAAAACAGGAATAAGGGCGCTTCGGTGTGCTACGTTAAAAACCCCTATTCCGACATAGCCTTTTCGGTATTTGCCCACCGTTTTGACAGCCTTACCGTAAATTACGCTCCCGATTTTATGTCTGCCTTTGAGGCGGTGTATCATTCGGAGGCAGATTACGTAATGCTTCCCATAGCTACTCTTACCGAGGGTAAAAAGAGCAGATTTCTGAATATGTGCAGGCGCTATGAGCTTAAAGTGTCCCTTGTGTGTGAAATAGAGCAAACACAAGGCGAGGATACAATGCTTTACGCCCTTGCTTCAAAGGATTTTGAAATGCCCCTACCCACAGAGGGGCTTTGCTTTGACGTTACCTTCCCCTGCGGGGAGGATAACTTTAACAAGGTGGCTTACCTTGCACAAAGCTTTGGGCTGACCGTTACAGAAAGCGTGTTTTTAGCAGACACAAAGGATACCGAGCGAAGATATTGTGTTTGTACACTTGATGCGGCAAATGGGGAGCCTGACGCCTTTTTATGCGCTATGATGCTTACCTGCCCTGAATTTATACCTACAGGCTTATATAATAAAAATAATTAATATACAGAGGATAAAGATATGGATATTCGTGCAAAAGTTATTCTTGTTGGCGGAAGCTCCAGCCGTACCATGGCTAAAAAGACTTGTGAACTCTGCAAAAAGCAGCCTCACGTTGTAATTCTTCCTACAGCAAGAGGAGATGACCCCGAAATAGTTGATGAAACCTACGGCTTTTATAGTCAGTTTGCCAAAAGCGTTGACGTGCTTAAGCTTGTACGCGAAACGCCTACAAAGGAAGAGGTGCGTGACCGCCTGCGCGCGGCAGATCTTATCTATACCCCCGGCGGTAATATGGAGTCTGTAATCAAGCACTTTGAAAAATATGAAGCCGGCAAGTGGATACTTGAAGCCGCCGCCGATGAAAACAAGGTTATCGTTGGTTCAAGTGCAGGCGCTATGGTGCTTTCCCATACCTGCTTTGAGGATTATGATAACGATTACATATATGATACCCTTAGTATCATCAAGGTGTGGTTCAGCCCCCATTATCAGATGGAGGAGTGGAAGCGCTTTGACAACTTCCTGCTTGATAAGAGCGAGCCTACCCTTGCCTTTGCCGCAGGGGACGATGCAGGTATTTTGTGTGAAAACGGCAGATATTACACCTTCTTCGGTGAAGAGGGTAATTCGGTTTGGCGCTTTACCTATAATAAGGAAACAGGCAAGTGGGACAGAGTGGAATACCCCGCCCCTGCCGACGCCGCTGAAAAGAATTATCTTACCGATATTACTCCCGAATAATATAAACGAAAAAAACCGCCGAAAGGCGGTTTTTAACACATTTCATCATCAAAGATGATTTTACGCACCCGATAGGGTGGATTTAGTTGAAAAGAAAGAACTGTATAACGGTGCGTAAATGTGGCAAAGAAAAGCGAAAAGGTGCGTAAATTAAAATCTGCTGCCAAGATAATACATTCCATAAATTAGAATGAAATTTTCAAACAATCCTATTACGGACAAAAAGATTCCCAACCACGCTTTTCTTGTTTTGATTTTTACTATACCATGAATTATGCCCAACAAACCAAAAATCGGACTAATAAGCAAGGGTAGCAACGAAACTGTAAGTGTCCATTGAGGAACAGTGTCGTAGTTCAGCAATCCCATGCCTATACCGAAAAACCACACCCAACTCCATAATACAGCAAAAATTACCAGCGGTATTGGAGAAGCAACGGCTATGATACCGGTGACGATCGGTCTGTT
>JAZOTL010000049.1:0-4793 GCA_045657645.1 Eubacteriales bacterium
CAGGGCGGTATCAGAACCACTTACATTCCAAACCACACGCAAAACCAGCAACCTGCAGGTGCTACCTACCAGAGCGCAGGAGCAAGCTATACTGCTAACACAAATACAAAAACCGAAAAGAAGAAAAAAAGAAAAGAAAAGAAGGAAAGAAAAAAGGCAGGCATTACAAAGGGCGGCCTTGCTCTGCTCCTTATCTGTTCCTTTATCCTTTCCACCCTTTTCGGCGCAGGCGGACTTTATTTAGGCTACAAGGCCGCAACAGGGGAAACGGGTATTGTAAACACAAAGGAAAAGAACCCCTCCCTTAACACCCAGCAGTCTGCAAACACAGTTGTTGACACCCCCGACGGAAGCGTGGCTACCGCTGCAGAAATTGCGGCAGATTCGGTAGTTGAGATAACCACCGAGGTTGTTACCACCAGCCCCTTTTACGGACAGTACGTACAAAGCGGCGCGGGTAGCGGAGTTATAGTTGATAAGGATAACGGTTATATCATAACCTGCGCCCACGTAATAGACGGGGCAAGCTCTGTTACCGTTACCCTGCGTAACGGCAACGATTATGAAGCAAAGGTTATAGGAAGTGACGCACAAACCGATATTGCGGTTATAAAGATAGAGCCCACCGAGGAGCTTGTGGCGGCAGTTTATGCAAATTCCGACGATTTAAAGGTTGGACAAACAGCCATTGCAATAGGTAACCCCTTGGGAACCTTGGGCGGTACCGTTTCCAGCGGTATTATATCTGCCCTTGACCGCGAAATAACCATAGACGGACAGAACTACTCCCTGCTCCAGATAGACACATCCATAAACCCCGGCAACTCCGGCGGCGGTCTGTTTGATATTGCAGGTAACCTTATAGGTATAGTAAACGCAAAATCCGGTTCCTCTGCAGGTTCAGGTACCACTATAGAGGGTCTTGGCTTTGCAATCCCCGTAAACAAGGCTCTTGAGGTGGCAGACCAGCTTATAAACAAGGGCTACGTTGGCGGAAGAGTAAGTATTGGAATTTACGTTTACGAGGTAACCGAACAAACAAGCAGCGCTTCCCTTTACCAGAGCGAATACGCAGACCTGCTTGACTATATTACCGACTACGGCGTATACTTCCTTGAATACCAGGCAGAGCCTAACGGTGAATTTGAGTTTGGTGACAGGATAATAGCAATAGACGGAATTTCACTTTCTTCTTTAAGCGATATGTCCGCTCTGCTCGAGGAATACTCTGTGGGAGACAAGGTTGAGGTAACAGTTTCAAGACTTGACAAAACCAAAAACCGCAGTAAGATGCACACTTTTGAGGTAACGCTTATAGAATCGGTACCCTCTGCCGAAACAGAACAAAAATAATATTAAAGGACGGCATAATGCCGTCCTTTTCAGGAGTATATTAATGTTTAATATTCTTGTTTGCGACGATGAAATAATGATACGAAAGCTTATCCGCAAATACGCTGAGTTTGACGGCCACACAGTAGACGAGGCGGCAAACGGAATAGAAGCGGTTGTAAAATGCCGTGATAACAGTTACGATATAGTTATTATGGATATAATGATGCCGGAGCTGGACGGTTTTTCTGCCTGCCGCGAGATAAGAAAAAGCTCTCAGGTTCCTATTATAATGCTTTCTGCCCGTGGCGAGGAATACGATAAGATAAACGGCTTTGAGCTTGGGGTGGATGATTACGTGGTAAAGCCCTTTTCACCTAAGGAGCTTATGCTGCGCTGTGAAGCAATAATCAAGCGAACAAAGCCGCAAAACACAAACGAGATTATAGAAATAGAGGGGTTGCAAGCCGACCTTACCGCAAGAACGGTCACTATTAACGGCAAGCGTATAGATATGTCCCCAAAGGAATACGACCTGTTTTTCTATATGATAAAAAACCGCAATATTGCCCTTACCCGCGAAAAGCTTATATGCGAGGTATGGGGATATGATTTTTACGGTGACGACCGTACACTTGACACCCACATAAAGCTGCTGCGCAAATCCCTTGGGGAATACAGCCGCTTTATAGTAACTCTGCGAGGGGTAGGATACAGATTTGAAGAACAAAAATAAACTTAGTATAAAATGGAGCATTTTTCTTTACCTTATGCTCTTTGTAGGGGTGATAGTACTTTTGCTGTGGCTCACACAAAGCGTGTTTCTTGATAAGATATACAAAGCGGTAAAGATAAACGATATACAAAACTCTGCCCTGCAGATAACAGAAAATATTGATTCCGATGATTTAAAATCAAGGGTAGGCGGCATTGCCGAAAACAGTGATATGTGCGTATCCATAGTCAATATGGATACATACCCCAACACCCTTCCGCTGTTCAGCCCCTGCACCTTTCAGAACTGCGCCGTTCATAATATAGGCAGGCAAAGCATACTTAAGCTGTATGAAGCGGCGGCCGCAAACAACGGCTCTTCCATACAGCGCTTTATGTATGATTACAACACCCAAACCTTTATAGGAATTGAAGGAAGCCTGTTTGAAAACGACAGGCTTGAAGAATACCGCGGAAAGCTGCCCGAAAGCATAATATATTCGGTAATAACAAAAAACGCGGAGAGTGAAGAGTTTTTCGTTATATTAAATGCAGAAATAACCCCCGTGGAGGCTACCGTTAATACCCTTAACAGAATACTTTTGTTCTTGGTTATAGGTCTTAGTGTTATGGCCCTTGCCCTTGCGCTTATTATCTCTAACAGGGTATCTTCTCCTATAAGAAAGCTCACCAAGGGTGCGGTAAAGCTGGCAGACGGCAATTACGACGTAGAGTTTGAGCGTAGAGGATATAAGGAAATATCACAGCTTGCCGATGCCCTGAATTATGCAGAAACAGAGCTTTCACAAACCAACAAGCTGCGTAGCGAGCTTATTGCAAACATATCCCACGACCTTCGCACACCTCTTACGATGATAGAGGGCTACAGTGAGATGATGCGGGATATCCCCGGCGAAAACAATGCCGAAAACGTGCAGGTGATAATTGACGAAACAAAACGCCTTACCTCTCTTGTAAACGACGTGCTTTACATTTCAAAGCTGGAATCGGGCATCGGTGAAATAAATTTCTCAACCTTCAACCTTACCCAAAGCATAAAAGAGGTCCTTGACAGATTTTCAAAGCTTTGCGAAAAGGACGGCTACACCATTGAATTTTTGTGCGGTGACGATATCACCGTTAATTGCGATCAAGGCAGGCTTACCCAGGTTATCTATAACCTTGTGGGCAACGCAATGACCCACACGGGAATGGATAAAAGCGTTCGCGTAAGGCAAATGATAACACAGGCAAATACGGTCAGAATAGAGGTAAGCGATACAGGCGAAGGTATTGAAGCTGATAAATTACCCCTTATATGGGACAGATATTATAAGGTGGATAAGGTTCACAAACGCTCACGGGTAGGAACAGGCCTTGGACTTTCTATAGTAAAGACCATTATGCAGCAGCTTGGCGGTGCCTACGGTGTTACAAGCACACCGGGAGCCGGCAGTACCTTCTTTATAGAAATACCTTTAATTGAGGATACTATTGATGAACAAAAGTGAATTTGTAAAGGAAAACAAGAACGGGGTTATATACTTTCGTTCGGATAAAATAAAAGCTCCCCACGGCTTTTCCACACGCCTTGGGGGAGTAAGCACAATCCCACATTTATCACAAATGAATTTGGGCAAAAACTTAGGTGATGACCCTGCCTTGGTAGAAGAAAACTACCGCAGAATGGGAAGAGCTGTAGGCTTTGACTCAAATACCGTGGTTTTTACAAACCAGATACATTCCTCAACAGTTCTTGAGGTTACCAAAAAGGATGTAGGTAAAACCTATGATTGCGACGGCTTTGTAACAAAGGAAGAGGGGGTTACCCTTGCGGTGCGCACTGCTGACTGCGTTCCCATCCTTTTCTATGATAGTGAAAATTGCGTTGCAGGTGCCGTGCACGCAGGTTGGCGAGGTACGGTGAACGGCATACAGCAAAATGCCATAGCTAAAATGATATCCCTTGGTGCGAATGCGGATAAAATTCATTGTGCTATCGGTGCCTGTATCAGAAAATGCTGCTATAGGGTAGGAGATGACTTTATAAATGAAGTTATACGCCTGCAGGGCAAGGATTTTGCGCAAAGCTTTATCGAGTACCGAGATAATGTTCCGTATGCCGACCTTGTGGCTATGAATGTTAAGCTGATTTGTGATAAAGGCGTGGCAAAAGAGAATATAGATATCTCTCCCGACTGCACCTGCTGCGACCCACAGCTCTATTTTTCCCATAGAGCCTCAGGCGGCAAACGAGGAGTTATGTCCGCATTTATTTCCCTCCCGCTTTTTTGAAAAAAGCTTGGCAAAACCAGCTTCGCCGGACGTACCCTCGCGTGGAGTTAGTAAAAACCTTAAATCTGTGGCACGAAACTTAAAGTTTGTGCAAACCCATTATAAAACTTTTGGCTTAATCGCTTCTTTGGTTTCACAAGGATGAAGATTATACTAACTAAAAAGGAGATACAGCGGCGCTGTATCTCCTTTTATATTACTTCTTCTTTTTAAAATACTGATAATAATTACACTTTATCATACCGTTATAAAGCTTACGCACCTTATCGGCGCGGCGGCCGTAAAAGCGTTCAAAGCCGTCGTGAGAGGTGATGATATACGCCTGCCAGGGTTCAAGCTCGGTGGTAAAATGCTCACCCATACGGCGGTAGAGCTCTTCACAGGAGCGTTTGTCCATAAGGCGCTCACCGTAAGGCGGGTTGCACACAAGGGTACCGCGCAGATCCCCTCTT
>JAZOTL010000050.1:0-2626 GCA_045657645.1 Eubacteriales bacterium
TCAGAACTGCCGGACTTACCTCTGGCACCAGTGAACTTGGTCATAACAACACCATGGTTGATATGGCTTGAATTTTTCTTTTCAAACACTTCTACAAAGTTGGGATCGAAGGCTGCATTAACATCAGCGGAGAGACACTTGGAATTCTCTTTAACAATATGATAATTAGCGCCTGTAGCCGCAGCAAGCTCCTGCATGATATCTGTGAATACCTCAGATTTCATACCGGTGTTGCCTTCTGAACCGATCTCTTCCTTATCTGCAAGTATTGCCATAAGGGTGTGAACGGGGGTTGCGTTCTCCATAAGGGCTGTAAGGGCAGGGTAGGCACATACTCTGTCATCGTGGCCATACGCTGCAATAAGACTGCGGTCAAAGCCAACGTATCTGGGTTCAAATGCAGGAACTGCGGAAAGCTCTGCGGAAAGGAAATCAGCTTCGGTGATGCCGTACTTTTCGTTGAGTATCATCATTACGTTAAGCTTAACACGGTCGGCACCCTCGCCCTTAACGGGAATAGAGCCAACAAGTATGTTCATATCTTCACCTGTGAAGGCTTCGCCTAACTTTTTGCTCATCTGGTCCTTACCAAGGTGGGGAAGAAGGTCATCTATATAGAATACAGGGTCGCACTTGTCCTCGCCGATAACAACGGTAACCTTTTCGCCGTTCTTCTTGAAGATAACTCCATGGAGAGCAAGAGGGGTAGCGGTCCACTGGTATTTCTTGATGCCGCCGTAATAATGAGTTTTAAAGAAGCTCATCTGAGAATCCTCGTAAAGGGGAACCTGCTTAAGGTCAAAACGGGGAGAGTCTACGTGTGCCGCAGAAATTCGGATGCCGTTTTCAATGTTTTCGCTACCGATGATGAAAGCATATAAAGCCTTGCCGCGGTTGTTATAATAATATTTACCGCCTGCAACAACCTTATCGCCCATAGCATATTCAACAAATCCGTCAGCCTTGAGCATAGCAATGCCTTCGTCTACAGCCTCACGTTCTGTTTTTGCCTTTGCAAGAAAGGACATATAGCCTGTTGAGTATTCGTCTATCTTTGCAATCTCTGCATCTGATACAACTTCATACACATTTTTGTGGTCGTAAAAAAGCTTTTCTTTGAGTTCGTTAATGTTATCCATTTTAACCTCCAAAGGAATAAATTTCAATATATTTTGCACGTGCGCGTTTTACTTTCACCACGTGATTTTTTGTTTCTTCATAAGGGATATTTGTAAGTTTACCATCGGTTGTTACGCTCGGGTCTGAAAGCCAGGCGTCCACGTTCCCGTGTCCGGCATTATACGCCGCATAAACACAATCCCAGTCACCGTAACGCTTATATAAAAACGAGGTATAATAGGTGCCGTAGCGTATATTTACCTCAGGGTCAAAAATGTCAAGCTCTTCGGCTTTTTCCCCAAGTTTCGGTGCAAGCCAGCTAAGAGTTTCTGGGGTTACCTGCATAAGGCCGCAAGCTCCTGCGTTTGACGTTACTGTAGGTCGATAATTGCTTTCGATAAGCATCATAGAGTATATAACGCTTTCGGGTACGTCATATTCTTTGCAATATTTTTCTACGTATTCGGAATATTTTACGGGATATGTATCATATTCTCGTTTTTCTTCAATTTCTTCATCAACGTTATTATAACTTTGCAATACACCTATTACGATAACTGCAAGTATTATAACGGCAAAGAATATTAAAATTGGTTTTAAGCTATTCTTTTTCTTTCGTCTTCTTCTCGTCATTGATTCTCTTTAATTCTTCAAATAAATCGCTTACGTAACCGTCAAGAGTGCCGTCGTCCGTGTTGGTTATAACGTAATCGCAATTTTTTTGATAAAATTTATTTTCCTTTTGATTGGAAATTCGTTTTATGGCGGCTTCTTCGGTTATGCTATCACGCTTTATTATCCTGTTAATTCGCAGTTCCAAAGGTGCTATAACGCCAATGGTAAGGTCGCACATAGTATGCATATCAGCTTCAAAAAGCAGGGGAGCGTCTATAAGTATTATTTCTATACCACACTTGTTCAGCCGTTCTATTTCCTTATAAGTGCGCTCAATAATACAAGGGTGGGTTATTGCGTTAAGCCTTTTCAGTTTTGCAGGGTCTGAAAAAACTATAGCCGAAAGCTTTGCTCTTATAAGGGCACCTTTTTCGTCAAGTATATCTGCGCCGTACTCTGTTGCAAGGGAATGGGTAAGCTTTGATTTGCAGGAGGTCATTTCGTGATAAAGAGCATCGGTGTCAATGCTTGCCGCGCCATAGGCTTCAAGTTTTTTTGCAACGTAACCCTTACCGGAGCCGCTGCCTCCAGTTAATCCGCATATAAGCATACTTTATCACACTCCTGTCGCATTAAAGATATTATAACATAATTGAATGGTTTTTCAATAGAAATATTAAAAATATCTTGATTTTTATGCCTTTCTATGCTACAATATCACACGCGTTGTATATAACTACAATATGTACGGAAACGTATCGAAGTGGGGACGTTTGCGAGCGCTGCCGGCGGCAGATGCAGCGAGCAATAAGGAGTGGCCGCGGTCGAATAAATCGAGCACCTACGGATGCGAAGATTTGTTCGGGCACCGCAACAGGACATAACGGGGCTG
>JAZOTL010000051.1:0-24108 GCA_045657645.1 Eubacteriales bacterium
CGACTTGGTGCAGACCTGCTCAGACTTTGGGCGGCTTCCGGTGACTTCAGAGTTGACGTAAGAGTTTCGGACAATATATTCAAGCAGCTTTCCGAAACCTACCGTAAGATAAGAAATACCGCACGTATGTTTATGGCAAACATCGGCACAGCAGAAACCGATTTTGACCCCAACAAGCATATGGTTGCTCCCTGTGATATGGTTGATATCGATAAGTGGGCTCTTGCAAGACTTAACAAGCTTGTAGCTGCCGTTACAGAAGCTTACGATAACTACGAATTCCATATTATATATCACCTTATCAGCAATTTCTGTACCATAGATATGTCAAAGCTTTATATTGACATTGTAAAGGACAGACTTTACGTTGAAAAGAAGGAAAGCGCTCAACGCCGCAGTGCACAGTCTGCAATGTACATTATTCTTAATGCACTTACCAGAATGATAGCGCCTATCCTTTCCTTTACCGCTGATGAAATTTGGGAAACTATGTCCCACGCAGAGGGTGATAACCTTGAAAGCGCACTTCTTAATGATATGCCCAAGGTTAACGATGAGTATGCCTTTAGTGAAATTGAGGCTCATTGGAACAAGCTCTTTGATATGAGAGATGACGTAATGAAGGCCCTTGAAGAAGCAAGAGCAGCAAAGCTTATCGGTAAGTCCCTTGAAGCAAAGATAAAGATCTACGCAAACGAAGAAAAGCTTGAGGTACTGCGCAGCTTTGGCGATGAGTTAAAGACCGTATTTATAGTATCTGCAGTTGAGCTTGCTTCCAGCGATGCAGAAGAACTTAAGATAGAGGTTGCAACTGCTGACGGCGAAAAGTGCGACCGTTGCTGGATGCATTCTACCGACGGTGTTAAGACCGAGGACGGTTATCTGTGCGCAAGATGTCACGCAATCCTTTCATAAGAAATCTTATAATACTCATTTCCGTAACTTTAGGCGCCGTAGGTCTTGACAGGCTTACAAAGGACCTTTGTATGAAAAATATGGAGCTTGGTGAGAGCATTGAGGTACTACCCGGTGTTTTCAACCTCACGTATATACACAACAGGGGCGCGGCCTTTGGTTCCTTTGCAGACAGCCGTTGGGTGTTTATGATAGCCTCGGTGGTAATGCTTGCAGTCATACTGGTGTACGTGCTACTAAACCGCAATATGCCTGCACTTCAAACCCTTTGCCTTGCTATGATACTTGGCGGAGGCGTGGGGAATATGATAGACAGATTGGCCTTAGGTTACGTAATAGACTTTGCAGACGTAAAGTTTATTCCCGGTTGGAAATGGATATTCAACGTAGCAGATTCCTTTGTGTGCGTAGGTGCCCTGTTGCTTGTAGTTCTCTTTATCATAGATGAAGCAAAGAACAAAAAGGAAGAAGAAAAAGATGTCAAAACAGAGTCATAAGGCAGACCTTCTTGACGCAGGAAAACGCATAGATGTATTTGTAGCGGAACGGGGACAGCTTACCCGTTCCGCTTCTCAAAAATTACTTTCAGAGGGCAGAGTTACCGTAAACGGCGGCGAGGTTAAAAAGCGTTACCTTGTTGCAGAGGGTGACTGTGTGGAGTTTGAGATTCCCGACCCTGTGGAAATAGATGCCCTGCCCGAGGATATACCCGTTGAAATAGTTTATGAGGATGAACACCTGGCTGTAGTGAATAAGCCAAAGGGTATGGTGGTTCACCCCGCCCCGGGTAACTATAGCGGTACGCTTGTAAACGCCCTGCTTTACCGTATGAAGGGCAGGCTTTCCTCGATTAACGGCGTTATACGCCCGGGAATAGTGCACCGTATAGATAAAAACACAAGCGGTTTGCTTATTATTGCAAAAACCGATTCTGCCCATACCCACCTTGCCTCACAGATAAAGGAGCATTCCTTTGACCGCAGATACGAGGCAATTTTGGTAGGTAACTTAAAGGATGAGCGCGGAACGGTAAACGCACCAATAGACCGTCACCCCGTTGACCGCAAAAAGATGGCAATAGTGGCAGGGGGCAGAGAGGCCGTTACCCACTACGAGGTGCTTGAACGCTTTAGCGGCTGCTGCAGAGTTGCACTCACCCTTGAAACAGGCCGTACCCACCAGATAAGAGTGCATATGCAAAGCATAGGTCATCCCGTTATGGGCGATACTCTTTACGGCGCAGGCAGAACTAAATTTGAAATTCAAAATAAAAATATTCTTTGTGAGCAATGCTTACACGCAAGGTTTATAGGCTTTGAACACCCCGTAACGGGAGAATATATGAGCTTTAACTCACCCTTGCCCGAATATTTTGAAACTATACTTGATAAATTACACAAGATAAATGACAGACAGGAGGGAATATAAAATGGCAGAGAAATTTTATATCACAACTGCGATAGCATACAGCTCCCGCAAGCCTCATATCGGCAATACCTATGAGGTCATAATGACCGATGCTATTGCAAGATACAAGAGAATGATGGGATATGACGTTTTCTTCCTTACAGGAACCGATGAACACGGCCAGAAGATAGAAAATCTGGCAAAGGAAGCAGGCATTGCGCCCAAGGAATATGTTGACGGTGTTGCGGCACAGATAAAGGATATCTGGGATATGGTAGGCGCAAGCTATGATAAGTTTATCCGTACTACCGATGACTACCACGAAAAGGTTGTTGCCAACATATTTAAGCGCCTTTATGAAAAGGGCGATATATACAAAAGCGAGTATGAGGGCTGGTATTGCGAGCCTGACGAATCCTTCTATACCGATACACAGGTAGTTGACGGTAAGTGCCCCGATTGCGGCAGACCCGTTCAGCGTATGAAGGAGGAGGCATACTTCTTCAAGATGAGCGCATATCAGGATAGATTGCTTCAGTATATTGAGGATCATCCTGGATTTATAGAGCCCGAATCCCGTAAAAAGGAAATGGTAAACAACTTCTTAAAGGCAGGCTTGCAGGACCTTTGCGTATCCAGAACCAGCTTTAAGTGGGGTGTTCCCGTATCCTTTGACGATAAGCACGTTATCTACGTTTGGATAGATGCACTTTCAAACTATATCACGGCTCTTGGCTATGACGTAGATGAAAAGGGCGAGCTTTACTCAAAGTATTGGCCCGCTGACGTTCATATTATCGGTAAGGATATCCTTCGTTTCCACACCATTTACTGGCCTATTATCCTTATGGCTTTGGGTGAGCCTATGCCTAAAAAGATATTCGGTCATCCTTGGCTTATGTTTGGAACCGATAAGATGAGCAAGTCCAGAGGTAACGTTATATACGCCGATGACCTTGTTCGCCATTTTGGTGTAGACGGAACACGTCATTACGTGCTTTCCGAAATGCCCTATAACTCTGACGGCAGTATCACCTATGAAAACCTTATAGCACGTTTTAACAGCGACCTTGCAAATAACCTTGGTAACCTTGTTAACCGTACCATCGCAATGACAAAGAAGTACTTTGACGGTATAGTTCCAAAGCAAGGTGAGATAACCGAGCTTGACCGTGAGCTTATTGATGCTGTTAAAACTGCACGTAGCGAAATGTGCAAAAATATGGACACATACCATATAGCAGATGCCGAGGATGCTGTATTTACAGCCCTTCGCCGTGCAAACAAGTATATTGATGAAACCACTCCCTGGGTGCTTGCAAAGACCGAGGAAGGTAAGGTAAGACTTGAGAGCGTTATGTATAACCTTCTTGAGGCTATCCGTGTTTGCGCAAATCTGCTTTATCCCTTCCTGCCCGCAACCTCTGAGTCTATCCTTGAGCAGATAGGCACTACCGACAAGAGCCTTGAATTTGGCAAGCTTGAAGCAGGCAAGAGCGTTGGTGAGGCAAAGGTTCTCTTCTCCCGTATAGATGAAGCAAAGAAGCTTAGCGAAATAGAAGAAGAGTTAAAGGCGCGCGAGGAAGCAGATAAGCTCCCCGAAAAGCCCGAGGGTCTTGCACTTATAGGCTTTGACGAATTTGAAAAGGTTGAATTACGTACAGCCCAGATAGTTGAATGCGAGCCTATCCCCAAGGCGAAGAAGCTTCTTAGGCTGATAGTGGATCTTGGATATGAAAAGCGCCAGGTGGTATCGGGAATTGCTAAATACTATAAGCCTGAGGAGCTTATAGGTAAAAAGGTAGCCCTTGTTGCAAACCTGCGCCCCGCAAAGCTTTGCGGTGTAGAAAGCAACGGTATGATACTTGCTTCAGGTGAAGAAACAGTACGCGTTATCTTCCTTGATCCCGAAACCCCCAACGGAGAACGTATCTGCTGATGGAGATAATCGATACTCACGCTCATTACGACGACCGTCGTTTTGATTCTAACCGTGACGAAGTTATAGCCGGTGTCCTTGACACCGGCTATATAAAGAATATAGTAAATGCAGGCTGTGATATAGCTTCCTCAAAGCGCAGCCTGGAGCTTGCACACAAATACAAAGAGTTTTACGCTACCTGCGGTATACATCCCCACGATACGGGTAAAATTACCGACCGTGAGCGTACCCTCTTTGAGCTTGAAGGTCTTTTGCGTGACCCAAAGGCGGTGGCTCTCGGCGAGATAGGTTTGGACTATCACTATGATTTTTCCGACCGGGAAACACAAAAAAAGTGGTTTGAATATCAAATGCAGCTTGCAAACCGTTTGGGTATCCCCGTTGTTATACACGATAGAGAAGCCCATGGCGACTGTATGGAAATGGTGCGCAAATATCCCGATGTGGTGGGAGAGTTCCACAGCTTTTCAGGCTCAGCAGAAATGGCAAAGGAGCTTGTAAAGCGCGGCTGGTATATCTCATTTTCGGGGGTAATAACCTTTAAAAACGCATCAAAGATACTTGAAGCCGTTGCCGCAGTACCACTTGACAGGATAATGATAGAAACCGACGCTCCCTACCTTGCTCCCGTTCCTATGCGGGGTAAGGATAACAATTCTGCCTATATGAAGTATACGGCGCAAAAGGGTGCCGAGGTCTTTGGTATTACCACCGAGGAGTTCTGCCGTATCACCACCGAAAACGCAAAGCGGTTCTTTAAGTTATAAGGTCTTGCCGCAATATTAAATAACTGTTTACACCTTATTATTACAAATGCGTTTTTAATATGCTATAATACACCTATAAATTTGATATGAGGTTTAATATGAAAAGGTTTATATCTGTAATACTTCTTCTTGCAACCCTTACCCTTATTCTTTGTTCCTGTAACGAAAACGTAGAGGTTGAGTTGCCTGAGGATGAAAGTGCGAATATTCTTTTCCTGGGGGACGACCTGATGGAATCAAGTCAGGTGTTTACATACTTTGAAAAGCTGGTAGAGCTTAACCAAAAGGACGCTTCTGTAAACTACGTTACTGAGGAGGATGCCCGCCTTTACACCTATGCTGAAAAATGTGCACAGGATGCTGATTTTGCAAAGCTTGTAGGTGAAGCGGACGTTATAGTTTTTGTTGAGGGAACGGCAGAAACCGCAACCACCCTTGACTCCCTGCAAAAGATAATTACCTTTGCAAACGATCCTTACCTTGTATGCCTTAACTATTACGGCTATCCCGCTTGGATGTGGAAGCAGGAGTTTAAGGGTACCCTTGATGACATCTGCTATGCCGATTCCGATAAATACGTAAAGAAGCTTATTGCAGAGGACGAGCCCCGTATAGGCTTTGAACACGTATATAAAGAGGACCGCATACATCCAAACGAGCTTAACGGTTATCTTTCCGCCCTTGTGGTGTACAATGCAATTTATGACGTAAAACCCGATGCAATCTCCCACGAGGGACTTGAAGCAGACCAGACCCTTATAAATTGCTATGCTTCCCGTCTTGATGAGGGTGAGGTTTTCACCGAGGTTGAAATGGCAGAGCTTCTTACTTATTTTGATGAAGCTATTACAAAGTTAATGAAAAAATAATTGTTATAAAAAAGGCACTTCACTTTAATGTGAAGTGCCTTTTTTGCATATTCAGTACCCTACCGAAAATTTTTTGTTTGTGGTAATATCCCCACGGAGGTGATGTTATGGAGGAGATAAGCGATGCGAAAAAAGAGGAAGAGCTTTCTGCCCGTCTTGAAAGTTGCACCGCAAAGCTCATTGAAAGGCTGGAGGATGCAATAGATCAGCTTGATTGTTATCTTGTATCCACAAAAACAAAGGAAAAGGAGTACGAGTATAACGAGGAGGAGAAAAAGGTCCTTCGTGAAAAGGTTGTAGAGAGGGAGGACGTAAGGGTGGAAAAGGGGAATATAGACCGCAGAGCCTTAAAGGAGCTTGTGAGCACCCTTGTCAGCCTTCGTGGTGGGGAGTCTGAGGTGGAGGCGGAGCAATTTGAGGTTGTAATGAGCGATGATGCAAGGGAGTTTTCAAAGTGAGGGTGAAAATAGGTTCCCCAAATGAAAAACAAAAGCTTTTTTTAAGCAGTAACAAAAGGCATATAGCCTTTGGCGGGGCAAGAGGCGGTGGTAAAAGCTGGGCGGTAAGGGCAAAGGCAAAGCTATTGTGCTTTGGCTTTCCCGGTATAAAGGTGCTTATAGTACGCCGCACATATCCTGAACTTATAAATAACCATATACGTCAATTAAGGAGCGAGCTTTTAGGGCTTGCCACCTACAGTGATAAGGATAAGATACTTGTTTTTAATAACGGCTCAAGTATATCCTTTTCCTATTGCGCAAGGGATAGTGATCTTGACAGGCTTCAGGGTGTGGAGTATGACGTTATCTTTCTTGATGAGGCAACTCAACTTTCCGAGTTTCAGATGAAGGCTATATGCGCTTGTTTAAGAGGCGTGAACGATTTTCCTAAAAGGATTTATTACACCTGTAACCCCGGAGGGCAGGGGCACGGATATATTAAAAGGCTTTTTATTGACCGCCGTTTTGAGGAAGGGGAGATAGCCGAGGAATATGAGTTTATACAAAGCCTTGTGGATGATAATATTGCCTTAATGAAGAGCGACCCCGAATATATAAAGCAACTGGAGGCTCTGCCCCCAAAGCTACGTGAGGCCTGGCGATACGGTAATTGGAATATATTTGAGGGGCAGTTTTTTGAGGACTTTGTGGATGACCAAAATCACTATGAGGACAGGCAGTATACCCACGTAATAAAGGGCTTTTGTCCGCCCTGTGAATGGAATATATACCGTTCATACGATTTTGGCTACAACAAGCCCTTTTCCTGCGCTTGGTGGGCGGTGGATCACGACGGTGTTATCTACCGCATACTTGAGCTTTACGGCTGTACTAAAACTCCAAACGAAGGGGTAAAGTGGGTTCCCGAAAAGCAGTTTTCGCAGATAAAGCGTATAGAAGATGAACACCCCTGGCTTAAAGGAAAAAATATTATAGGTGTTGCCGACCCTTCTATATGGGATACCTCCCGCGGGGAAAGCGTGGCAGATACTGCCGCAAAATACGGCATCTATTTTACCCCGGGGGATAATCACCGTATTGCAGGGTGGATGCAGCTGCATTACCGATTTGCCTTTGATGAAAATGGTTATCCTATGATGTATATTTTTGATAACTGTAAGGCCTTTATCCGCACTATTCCCACTCTACTTTACAGCGAAACAAACCCTGAGGATCTTGACACCTCACTTGAAGATCACGTAGCCGATGAAGCAAGATATTTTTGTATGTTCCGTCCCATCTCCCCAAGAGTGCAGGAGGAAGAAAAAACTGTATATGACGACCCTCTTAATATGCACACCAAAAACAAATATTCAAAGCTAAGGAGAGTATAAAATGAAAAAAAGAGAAACGCAAGAGTTATTTCTGCCCATAGGAAAAAAGGAAATAGCAGATGCCAAAGCCACCCTTATGCGCTATAAAAGGGATAAAATAAACCTTGAAAAAAAGACCGTGGAAAACGAGCAATGGTGGAAGCTGCGCCATTGGGAGCATATGAGCCAAAAGGGGAAGGGTGGGTATAAGCCTGCCTCTGCCTGGCTTTGGAATGTTATAGTTTCAAAGCACGCAGACACTATGGATGCTTTTCCCGAACCTAATCTTTTGCCAAGGGCCGAGGATGACCGTAATGAAGCAAAGCGCCTTTCCGCAATTATACCCATAATCCTTTCGCAAAATGAATTTGAGCGTGTTTATTCGGACGTTCAATGGTATAAGCTTAAGCAGGGTACGGGTGTTTACGGGGTGTTCTGGGATTCTTCAAAAAACAACGGTATTGGGGATATTTCCATTAAAAAGGTTGACCTTTTATCCCTTTATTGGGAAGGGGGCGTAAGTGATATACAAAACTCCCGTAATGTTTTTTACGTGAGCCTTGAGGATAACGACCTGCTTATTTCAAAATACCCACAGCTCGAGGGTAAGCTTGGAAGGGAAAATAATGATACCGCAAAATACCGTTATGACGATAACGTGGATACCACCCATAAGACCCCCGTTATAGATTGGTATTATAAAAAGGCGGTAGGTGGAAGAACCGTGCTTCATTATTGCCGCTTTACAGGGGATACTGTGCTCTTTGCAAGCGAAAATGAGGGGGAAAGCTATCATAACGGATGGTATGACCATGCCCTTTATCCCTTTGTGTTTGACACCTTGTTTTCTATAGAGGGCAGCGCCTGCGGCTACGGATATATAGATATCGGCAAGTCTGCACAGGAGCAGATAGATATGCTTAACGAAGCTATAATCAACAATGCAATGATGAGCGCAAGGCCCAGATATTTTATTCGTAACGACGGCTCTGTTAATGAGGAAGAATTTGCCGATTGGTCAAGGGACTTTGTACATACCAACAGCAATCTTGGCAATGACTCTATACAGCCTATAACCGTGAACCCCTTAAACGGTATATTTGTTACCCTGCTTAACAATAAGATAGACGAGCTAAAGGAAACCTCCGGCAACCGTGACGCCGCAAACGGTGGTAGTGCTTCGGGTGTAACTGCGGCATCTGCCATAGCCGCAATGCAGGAAGCAGGAAGTAAAATTTCAAGGGATTCCACAAAGGGGGCGTATAGTGCCTATAAGCAGGTAATTTCCCAATGTATTGAGCTTATACGCCAGTTTTACGGCTTGCCCCGATATTTCAGAATGACGGGAGAGCTTGGGGATATACGCTTTGAGCCTTATACAAACGAGGGCCTTCGCCCCACTTTAGGCAAGGAGCTTTTCGGTGTTTCCCGCGCTTATAGGGTGCCTGCTTTTGATATAGACGTAAGTGCGCAAAAGGCTTCTCCTTATTCGAAAATGTCACAAAACGAGCTTGCTATGCAGTTCTATAATTTAGGCTTTTTTGACCCTGCAAAAGCAGATATGGCTCTTGCTTGCCTTGATATGATGGACTTTTCCAAAAAGGAAAGCGTTATGCGTATGATAAGCGAAAATGCACAGCGCCATAACGTAATGCAAATGGGGGCGCAAGCTGCAGAAAAGAACTTTAACTACGGTGAACCTGCATTGCTTAAAGAAGCCCGCAAGCGTGTGGCCGAGGGGCATATACCTGTATGATAACCGTTGTTTATAACCCAAAGGAAAAAACAATAAGCTTTTCGGGTCACGCAGGGTATGACGATGGGGGAAGGGATATAGTGTGCGCCGCTGTTTCCTGCCTTTACTATATTATTGAGGGCAACTGCAGGCACACGCATCCCAATGGAGATGAGAATATTATTAGGCTGAAGCGGGGTATACGGGAAAGGATAATACTTTCGGCTGTGCTGAAAATACTTACAGAGCTTTGCCGCACATATCCCCCTAATATAACCCTTGAAAAAAGTATAAGCAGTACCCTACCGAAAAATTTTTATTTATGATACAATCCCTACCACACGCGGGAAAGACCGCAGAAAGGAGAAAAACATATGTTTTTAAAATCCATTGAATTGCAGAAATTTGGCGATATGGTGCCGTCGGCCGCGCTGCAAAACACGGGCGTAGATACTCCCGACGCCGGGGAGCAGGCAAAAGTAAGTCAGGAAGAGGGAGAAAAAGTGCGTCCCAGCTTTGATGAGCTTGTTGCGGGAGAATATCGAGAGGAATTCAAGGAAAAGGTAAGCGATATTATACGCCGCCGTTTTAAAAAGGAAAAAACGGCAGAGGAATCCCCCGCAGAAAAAGTAAGCGCAGAAAACGAAAAGGACGTAAAGGAAGGCGAAAATAATGAAAGGGCAGGTATACGCAAACAGGTTATACAAGACCTGAACGCTGCAAAGGAAGCATACCCAAGCCTTGACGTAGAAAAGGAGCTTTCCAACCCACGCTTCCGCAAGCTTATTGCCACACCCGGTATCAGCATAAAACAGGCCTTTGAGCTTGTGCACCACGAGGAGATAGTGCGGGGTGCTATGGAATATGCTGCAAGGGTAACAAAGGAAAATGTTACAAGCGAGGTTGCCGCAGGTGTGGCGCGCCCCCTGGAGGGTGCCTGCAACGGGGCCTGCGTTAAATTGAAGGGGGATCCTGCCTCCCTTACGAAGGAGGAAAGAAAAGAAATAAAAAAACGTGTAAGAATGGGAGAAAAAATAATCTGGTAGCCCATTCGGAAAGGAAAAATATGAAGGACTATATTTTTGATATTCAGAAATTTGCAGCTGCTAACACCCAGACCACAAACACAGCAACTGAGGGTAATGACCTTTCCCCTGAAATGAAGGAGTACTACGATACCGAGCTTCTTGAAAACGCAAAGGAAGAGTTGTTCTTTAATCAGTTCGGTCGTGTTCAGCACCTTCCCAAGGGTAGCGGTAAGAAGGTACAGTGGAGAAAGTTTGATACCTTTGGTCGCGCAACTACTCCCCTTGAAGAGGGCGTTACCCCCGACGGTAACACAATGAATATGACAAGCGTTGAGGCAGAGGTTAGTCAGTACGGTGATTACACCACCGTTTCTGATATGCTTGATATGACAGCAGTTGATGACGTTATCCTCTCCTGTACAGAGGAGCACGGCTCACAGGCAGGGCTTACCCTTGATATCCTTACAAGAAACGAGCTTTGCAAGGGCACAAACGTTTCCTTTGCCCCTGTTGGCACAACAGAGGTGGATATGAGAAGCAAGCTTACAGCGGATGCAAAGCTTACTTCTACCGTTGTAAACAAGGCGGTAACAAAGCTTAAAAAGAACAAGGCGCCCAAAATAAACTGCAAGTACATCGGTATTATACACCCTTCTGTGGCAGAGGACCTGCGTGAATCCGAGGGCTGGCTTGAAGCCCACAAGTACGCTTCCCCCGATGAAATATTCAACGGCGAGATAGGTGAGCTCCACGGTGTGCGCTTTATAGAGTCTAACGAGGCTCCCGTGTTCTGCGGCGCTGACCTTTGCGCAGATGCAAGAGTACTTACCGTTGCCTCTGTTTCTGCAAAGAACATAACCGTAAACGAAGCTCTTGAAGCTGACGCTCTTGTAGGCAGAATGGTGCTTTGCGGCGATAAAAAGTATACCGTTACCGCAAATACCGAAAGCGTAATCACTCTTGATGAAGCCCCCGGCAGCCTTTCCGCAGGTACCGTAGTTTATCCCGGTGAGGGTGGTAAGGAGGGCTGTGCAGTGTACGGCTGCTTCTTCTTTGGCCGTGATGCTTACGGCAGAGTAGAGCTTTCAGGCGGTGCCCTTGAAATGATTGTTAAGGCAAAGGGCTCCGCAGGTACTGCAGACCCCCTCAATCAGCGCTCCACCGTTGGTTGGAAGGCGGCACACGCGGCGGCTATCCTCTACCCCGAAAGACTTTTGCGCGTAGAATGCGGTTCATCCTACAGCGCAACCGATGAAGCTAACTAACCTTTACGCCCCCAACAAAGAGGGAATATTAAAAGGAGAGATTGGTAATGAAGAAGGAAAAGCTTATTAAAATAAAGCTTCCGCGTATAAGCGGAAAAGAGGATAGTGTATACGTTTCGGTAGGTGAACGCTCCTGGCGTATAAAGCGCGGGGTAACAGTTGAAATACCGGAATGTGCCTATGACGTGCTTTGCAATGCCGAGGCGGCAGAGGACAGAGCCAGTGAATTTATAGAAAATAAAAAATAAGAAAGAGGACGGTATTTGAAGTTTATATATAAAGCCGAGGTAACATTCGGTGGGCCCGAAAGGAGTTAAAATTTACACTTCCTTTCGGGTATTGTTTTATACCTCTTTTCGGAAAGGAGATAAAATGACTGTATCAAATATAATCTCACAGGTGGAAAAGCAACGGGGAAGAGGTGCCCTTAATCTTGAAGAATATTTGTGGCATATAAACATACTTGAAGAGGAGATTTACAGGAATATTCTTTCCCTTTATGAAGGTGCGCCTGAGCTTATATGCCATACGGGTGAAGATGAGGAGCTTTTGGGTGATGAAAATTACTGCGAGCTTTATAAGTTTTATCTTATGGCAAAAATAGACCTTGAAAACGGTGATATTACCAGATATTCAAATAATATGATACTATATAATACCCTTCTTGATGAATATGCTGACTATATATCCCGTACCCGCCGTTTTCAAAAGGATACAAGGATAGGGGGATATTGATATGAGGTTTCCAAAGCTGTACAGTCCTAAAATAAAAGAACACAAAATAGAAAATTTTGAGGGTATAAACCGTGCAAAGGTCATAGGCGATACGCAGTTTTCGGATGCTCTTAATATGTCCTGCCACAGTTATCCTGCTCTTTGTGTACGCAAAAAGGAGAGTGTGCTGTATAATACGGAGGTTTTTGAAGCAAAGGATATTCACTTTATTCCTGAAGATGATTTTTCCTATTTTTATAACACCGCCCAATCACCCCGTATATATTCCTTCTACCGCCAAAACAAGCTTTTTGGTCAGCTTGAGCACGAGGACGGTTTAGGGGATAAAAATATGGATTGGCTTAATAAGGAACTGTATGTTATAAAAGGTTCAATGGCCTATTCCCTTGACCTTACGGAGAAAAGCTTTCCGCAGGTGGTAAAGGCGGTAGGCAGGGACGTAACCGTTGTTTCCAAAGAAAAGGACAGCCAGCCTATAGACTGCTGTGGAGTAGTAAGCCTTGTTTATGATGATTTTAGTGAGATAGGGCAATACCATACAGGTAGTGCTGAGGCGCAGTTTCCAAAAGATGCGGCGGTGGGGGATATCTTCTGCCGTGGGGGAACACAGTTTTACCGTATGACCTATCTTGATAGTGTTGACAGCACCAAAAACGAGTGGGAGGCAGTGGGCTCACTGCGCCTTCGTATTGCCTTAACCTCAGGATATAACTTTTTTGAGGAAGGAGATCTTGTTAAGTTATCGGATTTGAAATATTGGCTGTGGAAGGTGAGAGAACTTGAATTCGCACAGCGTTTTGTGCGTATAGAGCGTATATATAATACCGATAGTATTGAAACCCAAGCCCTTGATGTGTGTGAAGAAATGAATGATATCCTTTGTAAAATGGAATATCCCACAAACCAAATATACGGATATAATAATCCCGAAATAAACAATAGCGGAAACGCTCTGCCACTTTTAGGCGGTAAAATTTCTGCCTGTATGCCACAAATGGATATGATATGTGCGTCGGGTAACCGCTTGTGGGGTTGTAGTAGTGAAGCCAACGAGATTTATGCAAGCGAGCTTGGCTGCGGCCGCAACTGGTCGGTATTTGAAAATACCGCAGGTGACAGCTTTGCTGTAAGCGTAGGTTCTAAGGGGGATTTTACCGCCTGTACCTGTTATAAGGGACACCCCGTTTTCTTTAAGGAAAATGAAATGATAGTCATTGGCGGTACAAGGCCTGCTTCCTATCAGATAAGCCGTTACAGCTGTACCGGTGTTGCCCCCGATAGCCCCGACGGGATTACCGTAACGGGTGACGCCCTGTATTATAAGGGATATGATGGGGTCTACGTTTATACCTCGGGTGCTTCACCAAAGTGTATATCCTACGACCTTTGTGATGATATGAAGGAGCTTTGCAATGTAAGGCTGTGCGTGCACGGTGACACCCTTTACGTAAGCGGAAAAAAGGGAGAGGGCTACTGTTGTTACACCTATGATTTAAAGTATGGTATATGGCACAGGCGTGATATGCCCCGTTGTCTAAAATTTATCCAATATCCCGACGGCCTTGCGGCTATGACAGAAAGTGAAGGAGTGTATACTTTACAAACTGTAGGTGGTGATATACCCGAAGGCTTTTCTGCTATAGGGGAAGAAGAAGTCATTAACTGGTATTTCCAAAGTGGTGAGATATATTATTCCACCCCTTGCCGCAAATTGCTTTATGACGTGAGTATACATTGCAGTATAGAGGATGAAGCGGACGTGTACGTTGAGTATGATGGGTGCGGTATACCCGAGCACATATGCCACCTTGCAGAGCTTACACGGCAGGCAACTGTTATGAGGCTTGTGCCTAAAAAGTGCCACAGCTTTAAGATTTTTGTTAAAGGAAAGGGTGAGGGGGAGTTTTACCTTATAACCCAAAGGGCAGAGGAGGTAAAGGAAAATGGCTGAAAGCTATTTTAAGCGTATTGACCCTGATGCAGGTGTAAAGGAGATAGTGGAATATCTAGATTACCTTGCCCTTCGTTTGCAGGAGAATTTTGAAACTATAGATGATGAGAATATGACAGAGGATTTTTTGAAAAGAACAGGAGGAAATTATAATGGCTATAAAGGGAATTGACAGCCTTACAGGCGCAAAGCTGCAAAAAATAAAGGATGAGTACGGTAAAAACACCATACAAAAGGCGTCAAAGGCAAAAATTGCCCTTGACAATGCTGTAAGGAACGAGCCGGGGGAATATGATAACAGTTATGCAAAGCTTTCCGATAAGTTGCTTTCGGAATATATAAACACCCCAAACTTTTCCTATGACCACAGAACCGATCCTATGTACGCCGCTTATGCCGAAAGCTATAAAAAGGCAGGAGAAAAGGCGATGCGTGATACTATGGCGCGTGCAACAGAACTTACAGGTGGATACTCTTCATCCTATGCGCAAAGCGCAGGTGCGCAGAACTATAGCACATATCTTGATGAGCTTAACTCGATCATCCCACAGCTTCAGGATAAGGCTTACCAGAGATACCTTGATGAAAGGGAGGATGGTCTTGCAAAAATAGAAGCAAGCCGTGATCTTGATAGCGATATCTATGAAAAGCACAGGGATAAGGTTAAAGACTATAAGGATAAAAGGGAGTATTATACCGACAGGTATGAATATGAAAGAGAGCTTGAGGATGCAAGGGAAGAGCGCCTTGCCGAGCTGATACTTGAAATAGCAGAGATGGAAAATGAGGGCTATTATAAGGATCTGGAGTTACTTAATGCACAAAGAAAGCTGGGTTTAGAGGAATTTAAGACAAAATATGCAAATTGAGGTGTATATGCGTTCTTGACAACAAGTGACAAATTGTTGTATAATGTGAGTAGTTAAAACCTTAAAATAATTATGTTTTGGAGGAGAATATAAATGTTTTGTAATAAGTGCGGAAAGCCTATAGATGATGGCGCAAAGTTCTGCGGCGCTTGCGGCGCACCCGTATCCGAGCCCGAAAAGGTAGAAGTACCCGCAGTTGAAGAAACCCCTGCAGTAGAGCAAGCTCCCGTAGTTGAGCAAGCTCCCGTAGTTGAGGAAACTCCTGTAGTTGAAGAAGCTCCTGCAGTAACCCTTAACAACGTGGCAGAGGTTGTAACAGAAGTTAAAAAGAAGAAGGGTAAAAAGCTCCCCATTATTCTTGCTTGTGTTCTTGTTGTTCTTGCGGCTTTAGGTGCTGTGGTTGGTTTGAATTGGGATAAGGTAAGCGGTATTATTAATCCCGTTGCTCCCGAGGATGTTGTTGAGCAGAGTGCTATTGACGCTGTTGAAAAAATTTCCGATAAGGTTGCTTCTATGGAAGATATCAAGTCAATGGATCTTAACATTTCTGTTGAGCTTGGCGATGATATAATCAAATATCTTGAGGATTCTGCAGAGCTTAAGCTTGGTTGGATAAACGACGTTAACCTTAACCTTGCAGTAGATTCAAAGGATAAAGAGGGATCTGTAGAGCTTGCGGTTAATGTAGGCGAAACACAGATTGCTGCAATCCAGGGATATATGGATACCGAGGCAATGGAAATGTATTTAGCAGCCCCCGGTCTTCTTGACAAGGCTGTAGTTATTAATGCAGATGATATGGAAGATATGCTTGGTATGAGCCTTGATGAATTTTCCAATACGATTGCTTCTGCAACAGATGCATTGCCTTCAAACGACGAGATGGTAAAGCTTACTGAAAAGTATGTTGGACTCATCATTGATAATGTTCCCTACGAAAAGGGCGATAAGGAAGAAATAGACGCTAACGGCGTAACTCTTAAGGTTACTCCCGTTACATATACCGTAACTGAAGAGGATTTCTATAACATCTGTGTTTCTGTTCTTGAAGAGGCAAAGGATGATGATTCTCTTAAGAACATAATTGATTACTTTATGGAAACTTCCGGCGAAGATATGACCGCAGATGAGATTATCGAGGAAGCTATAGCAGAGATGGAAGACGTTGACCCCGATGACTTCAGCGACGAAGAGGTTGAGGTTGTTGTATACACCAAGGACGGAGATGTTGCGGGTGTTGCGGCAGAAATTGATGGCGAAGAACTCTTTATGTTCGCTATGGGTGACGACGGTAAGGAATTTGGTATCGAGTTCAAGATGAGCGAGGATATGGGCGACTTTTCCGTTAAGGGTAGCGGTGATGTTGAAAAATCCAAGTATACCGGTGAGATATGCGTTACCGTTGAAGGGGAAGAATTCTCCTTTAAGATAGAGGATTTTGACACCGAAAACCTTACAGGTAAGATAATCGTTGAAGAAATTGCCGATATTCCTATGTTCGGTACCTATGACGTAATAGTTGAGCTTGCAGAGGGTAAGATTTCCGTTGCTCTTGATTCCAAGGATGACGGTCTTCTCGGTAAGGTTACTATAGCAGTAACTACATCTGATAAGGCAAATATTGTAGGAAAGTCTAATGATGCAGTAAGCGTAAGTGATGAAGAGGCTCTTCAGGAGCTTATCCTTGGAGTTGACCTTGATGAGCTTATCAACCGTTTGCGCAAGTCAAGCGTAGATTCTGAAATCGTTGATTATCTTGAAGATGCAATAGACTCAATGGGTAGTTTAGAAGATCTGTTGACTGATTCTTCTGATTATGACGATGACTACTATTACGACGACTATGAGTATGATTACGACTATGATTACGACTATGATTACGACTACGACTCCTATGATGACTATGATTTCTCATACGGCACAGGTACAGTTGTAGCAGAGGCTGCAGAGGCGTAATAAGTATAAAAAACTAATAAGCAATGTTTTGGCGTTGGAATCAAAAGGGATCTTTTGATCCAACGCCGTATTTTTTGGAGTTTGTTTATGAAAATTGAAGTAAAGGATATAGAAAAGCGTTACGGAAAAAAGCAGGTGCTTCGCGGTATATCCTTCTCCCTTGAAGGGGGAGAGTGTATCGGTGTGCTTGGCGGTAACGGTTGCGGTAAATCCACCCTTCTTTCCATACTTGCAGGCGTGCAAAAGGGGGATAAGGGAGAGTTTTTGCTTGACGGACACGATACCCTTAAAAACAGGGCGCTCCATGCCCGTACCGTTGGTTACGTTCCACAGGGCACCCCTCTTATAGAGGAGCTCTCGGCAAAGGATAATCTGCGCCTTTGGTACTCAAAGGAAAAGCTGCAAGAAGAACTTGAGAGTGGAGTTCTTGCTATGCTTGGGATAGGAGAGTTTTTAAACGTAAGGGTTTCAAAAATGTCCGGCGGTATGAAAAAAAGGCTGTCTATAGGCTGCGCCGTTGCTTCCCATCCCCCGGTGCTTTTGCTTGATGAGCCTACAGCCGCCCTTGACCTTGTATGCAAACAGACTATCGTTGAATACCTTGAAAAATATAAAAAGGCAGGGGGCGCCGTGCTACTTGCCACTCATGACGTTGCAGAGCTTGCCCTTTGCGACAGATGGTTTATAATCAAAGAGGGTGTGGCAGTACCCTTTGAATATAAGGGTGACCTTAAAGAGCTTACGGAGAAGCTGTAATGAAGGGTGTAAGATATTTTTTATTACAATTTAAAAGAAATGCCGCGGCTCTGCCCTTTGTGCTTGTAATATCCCTTCTGCTTTTCGGTGCTATTGCCACCCTTTTTGTGGGTATGGCGGCTTCAAATCAAAACTCTGAAGAGCAAAGCAAGTTCAGTATTGCAATTGTTGGTGATACCAGTGACAGCTATCTTGGAATAGGTGTTAAAACTATAGAAACACTTGATTCCTCCAGATTTACCATAGACTTTGTGGAAATGACTGAGCCTGACGCCAAAAATGCACTTGAAAACAGCGAGATAAGTGCATACGTTGTTATTCCCGAAGGCTTTATAGATGCAATGGTTTCGGGCGAGGTTATGCAGCTAACCTACGTTACGGGCCCCGGTAAGGTGGATCTTACCACTATGTTTAAGGAAGAACTGGCAGGGTTTATTTCGGATATTCTTCTCCATTCCCAAAAGGGAATATACGGTTTAGGAGATGCAATGTATTCCGAGGGGCTCAAAAACCGAGGTGATGCTATGGATAAGGCGTCACTTGAGTACTTTGATAAGATACTCAGACGCTCGGATATCTATAAGGTTGAGGTGCTTGGTATTGCCGATCAGCTTTCCTTTGAGCAGTATTTCTTCTGCGGCTTTACTGTGTTTTTCCTGCTTTTGTGGGGCATTTCCTGCTGTTACGTTTTTGCAAAAAGGGACGTTTCACTTTCCCGTGTGCTTTACACCCACGGTTACGGGGGCTGTAAGCAGGTAGTGGGAGAGTACCTTTCCTATTTTTTGATTATGTTTATAAGTATTGCCCTTATTGTTTTATGCTGTGCTGCAGCCGTGCCCTTTATTGGCGCCGTAGAAGGAATAGGGGTAGGGCGTGTGCTCCGTTTTGCCCTTGAGCTTGTACCCGTTATTATTATGATAAGTGCCCTTCAATATATGCTTTACGAGCTTGTTCGTACTTTGGTGGGAAGTGTGCTTATACAGTTCGTTTGCGCAATGACTTTAGGATATGCAGGCGGTTGCCTTTATCCCGTTAGCTTTTTCCCCAAGGGAATGCAAAGCCTTGCCGAGTTTTTACCCTCAGGTATAGCAAGGGGATATCTTGCAGATTGCCTTACCGAAAGCTTTTCTGTTAAAAACGCTCTGGGGCTTGTGGTGTGCACATTTGTGTTCCTTGCAATATCCGTTGTTGTAAGGCGAAAACGCATCGTGGGAAGAGGAGGATACGAAGAATGAAAAGAATGCTTTTATGGTTCGCCCTTCTTACGAAAAGGCTCTTTGTAAAACCAAGCTTTATTCTTATACTTTGCCTTGTTCCCCTGCTTGTTTTTGCTATGAATACTGCCGCAAAGGAAGATAGCGGTATACTTACCATCGCCCTTGCTCAAAGGGATGAAAATGACAGCACGGCAAAGGCTATTATTAATGAAATTGTTGACAAGGCAAGCCTTTTGAACTTTGTTTCCTGTAAGGATGAGGCCAACGCCCTTGCTCTTGTTGAAGGTGGAGAGGCGGATGCGGCGTGGATATTCCCAAGTGATACCGCAAAGCGCCTTACAAGGTTTATAGAGGATACAAAGCCCTCCAATTACGTAGTGGATATTGTTCAGCGGGAGGAAACCGTACTGCTTAAATTCGTTAATGAAAAGCTTTGCGGAGCATTGTTTTCCCGATTGTCGGAGAATATATATCTACTGAACGTAAGAGAGAATCATACCGGCCTTTCCCATTTAAGCGATGAGGAGCTGATGGCCTTTTATGATGATTGTATTGCAAGCGGGGACCTGTTTGCCTTTGCTTATACAAATGAATCGGGCGGCGGTGAAAACTCGGATATGAACTATCTTACCGCACCCTTGCGTGGTATACTTGCGGTGCTTATACTGCTGGGCGGGCTTGCAGGGGCAATGTTCTATTGCGACGATGAGAAAAAGGGTTGCTTTATTCGCATACCCCGCAAGGGCAGGTTCGCTTTTGCATATGTTTATCATTTTTCTACAGTTTTCGTTATCTCCTTTGTAGCCTGCTTGTCTATAGTAATATCGGGCATAGGAGTGTCAATTTGGCGTGAGCTTGTCAGTATGCTCCTGTACGCACTTGGCATAACTGCGTTCTGCATTTTTGTTCGCAGGCTGTGTTCAAGGCTCAGCGTGCTTGCAACGGCTACCCCTGTAATAATTTTGGTGTTTATAGTTTTAAGCCCAATATTTATGGATATGAAGGCCTTCAGGGCGGTTCAATCATTTATGCCAACCTATTACTATCTTAACTCCATGCATAACTCTGCCTGCATTGGATATATGGCAATATATGCTTGTGCGCTTGCTGCGCTGGATTATATTATCTACAAAATTACCGATAGAGCTTAAAAACAATGCACGGATAGAAGAATATTCTATCCGTGCAATATTTTTATGATAAAATGTAAAATATACTTGACATTATGTAATGTTTATGATATGATATCCTCAACAAGGGGGTGTTTGATATTAAAAACAAACGTCTTAAAATTGCCCGCGTGGAACGTGATATGTCCCAGGATGACCTTGCGAAAGCCGTAGGCGTTACAAGGCAGACTATAGGAGCAATAGAAAACGGCAGCTATAATCCCACATTAAAGCTTTGTGTTGCCATATGCAGAGCAACGGGGAAAACATTAAATGATTTGTTTTGGGAGGAAGAAAATGAAGAATAATAATTCGGGTTTGGATGAAAGACAACAGCAGATAAATTATCGCTCCATAGCATATGCAGGTATTTTTCTTGCTATATGCGTGGCTGCATCTATGATATACAAGGTTATAACAACCGATAATTTTAGTTGGGAATTTTGGGCTATAATCGGTATGTGTTTTGTTATTATTATTTCCCGTAGAGTTATGGGAGATATAGAAGAACCAAAAGACATTATGGGCAAGCCTCTGCCTTTAGGTTCAGATAAGGCGGATAAAAGGACGCGGTTGAAGGACTATGCTTCAAGAAGCCTTATATTTGCTGGTGCCTGTGCTGTTATGGATATTGTTCTTGTGGCTTTTGGCAAGGATGACGTTAGTGATTATGTGCTTGCAAAAATGATTTTCCCCGGACTTAATAAGTGGCTCACCGTTGCACTGACTGCTGTTATCGCACTTGCCGTAATGTTCACCATATCCTTTGTGGTGGATTCTATAATTGGCGAGAATTTTAAGGTGAAAAGATACAATAAAATGCTTGACGAGCTTGATGAAGAATAAAAAATAAAAATCCCGATTTGAAAATCGGGATTTTTATTTTTAACTTATAAGAAATTTCTGTATATCGGGCATCTTCAAATACAATTATTTGCAAAGATGATACCCAGTTACAGGCGCGGCACCTTGCCGCTTTTAGGATTAGCGTATTTCTACGTTAACCTTTTTGCCGCACTGAGTAGCGGCAGCCTTCATAATTAAACGAAGACTTCTGGCGATCTTACCGTGCTTGCCGATGACCTTGCCCATATCGGAAGGATTAACATTGAGGGTAAGGGTAACTTCTGTACCTTTCTCCTCGACAAGTACAACCACTTCGTCAGGATGAACTACTATAGGTCGGACCATATCGGCAAGAATTGTTTGCAACTCTGCCACTTGCGCCACCGACCTTATTTGATAACTTCGGTCTTCTTGAGAAGAGATCTTACGGTATCTGTAGGCTGTGCACCGTTAGCAATCCACTTGGTTGCCTTTTCAGCGTCGATCTTGATTTCAGCAGGATCGGTCATGGGGTTGTAGTAACCGATCTCTTCGATGAATCTACCGTCACGGGGAGATCTGGAATCTGCTACTACTACACGATAGAAGGGAGCCTTCTTTGCACCAAGTCTCTTAAGTCTGATTTTAACTGCCATTTTGATTTTCCTCCAAAATAATTTGTTTTTGTTTTATTTTTTAATTTATTTAAAAGGGTAATTTGAATTTTCCCTTTTTGCCGAATTTACCGCTTGAAAATTGCTTCATCATCTTGCGGGTCTGCTCATACTGCCTGAGCAGCTTGTTTACCTCTTCAACGCTGTTACCGCTTCCCATAGCGATACGCTTTCTGCGGGATGCGTTAATGATATCGGGCTTTGCTCTTTCCTTTGGTGTCATTGAAAGGATTATTGCTTCCATACGGTCGATAGCGCGTTCGTCTATCTTTGCATCCTTTAAAGCACCCGGCTTCATACCCGGCATCATAGAGAGTATCTGCTCCATAGAGCCCATATTCTTTATCTGCTTGAACTGGTCCAGATAATCGTCAAGGGTGAAGGAGTTTTCGCGCATCTTGCGCTCAAGCTCTTCTGCCTTTTTTTCATCAAAGGCGGCTTCTGCCTTTTCTATAAGAGAGAGCATATCACCCATACCAAGAATTCTTGATGCCATTCTGTCAGGGTGGAAGGGCTCTATCATATCAAGCTTTTCGCCCGTACCTATAAACTTTATGGGCTTGCCCGTAACGTGCTTAACAGAAAGTGCCGCACCGCCTCGGGTATCGCCGTCCAGCTTTGTAAGTATAACGCCTGTAATGTCAAGCAGCTCGTTGAAGCTCTTTGCTACATTTACGGCATCCTGTCCCGTCATAGAGTCTACTACCAAAAGTATCTCTGTGGGGCAAACGGTGTCCTTAATGCGCTTAAGCTCCTGCATCATATCTTCATCTACGTGCAGGCGGCCGGCGGTATCTATAAACACCATATCGTTGCCGTGCTTCTTTGCGTGCTCAACAGCGCGCTTTGAAATCTCTACGGGGTCTGCCTTGTCACCCATTTCAAAAACGGGTATGTCAAGCTTTTCACCTACAACCTTAAGCTGTTGTATAGCCGCAGGGCGGTATACGTCACAGGCTGTAAGCAGGGGACGCTTGCCCTGTTTTTTGTACATTCCCGCAAGCTTGCCGGAGTGTGTTGTTTTACCCGAGCCCTGAAGACCTACCATCATAACCACGGTAGGGGGAGCAGAGGCAATTTCAAGCTTTGCCTGAGAGCCACCCATAAGGGCGGTAAGCTCTTCATTAACTATTTTTATTACCTGCTGACCGGGCATAAGGCTTTCAAGCACGTCACTGCCCACGGCACGCTCGGTCACGCGGTTGATAAATTCCTTTACCACCTTGAAGTTAACGTCTGCTTCAAGCAACGCCAGCTTCACCTCACGCATACCTGCGCGTACGTCAGCTTCGGTCAGCTTGCCCTTGCTTTTAAAGTTTTTAAAGGCCTGCGCAAGCTTATCACCTAAAGTTCCAAACATATTTATATTACCTCTTGAAGGTCACTTAGTTTGTTAAGTATGCCGTCTATATCGCAGTTGCCACCGTTTTTTAAAGCCTCCAGCTGTTGGCTTATATCGGATATCTCCTGCTTTATATTCTCAAAACGTGCAATAAGACCAAGCTTATCCTCAAGCTCTTCAAGGATATCCTTGCTCTTTACAAGGCGGTCGCGAACACCGGGGCGGGTAAGGCCCGTTATATCCGCAATCTCCGCAAGTGAAAGGTCTTCGTTGTAGTGAAGCTCCATTGCCTCGCGTTGCTTATCTGTGAGCATATCGCCGTAAAAATCAAGCAACAGGGACATATTTAAGCCCTTTTCCAACCTATCTCACGCCTTTCTGCACGGTGTAAAGTAAAATACCTTACAGAGTATATCATATCCCATAAAGAAAGTCAAGAACAAATTGTAAACTTATACAAACGAGATAATATATCGTTAAAATTGCTAATCTACGATTAAGACAGGTGAAGGCTTGGGTTAGTGCGAACATATTTTTCGTGCACCGAAAGAGGCGGTCATATCTACACATAATGCGATGATGAAAGTTTTTTGCCAAGCTTTTTACAAAAAAGCGGAAGGAGAGCGAAAAATCGCTCTCCTTTTATGTTATTTCACTATTATCTTTACGGTATAGCTGAACTCTCCCATAGTAAGGGTAACGGTGGTTTCTCCCGGCTTGTGACCGTAGGCCATACCGTTTTCCTCAACTCTCAAAACAGTAGGGTCTGCAACCGTATAGGTTATGGGGTAATCGTCGCGGTGGAAAACCGCGCGGCTGTCGGTATCGTTAAAAGCTTCTCCCCACTTGATACCGTTGCAGTTAATATAAGCT
>JAZOTL010000052.1:0-6784 GCA_045657645.1 Eubacteriales bacterium
TTCCAAGGACTATGATGATATTATCAAAACAGCAGAACAGACTCTGCGCAAACTTATGAATGTGCCTGACAATTATAAAATACTTTTTATTCAGGGCGGTGCATCTACTCAGTTCTCCGCAGTTCCTCTTAACCTTATGAACAAGAATAAGAAGGCTGATTACGTTGTTACAGGTCAGTTCTCCAAAAAGGCATATAAGGAAGCCCAGAAGTACGGTGACGTTAGACTTGTAGCTTCCTCCGAGGATAAGAACAATACATACATTCCCAAGCTTACCAAGGAAGATTTCAGACCCGATGCAGATTATGTGCACATCTGCTTCAACAATACTATTTTCGGTACAAAGTACGATTATATCCCCGATACTGGTGATATTCCTCTTGTTGCTGATATGAGCTCTTGCATTCTTTCTGAGCCTATTGACGTTTCCAAGTTTGGCGTTATATATGCAGGCGCACAGAAGAATGTTGCTCCTGCCGGTCTTACTATCGTTATTGTACGTGAAGATCTTATGGGTAACGCAAGAGAAGATATTCCTGTAATGCTTGATTATAAGACTATGGCTGATAACGATTCTATGTACAATACTCCTCCTTGCTGGTGTATTTACATTGCAAAGCTTGTATTTGAGTATCTTCTTTCCATCGGCGGTCTTGAAGAAATGAAGAAGCACAACGAAAAGAAGTGCGGAATTCTTTATGATTATCTTGACAGCCAGGATTACTATACCGCTCCTACCGAAAAGGCGGCTCGTTCTATGATGAACGTTACATTCGTTACCGGCGATGCAGACCTTGATAAGAAGTTTGCTTCTGAAGCTGCAGCTGCAGGTTTGAAGAACGTTAAGGGCCACCGCTCTGTTGGTGGTATGAGAGCATCCATATACAATGCAATGCCTATTGCAGGTGTCGAAGCTCTTGTAGAATTTATGAAGGAATTTGCAAAGAATAATCCTAAGGCGGAGTAATAGCTATGAAAAATATTAAACTTATGAATAAGATTGCCAAGGTAGGTACAGACTGCTTTGACAAGGACAGATATAACGTAGGCGAGGATATAGAAAATCCTGATGCAATAATGGTAAGAAGTGCATCCTTGCACGAAATGGAGTTCGGCTCTAACCTTAAGGCTATTTCAAGAGCAGGCGCAGGTGTAAACAACATTCCTGTTGATAAGTGCGCAGAGCAGGGTATTGTAGTTTTCAATACTCCCGGTGCAAATGCTAACGGTGTTAAGGAGCTTGCTGTATGCGCTCTTCTCCTGGCGGCTCGTGACGTTGTTGCAGGTATTAACTGGGCAAACTCTCTTAAGGGCGAAACCGGAGTAAACAAGCTTGTTGAAAAAGGTAAGTCAAAGTTTGCCGGTGGTGAACTTGCGGGTAAGACCCTTGGTGTAATCGGTCTTGGCGCTATCGGTGGTATGGTTGCAAATGCAGCTATTAACCTTGGTATGAAGGTTGTTGGTTACGACCCTTACATTACCGTTCAGGCAGCGCTTAACCTTTCAAGAGCCGTAAGAATAGCTAACAGCTATGATGAGATATACGGTCTTTCTGATTATATTTCCGTACACGTTCCTGCAACTGCAGAAACAAAGGGAATGTTCTGCGAAGAAAACTTTGCAAAGATGAATGACGGTGTTCGCATTATTAACCTTTCCAGAGCAGAGCTTGTAAACTCTGATGATATGAAGGCTGCGGTTGCTTCCGGTAAGGTTGCAAGATACGTAACGGATTTCCCCACAGATGAAATGGTTGATATCCCCGGTATTGTTACAATTCCTCATCTTGGCGCATCCACTGCAGAGTCTGAAGACAACTGCGCTGTAATGGCAGCACAGGAGCTTATGGAGTACCTTGAAAATGGTAACATCAAAAATAGTGTTAACTTCCCGAATGCTTCTATGCCTCACAGTGGGGACGCAAGAATATGCTTAATGCATAAAAACGTTCCCGGTATACTCGCACAGATTTCTTCTGCTTTGTCAGAGTCAGGCGTAAATATCGAAAATATGATAAACCGTTCAAAAAATGACTATGCTTATACCATTGTTGAGGTTATCGGTGATATTCCTGAAGAAGTTTTTGCAAAGCTTGACAAAATGGAGGACACCATTAAAATCAATATTTATAAATAATTATTGATTTGTTAATTGTTTTGTGTTATTATTAATATATAAAATCTTATCCAGAGTGGCGGAGGGACTGGCCCTGTGAAGCCCGGCAACCTGCATATAGTAAGGTGCTAAATCCTTGAAGATGAGAAAAAATGCGTCTTGGGGATTTCCCAAGACGCTTTTTTGGTGTAAACATTGTATAAAACATATGGAGTGTAAAATGGCAGAAAAGAAAATTTATTTTACTTCAGAATCAGTTACTGAAGGTCATCCCGACAAAATGTGTGACTGCATTTCTGATGCGATTCTTGATGAAATGTTAAAGCAGGACCCTATGTCCCGCGTTGCTTGCGAAACTACCACTACAACAGGTATCGTTACCGTTATGGGAGAGATAACTACTAAGGCACAGGTGGATTTCCAGGACGTTATTCGCGGCGTTGTTCGTGATATCGGTTACGATAAGGCAGAGTATGGCTTTGATTGTGATACCTGCGCTATCGTTAATATGATACATAAGCAATCTCCTGATATTGCAATGGGTGTTGATAAGGCACTTGAGGCAAAGACCGGTGATATGACAGATGCTTATGATACAGGTGCAGGTGACCAGGGTATGATGTTCGGTTACGCTGCAAACGAGACCCCTGAGCTTATGCCTATGCCTATTTCTCTTGCTCATAAGCTTGCACGTAAGCTTACTGACGTGAGAAAGAATAAGGAACTTACCTATTTACGCCCTGATGGAAAATCTCAGGTTACTGTTGAGTACGTTAACGGTACACCTAAGAGAGTTGAGGCTGTTGTTATTTCAACACAGCACGATGATGACGTTACCCTTGAACAGATACGCGCAGATATTATCGATAAGGTAATTATGCCCGTTATTCCTTGCGAATATATGGATGATCAAACAAAGATATTTGTTAATCCTACAGGAAGATTTGTTATCGGCGGTCCTATGGGTGATAGCGGTCTTACAGGCAGAAAGATAATCGTGGATACCTACGGTGGTTATTCCCGTCACGGCGGCGGTGCTTTCTCCGGCAAGGACCCCACAAAGGTTGACCGTAGTGCTGCTTACGCTGCACGTTATATTGCAAAGAATGTAGTACACGCAGGCTTTGCTGATAAGTGCGAGGTACAGATAGCTTATGCAATAGGAGTTGCAAAGCCTGTTTCCGTGCTTGTTGAAACCTTTGGCACAAACAAGTATGACGAGGATAAGATTGCTCAGGCTGTTGCCGCTTCTATCGACCTTCGCCCTGCTGCAATTATCGACAGATTTAAGCTCCGCCGTCCGATATACCGCCAGACTGCGGCATACGGACATATGGGCAGAGAGGATCTTTCATTGCCTTGGGAACAGCTTGATCTTGCTCAAACACTTATTGAAAACATTAAATGATAGATTTTTCTAAAGACGACGAACAGGAATACGTTGAAATTGAGGGTACTGTTGACCATATAATCTATTCAAGTGAGGAAACGGGATATACCGTTTGCGAGCTTGCTATAGGTGAAGCAGAGCTCTATACTATTGTTGGCATTATGCCGTATCTTGCCGAGGGTGAAGTTATTAAAGCTCTCGGCAATTGGCATATCCATCAAAGCTTTGGCAGGCAATTTAAGGTTGAGTATTATGAAAAGAAACTACCTTCTACGGCACGCACCATTCTTAAATACCTTTCATCCAAAACTGTAAAAGGGATCGGTGCCGTTACAGCAAAGCGTATAGTTGAAAAATTTGGCGAGGATACCTTCGACGTTCTTGAAAACCATCCCGAATGGCTTGCAGAAATCAACGGTATTTCGGAAAAGAAGGCAAGAGAAATAGGGGAGAGCTTTAAAATGCAGTTTGGTATACGAACTGTTATGATGTTCTGCCGTGATTTCTTTGGACCTATGATTTCTGTTCGTATATATCGCAAATGGGGTGTTGCCGCTGTTGATATGATAAAAAACGACCCCTACATTCTTTGCGAGCAAATTTACGGTATTAGCTTTTCAAAGGCAGATTCTATTGCTAAAAGTCTCGGATTTTCAAATGAAAGCCCCAGCAGAATACGAAGCGGAATAAAGTATTTTATTAATCTTAACGGTGTTCAAAACGGTCATTGCTTTATTCCTTACGCTAAGCTTGTTGAGGCCTGCGCCGCTTCTCTTGGAGTTGAAAAAGAAAACATTGAGGTGGCATTGGATGAGCTTGAAAGCTCTAACGAGGTATGCTTTCTTCAAATGGACAAAAAGAAGTGTGTATACCTTAAAAAGTATTATGATGCTGAGCTTTACGTGGCAAAAAAGCTTGTTACTATTGACAGGCTTTGTCCTTCTTTTGATATTTCAGACGGAGAAAGATTTATAGCCCGTATTGAGGCAGAAGAGGGCATTGAATACGCTACAATGCAGAAAAAGGCTATTCTGGGCGCGATAAATAGTGGAGTTATGCTTCTCACGGGCGGTCCCGGTACGGGTAAAACAACCATTATAAAAGCGGTAATGCGCATACTTTCGGATATGAGCTACAAGATAGTTCTTTGTGCGCCAACCGGCCGTGCGGCAAAGCGTATGTCGGAGGCTACCTCGCAAGAAGCAAAGACCATACATCGTTTGCTTGAAATGGAATATTCCAAGGATAATGAGCCTGTTTTCAGACGTGACGAAAAGAATATGCTTGATGAGGATGTCATAATTATCGACGAGGCTTCTATGGTTGATGTTTTCCTTATGGAATCCTTGCTTAGGGCTATGAAGCCTGCTTCACGTATTATGATAATAGGTGACTCTGATCAGTTGCCTTCGGTAGGGGCAGGTAATGTGTTAAACGACCTTGTTGAAAGCTGCGCGTTTACTACAGTCAAATTGAAGGAAATATTCAGACAGGCATCCGAGAGTCTTATTATTACTAATGCCCATCTGATAAATTCCGGTGAATATCCTGACCTTGAAACAAAGAAAAGTGATTTCTTCTTTATGCCTCGTGCTGATGAAGATATTGCCGATACCATTGCTCAGCTTTGTAAGGTTCGTCTGCCTAAGAAATATGGTGCGGATATAATTGATAATATTCAGGTTATTACTCCTTCTCATAAAGGTGCGGCAGGAACAGTAGTTCTTAATGCTAAATTGCAGGATGCTCTTAATCCCAAGCGTAACGGCAAAGTACAAAAAAACGTACGTGATACAGTCTTTCGCGAGGGAGATAAGGTTATGCAGATACGCAATAATTATGATATTGAATGGGAAAAAGGCCATAACAGCGGTGTTGGTGTATTTAACGGTGATATCGGTGTTATAGAGCGTATAAGTACGTCTGAGGAAACAATAACAGTAGATTTTGACGGAAAGCGTGTCGTGTATGATTTTACACAGCTTGATGAGCTTGAGCACGCCTATGCGATTACCATTCACAAAAGCCAGGGAAGTGAATACCCTATTGTTATTATTCCTTCCTTTAGTTACAGTCCAAAATTGTTGACCCGCAATCTTCTGTATACTGCTGTTACCCGTGCCCAAAGTATGGTTATAATTGTCGGTCGAGGAGACGTTGTGTGCGGAATGGTTGATAATAACAGACGTGCTATGCGATATACAGGCCTAAAGGATTGGCTTTGCGAGGCGGTGGATAATTGAAATTGCTTGATAAATTTCTTGACCTTTTGTATCCGCACAAATGTATCTGTTGTGAAGAGGTGACGCCCTTTAGTTCCGATGATTGCTTTTGTTCGGTGTGCCGTGAAAAGTGGGAAGCGGAGAAAAATGCCCTTTGTCCTACCTGCAGCAGGCCTATAAGGGAATGTTGGTGCGGCGTTTCGGTTGATAAAAAGAATTGTATTGACGGCGAGTATCATTTGGTAGCATATGATAAAAGTGATAACGTTGTGCGCAGGTTATTGTATTCCGCTAAAAACTTTGATAATAAGCGATTGTTTGATAATATTGCGGCAGAAATAACGGCGGAAATTATTCCGCGTATGGTGGAGAAACCTGATGTTATAATGCATATACCCCGCAGTACTGAATCTATCAAGCGAAAAGGTCACGACCAAAGCTTGCTCATAGCAAAGCAATTATCCAAATTGACGGGTATAGAAAGACTTGATCTGCTTTTACATACCGGTAATGTAAAACAAAAGAAGCTGACGCAAGCTCAACGAGAGGATAACGCAAAAAGCAGCTATAAGATAAAAAACGGTGCTGCTCCTTATTTGAAGGGCAAGGTTGTTTGTCTTATAGATGATGTTATAACAACCGGGCATACAGTTGCCAGGGCCGCTTATCTTGCAAAGCTCCGCGGTGCTAACAGGGTGTACGTAATTGCTATTGCAAAAACTATAAAATAAAAATGGGCGATATCTAATCGCCCATTTGTTTTTTTGTCTTAGGGTAATGTGTGGCCGGCACTCTTGTAAATTTCGTACCAATCAACACGGGAAAGCTCAACCTTTTCAAAGCCGAGTGCTTCCTCGAGGTGCTTTGTATTCATTGTTCCCACTATAACCTGGGAGCTAACAGGGTGGCGTAATATCCAAGCTACGGCAACAGCAGATTTTGAAACGCCGAATTTATCTGCATATTCCTGAAGCTTTGTATTAAGTTCGGGATATTTGGGATTATCTATAAATGAACCCTCAAAAAATCCTGCCTGGAAGGGGGACCATGCTTGTAT
>JAZOTL010000053.1:0-10712 GCA_045657645.1 Eubacteriales bacterium
GTCCTCGTTTAAAAACTTCTTTGAAACGATAACCTGGTTCTTGCACTTATGAGTAAAGGATTCAACCTCTGCCACGTACATTTCACCGTCAATGTTTATACTCTTGGACTTTTTAGCAAAGAGCAGAGGAACGTTGAAATGACGAGCCGCGGCGTAAGCTATGGCAATACCCGAAGCCTCTATGGTGAGTACCTTTGTTATATTTTTGTCTTGAAAGCGCTTTTTCCACTCTGCGCCCATACGGTCAAGCAGGTCTACATCCATCTGATGGTTAAGAAAGCTGTCTACCTTAAGCACGTTACCGGGCTTTACAATTCCGTCTTTTAAAATGCGTTCTTCTAAAAAGTTCATAGCTTTTCTCCAATTGATTTATTTTATTCTTACCAAGGTGTTAAGACCTTCATTAAGTGCGCAGATAAGTACGTCGGCATCCTCTTTGGTAAGGGTGTCATCAAGGCTTATGCGTATTGAGGTGTCCGCCTCTTTATCGGTGAGGCCGAAGGCCGGCAGCACGTAGTTTGAATGTGCAGAGTGTGAAGAGCAGGCAGAGCCGCTTGAAACGAATATTCCCTTTGAGGAAAGGAAGTGGAGCATAGTTTCGCTCTTTATCCTCGGCAGGGTAGCGTTTATAATATGGGGGGCTGCCTTTTGGGGCAGGTTGCAGCGAATCTCGGCAGGCATATTTTCTATAATATAACTGCGCAGCTCACCTACAGAGGGGGGGTACACCCCTGCTCTTGCCGCTTGGGCAAAGCCTGCTATAGCAGGCAGGTTCTCTGTACCCGAACGGAACCCCTTTTCCTGTCCGCCCCCTTCAATTAAGGGGATAAGGCGTTTTGTTTTGATTATCTCACCCGAAACGTAAAGTGCGCCGATGCCCTTTGGGCCGTGTATCTTGTGGGCAGAAATGGTTGCCATATCGCACTTAAGGGCTTCGGGGTTAAAGGGCACCTTTAAATAAGCCTGAACCGCATCGGTATGTGTAACTATTTCGGGGTTAAAGGCTTTTGCAAGGTTAAATATCTTTTTTATATCGTAGTGGGCACCCGTTTCGTTATTTACAGCCATACAGCTAACCATAACGGTTTTGTTGTCAAGGGCGCTCATAAAGGCGTTTGTATCTATACTTCCGCCACGGGTAGGCAGCTTTACCACCTCAAAGCCCTCGGCTTCAAGGCGTGCGGCAGATGCCATAATTGCGGAGTGCTCGCTATCGGTAATTATAAGCTTTCCGCCGCGGTTGCGGGGCTTTGCACGCATACAGCCAAAAAGCGCAAGGTTGTCCGCTTCAGTTCCGCTTCCGCAAAAGAAAAGCTCCGCCTTGGGGCTTTTTACCCCTAAGCTATCAAGTATGGTGCGGCGGCAGTCCTCCATAAGCTTTTCGCTTTCCATTCCCTTTGTATGTAGGGAGGAGGGATTGCCCCAAAATTCCTTTGCCGCCCTTGTCATTGCCTCTATAACGTTATCTGCAATGCGGGTGGTGGCGCTGTTGTCAAAATAATATTCCATATCAGTTGAACTTAAAGTTTTGGAGTATCTTTTCTATGTTTTCTGTGTGGTCATCGTAAAGCTCGGGGGTGGTGGTGAAGGTTATTATATAAACCTGACCCTCGTTTATACAGGTTACCTGAACAAACTGATAGGTAGTGCCTGTTACCTCGGCTGTGTAAACATACTTGTTTGCGGGAATCTTATCAAGGGTGGTGGTTACCGGCATTTCACCCACGTACTTCATAGTGCCGTTAAAGGTAGCCTCAAAATCCTCTTTGTAGGAATTCCAAAAGCTGTTAAGGTCCTTTTGCGCTTCAAGGGCAAAGGCTGTTACCGAAATGCTGGAGGAATCCACAGAGCTAACGTAGGCGCTCAGGGTAGAGGAGTCCTTATCGCTTACCCAATCCTTTGGTACGCATATGCTGTAATCATTTGTATGGCCCTCAAGGCGCTTCATTCCCTGGGGAACGCCTTCTTCTTGCGCTGCACATCCGCAAAGGAGCAGGGTAAGGGCAAGCATTAATATAATAAATGATCTTAATTTCATAATATCACCTCATTATTATCTATAAAATCATTATATTATATTTACACTTTAACCGCAAGCAAACTTTTTATGAACATAGAGTGAGCGAAAATTCATCTTTTTAATACAGATTCGGATTATTTTCGTCACCCTATGTTGATTTTAGGTGTTTTGTATGTTACAATTATTTTATTAAGATGTGGGGAGATGATATATTGGCAAAGCCGAGAATACTTACAGTAAGCAGTGCGAATATCGACCTTATTGCAAATATGAATAAGCTGCCCAGCGCAGGGCAGACCGTTACCGAGTACGGTAATTATGAATATACACCCGGCGGAAAGGGCGCAAACTGCGCTCACGCAGTACACAAGCTTGGTGGAGATTCTGTTTTTTGCGCAAAGCTTGGCAGTGATACCCACGGAGCAAGGCTTTCGGGCATTTTCCGTGATAACGGTATAGATACCTGCTACGTTTCGGTAGATAAGCGCAACCGTACGGGTATGGCTATAGTTATGGTAGAGGCAAACGGTGTTAACCGCATAGTTGTGTACCCCGGTGCCAACAAGGCTCTCACCCCCGTTGATGCGGAAGAAGCAATGACCTGTTATCCCGACGCGGTAATAGTTCAGTTTGAAGTGCCTATGGAAACGGTGCTTGCCACCACCTATTTTGCAAGGACAAACAATATTCCCATTTTTGTGGATGCAGGCCCTGCAATAAAGGATTTCCCACTTGAAGAATTAGGCCCTGTGGAGGTTTTTTCTCCCAACGAAACAGAGGCTTACATATATACGGGCATACGCCCCGATACCACCCAGAACTGCCTTAAGGTATGTATGGAGCTTGCAAACAGAGTGCAGGCAAAATATTATATTTTAAAATTAGGCGGCCGTGGAGTTTTCTATTATGACGGTACCTATTATAAGGTGATAGCCCCCTACAACGTGGACGTGGTTGATACCACCGCCGCAGGGGACGTGTTTACCGGCGCCCTTGCCCTTGAATATATCCGTTCCTATGATATACGCCGCGCTTGTGAGTACGCAAATATTGCAGGTGCGCTTACCGTATCAAAGGAGGGCTCCTTCTATTCGGTACCCTCCCACAATGATATAGCAGATTACGTTGCAAAGCACGAATTGAAGTTTGAGGTATGATGGATAAGATACTTGCAGTAGATTACGGGGACGTGCGTACAGGCCTTGCCGTTTCCGACGCCCTTGGTATGATGGCAAGCGGAATAGGCACAGTAAAGGCAAAGGGTATGCACGACCTGTGTGATATAGTTATAAAGCACGCCACCGAGCAGGGCGCAAAAAAGATAATCATAGGCGACCCCGTTAATATGAACGGTTCAAGAGGTCCCCGCAGCGAAAAGGCGCAGCTTTTTGCTTCCTTCCTGCGTGAAAAAACAGATCTGCCTGTAGAGCTTTTTGACGAAAGGTGCACCACCATGGTGGCCCACACCTATCTTAACGCCACAGGCACCCACGGCAAAAAGCGCAAGGATGTGGTAGATACCTTATCAGCGCAGATAATTTTACAGGATTATTTGGATAGAAACAAAAAAAGGTGAATTTAATTCACCTTTTTTTATTATATTGTCTTCTTAAAACAAGATTGATTACTATTCCCATTAAAGGAAACAGCATACCCACAAGCATACCAAGCTTCATACCAAGCTTATCGGGGGTAAGGGAAAGGGCTGTGGCAAGCTCCAATGCCTTTGGGGAAGCTATAACAGCATCGGTCACTATTCCAACAAGCTGGGGGCCTACCGAGGCACCAAGATCTCCTCCTGCCGCCATAAGGGCAAATATAAGCACACCACCCGTGGGGAAGAATTTTTCCGCAACTATAAGAGTTCCCGGCCAGAGCATAGAAACGCATAAGCCTGTTGCACCGCAGGCGATAAGCCCTATAACGGGCATCTCGCAAATGGCGGCAACAAGATAACAAAGGGTAGCACCTATACAGCCTGTAAAGAGGAAGGTGGTTATATTTTTGCCGTATTTTGCATACAGGGTACGTCCAAAGCCAAGAGCCGCGGCAAAAAGCGCCGCACCGAAGAGGTCGCCCCACACTTTAGGTATGCCCATAGCCTTTTCAAGGTAGCCCGAGCACCATTGTGCCATACATAATTCAGAGGCACCTCCAAGGAATATGGCGGTAACGCAGAGCCATACCATCTTGTTTTTTAAAAAACGCACAGCACCCGAGGTGCGCTCGGGGGTCTGCATATGGGGTATTTGTGATTTTTGGAAAAGCAAAAATGAGGAGAGGGGAACAAGGGTCAAAGCAAAGGGCAACACCTGCCAGTAGCTATGGCCAAAGGCAAGTAAAAAGAGGGTACAAAAGACGATAACACCCACAACGCCCCAAGCGTATATTGAATGAAGCTTGCTCATTTCCCTCTCGGGATTTTTGGAAGGGATAGCCGCAATCACGGGGCTCAGGAGCACTTCGTTAAGTCCGCTTGATGCGGAAAAAACTATAGTTCCCAGCGCCAATCCAAGATATACGTTATTTGGAAACACAAAGGGGGCAAAGCCGTATATTATAAAGCCTGCAACGGCAAGCAACGGCATTACCTTTAATGTCTTTGGTATGTTGAATTTGTGGGAAAAGAAAGAAAATATAAGGTCGATTGTAAGCTGTGTTACGAAATTTATAAGCACCAGCAGACCTAAAAGGGAGTAGGATATCCCATAGGTTGAACGAAAGGTTATAAACAGAATTGGGGAGAGGTTTCCCACCGCCGACATTGAAATGTTAGAGGTATAGCAGGCGTATTTAAGAGTGTTATATTTTTTATCCATATAAGTCATTACCTAAAAGAAGAGTTTTCGCTCCATTGTTTCACGGGCATTGGGGTTGATTGCAAGATATATAAGCAGTCCCCCAAGCAAAACGAGAACGATAAGGGGATAAACAGACCAGCCTACAAAGCTTACTCCAAAGGTGATACAAAGTAAAAATTCCACAAGCAGCATAAGGCCGCCAAGGGCTATAAAACCGCCCCCAAATATATAGAGCCTGCCTTTGCGAATGTAACGGGTCAGGGTTAGAACCCCACAAACAACTACGCAAAGGGCCCCTATAGCGGGAAAGGCGAAGCTTAAAAACCAACTGCCACCGGTTGCCACGTTTATGTAAAGCAGATACAGGGCCCCTGCTGCAAAGCTACAGGGCACAAATATTACGGGATTGGGCTTATGGAACCACAGGGGCAGGCAGAAGGCAATATAGCCTACAAACAGACCTCCCGCGGCATAGCCGAACCAGTTCAGGCTTCCGTCAAGCTGCAGGTCTGCAAGAAAGCAGATAAGCATGGGAATTAAAAACAGAATTATAAATATCCCGTTAAAGGCCTTTGAGTTTGCCTTTAGTTTTGGGTTGCGCCCATTGGGATATAGGGGGCGAACCTCATTTTGTTTAAGGGTGGGGTGATATACAATGGTGTTGCACAGGGGGCATTTTTTCTCGCTATCAGCAAGCTTAACACCGCAATTTATACAAAACATAACTTATTCCTCGTAATTCTGATTACTTTCCACGGTAACGCAAAGCCCCATTTCCTGAAGCACCTTGAAAAAGTGGCGTTCAAGCTCAGGCTCGCGGATGTTTCTTATAAAGTTTATATACAGGGTGTCCCCATAGGAAAGCATACCGCAGTTATAGGGGGCCGCCGCCTGAACTCCTAATATAAAGTCCATTCGTTTTATATATTGCCGCATAATATCGGGGAGCTTTACAGCGCCTAAATTTGATAGGGAAAGGCAGGATTTTCTTTCGCCAACACTATCGAATATGGCCTTCATAACCATATTTTTTATGGGCAAAGGGATAAGGCGTACCAGGGGGTTGCGCTCGTCCTTTACGTTTGTGGTTATAACGGTTCGCATATGCTTTTGGGTAATTTCCGCATCCATTTTGCTTCTTATTATTTTGCATATTTCGTCAAAGGTGTACTCTCCAAGTCGGGGGTCTATTTCCGGTATGGTGTACATAGCAAAATTGCGCAGGGTTTTACTTTCAAAAAGCTGTCTTAAATTTACGGGTATTAATACCTTTATTCTTTTGCGCTTTGATACTACGGGTACCTTTTCCTTTTGCAGATTAACCAAAGCCTGCATCATCACCGCGCTAATGAAAACCGTTAGTGTGGTGTTGTGCTTATGGCAGGCCTCAAGGGCCTCGCTTACCGGTAGGGTAAAGCAGGTAAGGTTTAAAAAGTCTATGCGTTGGGGGTCGTTTGCAAGGCTCCAGGCGTTGGTGTCCTTACGGCTTGCGGGAACGTCCCCTGCGTATTTCAAAAAGCTGTCCTCTAATTCCTCGGCTAAAGGCGGCTGCTTTCTGTCTAACAGGCCGTGCTCGTTTGGTATGGATATGCCGTATTTGCGCTCCAGATATTCGGCAGTAAGGTTTTTTGTGAATATAAGTGCTCCCGTTCCGTCTGTAAGGGAGTGGAAAAATTCTACCGCTATTCGGTTATGATAAACTATAACGCGGAAGGCGCATTTGCGCATTTCGCTGTCATTCATAAACACAAGGGGATAGCTTTGCTCCTCAAGGATAGACGGGGGAGTATCTATCTGCTGAAGGTAGTACCAAAAGGCTCCTTTGCGCAGTCTTGCGGCAATGGAGGGAAAGCGCTTAACGCAAACCTCAAGAGCAGATCTTAAAACCTCTGTATCAACATCCTCACTTAAGGTTACCGATTGGCGGAAAACGTTGCTCCAGTTTCTGCGTCTTGCGGCAGGATATATTTTTGCGGCATTGTCTAAACGCAGCCAATGCAACGCACCTTTTTTCTTTTTTGCCATTTGATATCCTCCCTTTCCGGTTTCTGTGCTTTATTATATCACAAAAATAAAACAACCGCAACTTATTTTAAAGTTGCGGTTGTTGGTTTTATATTTTATTTGCTGTTTGGTTATCAGTCGTTTCTTTCACTTTCCTCGTTAATAACAGCGCCTGTTATTGCATCAATGTGGTAAGAGTATTCTCTTTCCCGTGTTTCAAAATCCACTTCCCAATAGGTACCGTAGGGCTCTCTTTCAAGCTCGGCATCAAGGTCATAAACAGAATCCCTTGTAAGACCCGCAGCCTGCAAGGCTATATCTATAGTGCTCTCGCGGCTGATATGCTCGCTTTCCCCGTTATTGGTACCATCGGTTTGCCCGGACGTTTCATTGGTCTGCGTAGATTCATTCTCTGTTGTTTTGGAATCCGCAGAGGGGACGTTCTGGGTTGTTGTAAGCGCCGTATCGTCGGACGGGCGCTGTGCCGTGTCTGTTTTGTTGTTCATACCCTCGCCTGTTTGTGTCCCGCAGGCAGAAAGTGTAATTAATAAAGTTAATACTAAAATAAGGATCGTTGTTTTTTTCATAGTTATTTCCTCCTGTGTTAGTATTTTCATTATAAACGAAAAATATTCATTTGCATAACTTTATTTTTTAAATTGCTTTGCGCAGCAAAGCTACCTTTTCTTTTTTTATCTTTAAAAGTTGCTTATATTTTTAGATAATAGATAAGAGATAAAAGAACAAAAAAAGCACGCAAATGCGTGCTTTTTTGTTGGCGGAGAAGGAGAGATTCGAACTCTCGCGCCGGTTACCCGACCTACACCCTTAGCAGGGGCGCCTCTTCACCTACTTGAGTACTTCTCCGTGTGGTGAACTGAAAAACAGTATTTATTTATAAGGCGACAACTATTATATCATAGTTTTTTGTATTTGGCAAGGGGTTAAGTGAAAAAAATTAAAATATGAAAGCAAGAGTGATTTTTAGGTAGATATTAGGCAAAATATATGATATAATAGTAAGCAACAGTAACCAACAGAAGGTGAGCAAATGAAAAAATTACTTGTAATTGACGGAAACTCTATACTTAACCGTGCTTTTTACGGTGTGCGTCCTCTTTCCACAAAAGAGGGATTGCCCACCAACGCTCTTTACGGTATGACAAATATTTTGTGGAGCAAATTAGATGAATATAAGCCGGATTATGCGGCGGTGGCTTTTGACCTTCCCGCACCCACCTTCCGACACCTTGAATACGACGGCTATAAGGCTAACCGCCACAAGATGCCTGAGGAGCTTGCACAGCAGCTTCCCTATGCCAAGGAGCTTTGCGCTGCTATGGGTATGAGCGTGCTTACAAAAGAGGGCTTTGAGGCGGACGATATTCTGGGTACTGTTGCTCATATGGCGGCAGAGCAGGACGTAATGGCGTACATCCTTACAGGTGACCGCGACAGCCTTCAGCTTATAGGGGACAAGGTGAACATTCTGCTTGCCACAAACAAGGACACCCTTGTTTTTGACCGTAATATGTTCTTTGAAAAATACGGGGTTGAGCCCGAGTGCTTTGTGGACGTTAAGGCCCTTATGGGGGATTCCTCCGATAATATCCCCGGTGTTCCCGGCATAGGAGAAAAGACCGCCCTTAAACTGATTTCCGAATATAACAGCCTTGACGGCGTGTACGATAAATTTGAAGACTCCTCCCTTACCGAGGGCGTCAAGCGCAAGCTGCGGGACGGTAAGGAAAGCGCATATCTTTCAAAATTTTTAGCAAAAATAAATACCGAAACTCCCCTTGAAAAACAGCTTTGCGATTTTGCATACCAAGGCTTTGATAACGAGGGCTTTGGTGAGCTGCTTGCAAAGCTTGAATTTTCAGCTATGCTCAAACGCCTTGACTACAGCCCAAAGCAAAGGCAGATAGAATTTTCCTGCAAGGAAACCGAAAGCCTTAGCTCTGTTATCACAGAGGGGGAATGGAGTGTGTGCTTTTCCGAGGATGAGGCTTTTGCCTCGAACGGAGAGGTAGGCTACAGGGCCAAACGTGATGAAACGGACCTTTGCGCCCTTTTTGGAGGTAACGCAAAGCTTTGCGTTTTTGATTGTAAGAGCGTGTACCACACCCTTTATAATATGGGTGTAGAAAAGGATAATATAGATTTCGACGTTTCTCTTGCCACCTACGTGGTAAACTCGGGTGAAGCGGCAAAAAATGCCGAAAGCGCCGCTTTAAGTTACCTTGGTATGACCTATGAGGATAAATGCGGTGAGGCATTTGCCCTTATTGGCCTCAAAAAGGAACTGCTTTCCCGTATGGACCAGCAGATGCGCAAGCTTTATTATGAAATAGAGTTCCCCCTTGCCCGTGTTTTGTGTGATATGGAGCGACTTGGCTTTTGTGTGGACGTTTGCGGGCTTTCCCTTTACGGTGAAAAGCTTTCACAGCGCGCCCGTGAGCTTGAAGGGGCAATATACGATATTGCAGGTGAGGAATTCAACCTTAATTCCCCAAAGCAGCTTGGAGTGGTGCTTTTTGAAAAGCTGGAGCTGCCCTGCCAAAAAAAGACCAAAAGCGGTTATTCTACAAGTGCGGACGTGCTTGAGAAGCTGCGCCCCTATCATCCCGTTATAGATATGATACTTGAATACAGGCAGATAACAAAGCTTAATTCCACATACGTTGTGGGTCTGTGCAAGCTTGCAGACGAAAAGGGCTTTGTGCACACCACCTTTAATCAGGCGGTAACTGCTACGGGCAGACTTTCTTCTACCGAGCCTAATTTGCAGAATATTCCCATAAAAACCGAAATGGGACGTGAGCTGCGCCGCTATTTCCTGCCCTCAAGTAAGGATAGGGTCCTTGTGGATGCCGACTATTCCCAGATAGAACTGCGTATTCTTGCGGCAATATCCGGGGACCAAACTATGATAGAGGCCTTCGCTATGGGTGTTGATATCCACACCCTTACCGCTTCACAGGTGTTCAGGGTGTTCCCCGAGGCCGTTACCCCCGAAATGCGTAAGAGAGCTAAGGCAGTCAACTTTGGTATTGTGTACGGTATAGGTGATTTCTCCCTTGCCTCCGATATCGGAGTTACCAAACGCCAGGCGGCTACCTATATTCAAAATTATCTTGATACCTACCCCGGTATTCAAAAATATCTTGAGGATATTGTGGAAAAAGCCCGCGAGGATGGCTACGTGACCACCCTTTTGGGCAGAAGAAGATATATTCCCGAGCTTTCTACCTCTAAAAAGATGCTTGTTAAGTTCGGCGAGCGTGTCGCTATGAACAGCCCCATTCAGGGTACCGCCGCGGATATTATTAAAATTGCTATGATAAACACCGCAAAGCGCCTTGAAGCTGAACTGCCCGATGCAAAGCTTATACTGCAGGTGCACGACGAGCTTATCGTTGATGCTAAAGAGGATGAAAAAGAGGATGCCGCACGTATCCTGCGTGAGGAAATGGAAAATGCCTATAAAATGGCGGTGCCCCTTACCGTTGAGGTTAACTGTGGCACAAACTGGTACGAAGCAAAGTAACCAGCTTCGCTGGACGTATTCTCGCATATTATTTAGTTTTGATTCATACTTCAGGTGCCCGGTAATGTTATTGGTGCAACCATAAGAAGCGGTTTGCGCTTTTACAAGAGCCTCCCTTGCCTAAAGGGAGGTGGCATTGCCGAAGGCAATGACGGTGGGTTTTGCACATAGAAAACTAAACATAAAGTTTATACCTAACAAAATAATACTTTATTTAAATCTATTGTAAATTTAGTTACTGCTAATTTCACATTTTGGTTGCGAACGTACAAAACCTCCCATCCGCTTTTTGAAAAAAGCGGCGCAAAAACTTTTATAAATGAGTTTGCACTAACTT
>JAZOTL010000054.1:0-15489 GCA_045657645.1 Eubacteriales bacterium
TGCGCCCCAGCTGTGGCCGGTTGCAGGGATAGCTTCGGTATAGCTATCGCCGCAGGAGCAACTGTAGGTTCTTACACCTGCAGCAGTACAAGTAGCCGCTTTTGTTACACTTGAAGTATAGCTGTGACTGTGAACTACGGGAGTCCATTGTGCAACAAAGGTTGCGTCCTCTGCCACTACGTAAGTATCTTCGATTTTGAGGGTATAGGCATATTTTTCATTATACCAGCCTGCAAACTCAAATCCGTCACGTTCTGCTACGGGGGCCGCACCGTCCATAACAGAGCTATATGTTTCGCCTGTTTTTATCTGATATGTTGCGTTGCCGGAGATAAGTGTACCGCCGTTAGTATCAAAGGTAAGTGTGTAGCCTGTATCTGCAACGGGAGAGCAGTACTTAAGGCTTGTCCAGCCCGTGTATGTACCATTGGTAAAGTAACCCCAACGTCCGCTTGTTTGTGTTACCTCAATTATTGCACCGTTGCTTAGATAACCAACGATAGAGTAGGATGAAGCGGGGCCCTCTCTTACTGTAAGGGAGTTAGCTGTTACTTGGTATGTACCTATGGGATAGTTTTCTTCCCACTGTGCCACAAATTCTACGTTTGCTGAATATGCAAATGTGTCTTCTATATTAAGTGTGTATCCGCCTGCTTCGTAAAGCCATCCGGTAAGGGTATATCCGGGATTGGTTACTACAGGTGCCGCCCCTCCTAAAATATCACTGTAGGAGTCACCTGTGTTTATTGCAAAGCTTGAAGTACCTGTAATTGTACCGCCGTTTGCGTTAAATGTGATAGTATAATTTTTGCCTGCAACTACCGCTTCACAATAGGTAAGTGAAACCCAGCCTGTAGCACCGTCATAGGTTGTCAAGCCCCAATTACCGGATTTCTGCGTTATTGTTATTTCTGTTCCCTTGGGAATAGAGGAAATTGCGGTATATGAAGTACCGGGGCCTTCACGCAATGCAAGCCAAGATGCAGTTGTTGTATACTTTTCATTTATTGCACTTGAACTGTCGCCCGAAAGGAAATATTCTGCTTCCTTTGTGCGGCGTGCCGTAAGTCCTTCAAGAACCACACCGCCTGCGGAGTTGAACTCGCAGAATGCGGCAATTACCTGTGCGTCGGTGTAGTTATCAACGCCGTTTATAAGGTATGTTTTAAGGTTGAATGATTTGCCCCAAATGTTGCCCAGGTTATATGTAAAGCTTACAAGTGCATCATACTGCTGTTGGTTAAGAGTGATATTGTTTTCAAATACAAATTCATTAACGTAAAGCTCGTATTTTACTATAGCACTACGGAGCAGAGTTTCTGCCTCGGCCTCGGTAATGCCGTTGGGATATTCGTTTTCAGCACATCCTGTACCGTAACCGATAGTCCATTGTGAAACGTCCCAATATGCATATTTGCTGTAGCCTTCAAAGCCTTTTATAAGCTCTATACCGTCGTTACTGATAGCATATTTGATGTTATCAACTGCAAGAAGGTATGTCATACTGCACCAGCCGGACTTACCATTGAAGGTAGTATATGCCCAGTTGCCGGAAATTGCGGAAACAACTATTGCATCACCGTTTTTGAGCGTGCCTACTATGGTAGCGCTTGAAGAAGCGGAAGCACGCATATTAAGTGAAGCCGCTGTTACGATATATGTACCCAGGTTTGTTGAGGTATCTACGTTTGTTCCTGTGTAAGCGGGTATACCGTAACCAAAGATATAATCGTCACCTAAAGCGTACGTATAGGTTTTACTTACGTTATTCTTGTTACCTTCAACCGTGTAAACGTAATTACTGTCAGAACCCGTAACTATTGCAACGTGGGTAGAGTCATTAAGATTAGAAGGGTTATTACCAAAGTAGATTATATCACCGCGCTTGGGTTTGTATGAACCTCCGCAGGCCTTTGACCATTGCCAACGTCCGTTATTTTTAAACCAGCTCATACCAACGTCACAGCTTGCGTGCTTAGGTATTATAGAGGTTGAAATTCCTGCTTGATTTGCACACCAGGATACGAACATTGCACACCAAGCACCGGGGTTGATACCATACCATTTTCCGTATTTGGTGTAGTTACCGCTGCCTGCAACGGTGCCGCTGAGTTGGGAGGAGGTGTTGCCTTCCTTATATCCAACCTGGGTCATTGCAACGCCGATAATATCTTCGATCTGATTGCCGGTGTTAACGTGAGTGTTCTCGTATGCTGCGCTTGATGTTAAGGGAAGCGCTGATACAAGCATCATTATACAAAGTAATAATGATAAGGCTCTAGTCAATTTCTTCATAAATACCACCTTATAAAAAGTATTATCAATCACCCAAATTATACAATATAATGTATAATAAATCAATTGTGTGTGGATTTTTTGTATGTTTGTATGAATAAGGTGTTCATATTTTGTGGGTTGTGCATAAAGCATAAAACAGTAAATGGAAAAACAGGGAGCTGTATGCTCCCTGTTTTAAAATGCTTTTTCGTAATTCATAATTATAGATGCAAGCTCGCTTCTTTTTGCTATTTTTTTAGGGTTTAAATATAGTGTATCTCCGTTTTGTGCTCCGGAAATCAAGCCCTTTGCAACAGACCATTTTATTGCGGGTAAAGCCCAGGATGAAACGGTATCTGCATCGGCAAACTGTGTAAGCGTAGTTGTGTCATCTGTACTGTAACACTTATATTCGGTATATGCTTTAATGAACTGAGCCAGCTCTTGGCGTGTCAACTGCTTTGTAGGCAGGAATTTACCTTCTCCGTCTCCTGCAGAAACACCAGTAGCGCCTGCCCATTTAACTGCATTAGAATACCATTCTCCTTCACCAACATCCTTAAATCCCGTGCTTCCGGAGTACAGTTCTTTTGATACTCCTTCCATATTAAAGAGTATTTGAACCATTGCTGCTCGTGATACAAGATTATTTGGTGAAAAGTAGCCCTTTGACGTGCCTGTAACAAGCCCACGTTTAGCGCAGTAAGAAACTTGGTTGTAGTACCAGGCAGCATCTGTTACATCAACAAAGCTTGTTAAATAAAGCGGGCGGCTTTCGCTTCTTTGGCAAATGCTACAGCTTCTCTCTTCTAATCCGTTTTTGTTTGTTGTAGGCTCTGCCTTAACCTTCCATCCGCTCCAGTTATGACCGCTTGCCCGTAATGTTTCCTGCGCGGTAAGTACCTCATTGCACACATTGCAATGTGCGCCTGCGGTTTTGCCGTTGGCTGTACAGGTGGCTTCAAAAGCCTTATCTATAACCGCAGTATGTGTATGGTATGCCATTATATCAGCAAGAGCATAGCCGTAGCTTGATGTGCTTGGCGTTTGCTTTATTATTAGTTGGTTTGCGTTTTTTACCTTTAAGGTGTAGGTGTAGGGTGCAGTGTTGGTTTTGGCATTTATTTTATCATAGTGAACACCGTCAAGATAGATATCAAAGCTACACCCTGCTTGGGATGCGCCGTCTATATGCCCCACAACAAAGGAAAGCTCGTCAAATATACCGCCAAGATTAAAGGCTGCCTCGCTTGTGCCATTATAGGATGATGCCGTGAATGTTATACCGTTGGTATATGCTTTACCGTCCAAAAGGAAGGTTTTATTTGTTCCGTTATATAAAGTAACGGGGCAACGGGAATCTGTAGTATATCCGTAGGGAAGAGCGTAGGTGTTTGGCGTAAGGTTGGTATTATATACTGTTCTAGCCGCGAAAACTGCGGGTACGGTTATTCCGCTTATATCAAGGTCGGCTTTCTTTAAGCCCTTGATGTTTGCAAGTCCAAAGGAGTATATATTTGAATCCGGTGTACAGGTAAGCTTAAGCTTATTTGCGCCATCAACCTTAATGGTATAGTTATAGGTCTGCATATTGTGGCTAAGGTTAATTGTTGTTTTATAAACACCGTCTGTATATACCTGCAGCTTTGCCGTGGAGAGCCCTTTATTATCAACACTTCCTAAATCAAAGGTTATAACCTTATATGCTGAGTTAAGGTTAAACTCTGCCATTGTCATAGTGTTGGTAGCATTTGATGAAAAGGTGATACCATTACGGTAATCTATACCCATCATAGTAAACTTTTTTGTTGAATCACCTTTGTATAGGGTAACGGCACAACGGCTGTCGGTGGTATAAGTGTTAGGTAATAAGTTTGTTCCGTCATAATTTGCAAGAAAATGATTTGCTTCTGCTTCACGCCTTGATACAAGTCCCGGTAGCTTTTCGCCTCCTGCGTATACAAAGTTTCCAAAGGCGTATCTTATCTGTGCTTCGGTATAATTATCTATACCGTTGATAAGATATGTTTTCAGCTCAAAGCTTTTACCCCAAATATTTCCCAGATTATATGTAAAGCTTACCAAGGCATCATACTGATTTTGCCTTATTGTTATACCGTTATTGGCAAGAAAAATGTTTACGTAAAGCTCATATCTGTAGAGCACATCACAGAGCAGGCGTTCTGCTTCTTCCTGTGTAATGCCGTTTGGGTACTCGTTTTCCTCGCATTTTGTTCCATATCCTATTGTCCATTGAGTATAGTCCCAATATGCGTACTTACTAAAGCCTTCAAGCCCTTTGATAAGATCAATGCCGCTGTCGCTTATAGAGTATTTAATATTTGAGATTGCTATGATGTAGGAAAGGCTGAACCAGCCGCTTTTACCTTTGTGGGTAGCATATGCCCAATTTCCTGATGTTTTGGTTACGGTAATAATATCTCCGTAAGCGGCACCACCAACTATGGTGGACGTTGAATTTGGCTCTGCTCTCATATTCAGATAATCAGCGGTGACTAAATATTCAACGCCTTCTGCGGCAAAACAAATAGGAAATGCCTGTATCAATATTGCTAAAGTAAGGCTGAATGCCAAAATTTTAATAAAATTTTTCATTTTTTCCTTTTTTGCTCCTTAATCTGTATATATTTATTGTAATACAATATCCTTTGAAATGCAACTGCGATTTATAAAAAGAACAGAGCTCGGTCAATGCCGAGCTCTGAATGTTAGTTATTTAATTTTAGCAATAGCTGTTTCGATACCTGCAAGTACGTCCTTGTATTTAGCAAGCTTTTCCTTTTCCTTTTCTACAACTGCTGCAGGAGCCTTTGCAACGAAGCCTTCGTTGCCCAGCTTCTTTTCAAGGCGCTCAATCTCAAAAAGGGTCTTTTCCTTTTCTTTTGTAAGGCGCTCAAGTTCCTTTGCCATATCAAGCATCTCTGCAAGGGGAATGTATATTGTTGCGGCACCTGTTACTATCTGAACAGCGTCTGTATCGGTATACTCGCTTACAACAGATACTTCGGAAGCGCCTGCAAGACGGGTAAAGAAGGGGAATGTATCTGCATTGAAGGTTGCAGTATCATCGGTTACAATGAACATTTTAGCCTTACGGGAAGGAGGAACGTTCATTTCGTTACGTCTTACGCGGATAGCCTTGATTGCTTCGATAAGCTTGCCCATTTTTGCTTCATCCTCAGGGAAGTTGAGGCAATCGCAGGCGGTGGGGAAGCTGGAAACCATAATGCTTTCACCTTCGTGAGGGAGGGTTTGCCAGATTTCCTCTGTGATAAAGGGCATAAAGGGATGAAGGAGCTTCAAGGTGTTGGAAAGAACGTAGGAGATAACCTTTTGTGCAGACTTGGAGCCTTCGTTAAGTCTGGGCTTAAGAAGTTCTATATACCAATCGCAGAATATATCCCAAATAAAGTCATAAAGCTTTGAAAGGGCAACACCCAATTCGTAATTTTCGATATTGTAGGTTACCTCTTTAACAAGGCGGTTGTAAAGTGAAAGTATCCACTTATCCTCAACCATCATTTCGCTCTCTTCGGGAAGCTCAAGGGTGTCTATATCAAGATTCATAAGAACAAATCTTGCAGCGTTCCAGATCTTGTTGTTGAAGTTTCTTGCAGCTTCAATCTTTTCCTTTGAGTATCTCATATCGTTTCCGGGGGAGTTACCGGTTGCAAGTGCGAAACGAAGAGCATCGGCACCGTACAGGTCGATCTCTCCAAGAGGATCGATACCGTTACCTAAGGATTTAGACATCTTACGTCCCTGTGCATCACGCACAAGACCGTGAATGAATACGTCGGGGAAAGGAATGGCATCCTTTACGTCCTTGCCTTCCATTGTATCAAGGGACATAAATATCATCTTTGATACCCAGAAGGTTATAATATCATATGCAGTTACAAGAACGCTTGTGGGGTAGTAATAGTTAAGCTCTTTTGTATCATTGGGCCAACCAAGGGTAGAGAAGGGCCAAAGGGCAGAGGAGAACCATGTATCAAGAACGTCATCCTCCTGCTTAATATTGGTGCTCTTACACTTTGTACATTCGTGTACGTCGGTTTCGCTAACCATTACCTCTCCGCAGTCACGGCAGTAGTAGGCAGGAATTCTATGACCCCACCAAAGCTGACGGGAGATACACCAATCGTGGATGTTTTCCATCCAGTTAAGATAAATCTTTGAGAAACGGTCGGGAATGTAGCGTACGTCGCCTTCCTTTCCAACCTTTATTGCAGGCTCTGCAAGGGGCTTCATCTTAACAAACCATTGCTTTGAAGCAAGGGGCTCTATAACGGTACCGCAACGGTAGCAGTGTGCAACGTTATGAGCGTGCTTTTCAACCTTAACAAGATATCCCTGTTCTTCAAGGTCTGCCACAAGGGCTTTGCGTGCCTCGTATCTATCCATACCCTCGTATTTGCCGCCTGCTTTTGTTATCTTGCCTTCTTCATCAATGGCAAATATCATTTCAAGGTCATGGCGTGTGCCTACCTCAAAGTCATTAGGGTCGTGGCAGGGGGTAATCTTAACACATCCTGTACCAAACTCGCGGTCAACGTACTCGTCTGCAATAACGGGTATCTGACGGCCTGTGGTAGGAAGCTCAAGCATCTTACCGATAAGGTCCTTATATCTTTCATCCTCGGGATGAACCGCAACCGCTGTGTCACCAAACATAGTTTCGGGACGGGTGGTTGCTATGGTAAGGTAATCATTTGTACCAACTATGGGATATCTGATATGCCAGAAGGATCCTTCAAGCTCTTTGTATTCAACCTCGGCATCGGAAAGCGCGGTATTACAATGGGGGCACCAGTTTGTAATACGCAGACCGCGGTAGATAAGGCCCTTATCGTAAAGGCGAACGAAGGTCTTTTTAACTGCGGCAGTAAGGGTGTCGCTCATAGTAAAAGCTTCTCTTGACCAGTCGCAGGATGAGCCTAATTTTTTAAGCTGATTGATAATTCTTCCGCCGTACTGTTCCTTCCAATCCCATACCATTTCAAGGAACTTTTCACGGCCTACGTCATGGCGGGTAAGGCCCTGTTCCTTACGCAGTACCTCTTCAACCTTAATCTGTGTTGCTATACCTGCGTGGTCGCAACCGGGAACCCAAAGGGTAGAGTAGCCCTGCATACGCTTTGTACGTATGATGATATCCTGAAGGGTGTTGTTAAGGGCGTGACCCATATGGAGCTGTCCTGTAACGTTTGGAGGGGGAATAACTACCGAGAAAGGCTTTTTGTTTTCATCGGGTTCTGCGGTGAAGTAGCCCTTTTCGCACCAAAAGTCGTAAAGTCTGTCTTCTATTTCCGCAGGAGAATAAGTTTTTGATAATTCTTTTTTCATCTTAAAACTCCTTATTGATTTACAAAAATAAAAAACGCCCCGAAATACATCAGGGCGCATTACACGCTGTACCACCTGAATTCACAGCATAAATCAGCCGTGCACTCTTTTCCGCGATAACGGGCAGAAACCGACAGCTCATGGGCAACTTCAACGGGTACGGATGCAGTGCTCACAGCCAAGGCACCACTCTCTGGGATCCGCATTGACCGAATACTACTCCCAATCAACGCTATGCAATTATGATAACACAGGATAGAGTTTTTGTCAAGGAGATTGACACGAATTTGAATTTATGTTAACATCTAATTGTAATATATTTAAGAGGTGTAATATGGTAGTAAACAGACCTCCTATGGGGTGGAATTCCTGGAATACGTTCGGTGAAAATATAAATGAAGAAATGATACGTCAGATGGCAGACCGTATGGTTGACGAAGGCTATCTTGACGCAGGATATGAGTATCTTGTTATTGACGATTGCTGGTCAGAGCTTCACCGTGATGAAAATAACAGGCTTGTTGCAAATAAAGAAAAATTCCCCTCGGGAATGAAGGCTTTAGCCGATTATATTCATTCAAAGGGGTTAAAGTTTGGTATGTATAGTTGTGTAGGTTTTCTTACCTGCGCAGGTTACCCCGGCAGCTTTGACCACGAATTTATCGATGCCGAAACCTTTGCAAGTTGGGGCGTTGACTTTCTAAAATACGATTTTTGCTACCGCGCTTCAACTGTACAGGCAAAGACCTTGTATCGCCGTATGGCTCTTGCCCTTGAAAACAGCGGCAGGGATATTTTGTTTTCTGCCTGCACCTGGGGGCAGGATAACACCCGTGAATGGATAAAATCAACCGGTGCGGGTATGTGGAGAACCACTGCCGATATTTTTGATAATTTTGATTACGTAAAGCAGTACGCTCTTGGATGTGAGGAGCATCTTAACCACGCCTCAAAGGGTTGCTTTGGGGATATGGATATGCTTGTTGTTGGTATGAACGGCAAGGGCAACGTGGCGCAGGGCGGTATGAGCTATAATGAATATAAGCTCCATTTCAGCTTTTGGGCACAGATGAACTCACCCTTAATGATAGGCTGTGATATACGTAATATTGATGAGAAAGCAAAAAATATACTCCTTAACCGTGACGTTATTGCCATTAATCAGGATCCATTGTGCGCTATGCCGTATCGTGTAGGTAAATACGGAGCGTGGCATCCAGATGAAATGCGCATATACGTTAAGCACCTTGCAGGTGGGGACGTTGCTATTGGTCTTTATAACTTCTGTGATGAGGAAAGAGCCTGCGTTGTGGGTCTTGACCAGATAGGCCTTGCACCTACACAGGGGAAGACACTTAAGGTAAAGGAATTGTGGACGGGAACGGAAAAGACTATTACAAACGGTGTGCTACGTGCTCCTGTGGCTTCCCACGATTGCAAGCTTTACAGATGTAAGGTGATTGATTTATAAATAAACAAAAATAAAGGAATGCTTTAAGCATTCCTTTAATTTTTGCAATATCAAATACTAATTACTTGTACTTGCGCTTTCTTGCCGCTTCAGACTTCTTCTTACGCTTAACGCTGGGCTTCTCATAATGCTCTCTCTTGCGGAGCTCTGCGAGGACGCCGCTTCTTGCACACTGTCTCTTAAATCTACGGAGTGCGCTGTCAAGCGATTCATTATCTTTTACTCTGATTTCAGCCATTGTTTCAACCCTCCCCTCGCTTGTCCAAAGAGTCCAAATTTACCGCTCTATTATACTATAAAACAAAATTTATGTCAATAGTTTTTTAGCATTATTTTGCAACTATATTAACAAGTTTGTTGGGAACGTAAATTTCCTTGATTATGTTCTTGCCTTCGATAAAGGATGCAACGCGCTCGTCAGCCTTTGCCTGTGCAATTGCCGCGTCCTTATCTTCGTTCATTGCAATAACGATGGTTCCGCGGAGCTTGCCGTTTACCTGTACTGCAATTTCAACTGTGTTATCAACTGTTTTTGCTTCGTCATACTCAGGCCACTTTGCAAGGGAAAGGAGTCCTTCGCCGTTAAATTCTGACCATATTTCCTCTGTTAAATGAGGAGCAAAGGGATTGAGCAGGGTAACGAAGGTGCGAAGCTCGCCTGCGGTAACAGAGCCCTTTTCGTATATCTCGTTGATAAGGGACATAAGTGCTGCAATGGCTGTATTAAACTTCATTGCATCTATATCCTCTGTAACCTTCTTTATGGTCTTGTGGAAGGCAGATTCAAGATCTGCTGAATAGCTATCCACACTTGCATCTGTAATATTACGGAGGTTTGCTACACGGTCAAGGAATCTCTTACATCCGCGGATAGCATCCTTAGACCAGGGAGCAGATTTTTCAAAGTCACCAATGAACATTTCGTAAAGGCGGAGAGTATCTGCACCGTATTCACTAACTATATCGTCGGGATTGATTACGTTGCCTCTGGACTTTGACATCTTTTCGCCGTTTTCGCCAAGGATCATACCGTGAGCAGTTCTCTTAAGGTAGGGTTCTTTGCAGGAAAGTACGCCGATATCGTAGAGGAACTTAGCCCAGAAACGGGAGTAGAGCAGGTGGAGTGTTACGTGCTCCATACCGCCGTTATACCAGTCAACGGGCATCCAGTAATCAAGGTCTTCCTTAGATGCACATTCCTTGTCATTTTTGGGGTCACAATAGCGCATAAAGTACCAGGATGAACCTGCCCAGTTAGGCATGGTATCGGTTTCGCGCTGTGCAGGGCCGCCGCAATGAGGACAGGTTGTGTTTACCCAATCTGTGCACTTTGCGAGAGGGGACTCGCCTGTGTCGGTGGGTTCATATACGTCAACGTCAGGAAGTAAGAGAGGGAGCTGATCCTCGGGAAGGGGAACCCAGCCGCACTTCTCACAGTATACCATAGGAACGGGCTCGCCCCAATATCTCTGACGGGAGAATACCCAGTCACGGAGTTTGAAGTTCTTTTTCTTATGGCCAACACCCTTTTCGGTAAGCCAATCAATAATTGCCTTCTTTGCTTCGCTTACTTCCATTCCGTCAAGGAAGCCGGAGTTAACCATCTTGCCTGTAGCAACGTCGGTAAATGCTTCGTTTTCAACGTCACCGCCGGCAACAACCTCGATTATGGGCAGGTCAAATTTCTTTGCAAATTCCCAGTCACGGGTATCGTGAGCAGGAACCGCCATAATTGCGCCTGTGCCGTAGGTTGCAAGCACGTAGTCGGAAATGTATATGGGTATCTCTTTACCGTTAACGGGGTTTATTGCGTGAACGCCGTCAAGGCATACGCCTGTTTTATCCTTTGCAAGCTCGGTACGCTCAAAGTCACTCTTCTTTGCTGCTTCCTTCTGGTAATCTCTTATAGCATCAATGTTAGCAAGCTTATCTGCCCACTTTTCGATAAGTGCGTGCTCTGGGGATATAACCATATATGTTGCGCCGAAAAGGGTATCAGGGCGGGTGGTGTATACAACAATATCGTCACCCTCGCTTGATTTAAATGTAACCTCTGCGCCCTCGCTTCTGCCTATCCAGTTTATCTCCTGTGTCTTAACTCTTTCAATAAAGTCAAGGTCCTCAAGGTCGTCGATAAGTCTGTCAGCATACTCGGTGATTTTAAGCATCCACTGGCTCTTGTTCTTGTGGATAACCTCGGAGCCGCAACGCTCACAAACACCGTTAACTACCTCTTCGTTTGCAAGAACAACTTTACAGGATGTACAGAAGTTAACGTTCATTTCCTTCTTGTATGCAAGGCCGTGCTTGTAAAGCTGGAGGAATATCCACTGTGTCCAGCGGTAGTATTCGGGAGAGGATGTGTTAATTTCTCTTGACCAGTCAAAGCTAAATCCAAGGGATTTAAGCTGTGCTTTAAAGCGTGCTACGTTCTTCTCGGTAACAATAGTGGGATGTATGTGGTTCTTTATTGCGTAGTTTTCGGTAGGAAGACCGAAAGCATCCCAACCCATAGGGAAGAGTACGTTGTAGCCCTGCATTCTCTTTTTACGGGAAACTATATCAAGGGCTGTGTAGGGACGGGGATGGCCTATGTGAAGACCCTGTCCGGAGGGGTAAGGGAATTCAACAAGAGTAAAATATTTGGGCTTTGAACGGTCGGTCTTTGCTTCAAAGGCCTTTTTTTCGTCCCATATATCCTGCCACTTTTTATCTATCTTGCCAAATTCGTATCTTGCATCGTAATTACTCATTTTCGGATTCCTCCTCATCTGTGATATATTCTTCAATGTCTACAACCTCGGAATCATTCCAGAGCTTTTCGAGATTATAAAACTCTCTGCTTTCACGGCTGAATATATGAACTATTACAGAGGAGTAGTCCATAACTATCCAGGAGGCTTCTCTAAAGCCCTCTATGGCCTTGGGGGCACGGCCAAGCTCGGAGGTCTTCATATCAAGGTTATCCGCCAAAGCCTTTATCTGAGTGTTTGAATTACCTGTACAGATAACAAAGTAATCGGTGATAACGGTTTGGTCCTTTACGTGGAGCAGCTTAATATTGTGCGCCTTGCGTGAATGAAGTATTTTTACTATCTCTAATGCAAGTTCATTAGGTGTTGCATCTGTGAGAACCTTATTTTCTTCCATTATATTTCTCCTAATTGGTTAAAATTTATTACCAAGCGCGGGAAACTTCGATGCCGTTTTCATCGATGTCCTCTGCCGTAAGTATTTCTTCAAAAGGTGTTGTTGCGTTATAACGGCTGTTTACACCGCTATCGTTAAGAATTGTAAAGTTGAATTCGGGGTCAAAATCTTCATCGCGTATATCAACATCAAGTACGTTGAAAAATCTGTTTACTACTTCATACATAGCACTTCTTTGAAGAATAAAGTAAGAAAGTCCGTTATAGTTATAGGAAGTACCGGGAGCGCTGAACATTGTAATGTTGTTAAGATCCATAGAAAGAACGTCGGTTGCAAGAGCGATACACTCATCTACTTCAAGGTTGTGTATCATTTCATTAAGAATGGTTTTTGCAATTGAAGCTATCTTGGTAACAGTTGCTTTTTCCTGGAAGTTGTTGATGAAGGCAGTCATAAATATCTTCTGTGTGTCCTGGCGGCCAACGTCACCTTCTATAAAGCTGTTTCTGAAGCGTACGAACTGTTCTGCCTTATCGCCGTCAAGGTTTTGCTGACCTTCCTTCAGATTGATGTTAAGACCTTGTCCGGGGTCATAATACTTCATATCAAAAGGAACGTACATATCAACACCGTCGATTGCATCAACTATCTTACCAAAGGTTTCAAGACTGATGTATGCGTAGCCGTCTATCTGTATGGTAAGATTGTCAGAAAGGACCTGTGCTAAGCCTTTCATACCGTTTTCTATGCATTCTTTTTCATTTGAACCTGTGTATACATCGGTATAGTAAAGTCCGAATACAGAATTGAGCTTACGGGGAACACTGTTTATTGTTATCATGGTATCACGGGGGAGCTGCATAATTGCAATTTCCTGATTTGTAGAGTCAAAGCTTACTACCATCATAACGTCGGTGTTAAGAGCAATTTCGTCCTTACCTACAACAAGGAAATTTCTTGTGCCTGTATATTTACTGTTTTTGTAATATGCGTCAAGCTCACCGTTTTCGCCCATCAGGTTTTTATTAATGCCGTCAACAACGTTTTCGCCTGCACGGTCGTGCTTCATACTGTTGTATGCAAGCAGGGTAACACCGGCAATTATTAAGGTTAGTACAACGATAAGTATTACTATAACTACAGTGGTTGAATTACGTCTTCTGCGCATTTTATTACGATCTCTCATATTTGCACCTCGTATTTGCCATTAAATAATTTCTTGCCTCTATTGTTCTTTTGTCTACAGGTAAGCCTTTTTCAGTAAGATGGCTTATCGTTGAATCAAGAGAACGAAGGAGCGTGATATCCAACAAAGCGTATTTATTCAAGTTTTCCGGGTTTGTGTAATAATATTCCCGTAACTTTTTGCAGGCTTTGTGTGGTCTTGTTTCTTCAATCATATCGCAAAGGCAGAGTATTTTTTGCTCAAGTGTCATATTCACACCGCCTGTGGTATGTGTACGTATAATATCAGCGGTAGCGCTGTCACACAGATGTGGGAATAAATGTAACGAAAACTCTGCTCCCGTAAATTGGTGTAGAATTTCGTTAGATACAATGTCCTTGCTTGAAAGCTCTATATTATAAACTCGGCAAAGCTCTTTTTGTTCGTCGAGAGTTTTTTCTTTAGTTATATCGTGGAGCAGGGCGGCCGTAATAAGGCGCTGCCTGTTTTTTTGGGTAAGCTCGTATATATCGGCAAAGCGTTCGCATTCCTTTTTTACTGCAAGGATGTGGGAAAGGCGCTTTTGTGATATATTCTTTTCAAGGTAAGATATTATCTCCTTCAAGCATTACCTCCGTAGAGTTTGTTCTTTTTAATATATTCCAAAACCGCTTGGGGTAGGTGATTTGATGCTTCTGTATTAATATTATCCCGTATAAAAGTTGAGGACATTTCATATGGGGGTAGCATAAGCTCTTTAATTGTAAAACCAAAGCGGTCTTTAAGATATGCCGTTTTTTCGCTTATCTGTAAATTCAGTTCGGCGTCGGCTTCTTCGCGGCGTGCAAACACAAGAGTTGCAAGCTGTGCTATACGCTCAGGGTCCTTCCAGGTATCCATTGTAAGGAGCATATCTGTGCCGCAAAGCATATAGAGGTCTGTATCCTCATTTTTAAAGTGTTCAAGGGTATCAACGGTATAGCTTTTACCCTTTTTTGAAAGCTCATAATCGCACACCTCTATACCAAGCTCTCTGTAACAGGGAGTATCAAAGGCAAGCTTAAGCATATTGTAACGATGCTCTGGGCTGTCATCGGTGCTTGGGGCTTTATGAGGGGGCAGATACGTGGGTATTATGAGAAGGGTATCAAGTGGGAAGGCGCGTTTGAAAGCCTCCGCTACCCGTATATGCCCGTTGTGTACGGGGGCAAAGGTGCCGCCGTATATACCAATACATTTACTCATTTATAGCTTTAACAAATTCCTTTGCAAAATTCTGCAGTGCAACTGCTCTGTGGCTGAAAGAATTTTTTTCTTCGGATGTCATTTCGGCAAAGGTTTTATCCATTTCGGGTACGTAGAACAACGGGTCATAACCAAAGCCGTTGTTTCCTCTGTATTCATCTATTATCATACCCTTGCATTCACCTTCGGCTGATATTTCTCTTCCGTCAGGAAAAACACAAGCGATAAAGGAAACAAAGGAAGCAGACCATTCGCTTTTGGGAAAGTGCTTAAGCTCTTTCAAAAGCTTTTCGTTGTTAGCTGCGTCATCGGCATCTTCTCCTGCGTATCTTGCAGAGTAAACACCCGGCGCTCCATCCAGAGCAGGAACAATAAGGCCCGAATCATCTGCTATTACAGGATATTGGCACTTAGGAGCGCGGGCCTTGATAAATGCGTTTTTCTCAAAGGTATCTCCATCCTCTATTATATCGTCGTAATAACCTACATCATCAAGGGAAAGAACGGTGATGTCAGCGATAAAAGCGGAGAGAATTGCTTGGAGTTCTGCAATCTTTTTCTTGTTTCTTGAAGCTAAAACTATTTTCATTATTTTTCTTCCTCAAAAAGGGCACGTACAAATTCGGTGTTATCAAATTTCTCCATATCATCAATAGCTTCGCCTACGCCGATGAATTTGACCGGTATACCAAGCTCTTCTTTTATGGAAAATACTATGCCGCCTTTTGCGGTGCCGTCAAGCTTTGTAAGTACAAGGCCTGTAATATCAGCAGAATTTTTGAATTCCTTTGCCTGAATAACGGCGTTTTGC
>JAZOTL010000055.1:0-9526 GCA_045657645.1 Eubacteriales bacterium
TCGTCTACGTTTACCTTGCCTACCTTTATTTTGCCCTCGTATTCCTTTGCCAGTTCCTCAACTATAGGGGCTATCATACGGCAGGGGCCGCACCAGGTTGCCCAAAAGTCTACCAAAACGGGAAGATCGGATTTTAAAACCTCTTCCTCAAAATTTGCACTTGTAAGTGTTATTTCCATTTTTATTCTCCCTTCTTTTTATAATATAACAAGCAATGGCAAAAGCCCTCAAAGTTCGGGTCCTTTACCTGCTCGCGGAATTCCTTGCACATACACTTGAAATCCTCTGTGCGCTCAACTCTGCAGGGGCAGTAGCCGCCCGTGCGCTTCAAGCCTTCTTTTACGGTTTCTACCATTTCTTTATCGGGGTTAAGTGTTATCTTCATTTGTTTTCTCCAATCAGCTCTTCTATAATCCCGCTAAGGGAAAGTTCGTTCATTGCGCCTATTTGATAGGTGTACATACTACCGTCGGGGGCAAAAAACAGGGTAACGGGTATACCTGAGCCTGCGTATTGTGCGTAAAGCTCCAGGTTTGTATCGTAATAGGTGGGGAAGGTGTAGCCCTTTCCTTTTATAAAGTCCTCACCCTTGTCTACCGTATCGGTAACGTTTGTCATCATAAACTCCACCTTATCGCCGTATTCCTTGTAGGCATTTTCAAAGGCAGGGAATTCCGAAACACAGTAGCCGCACCAGGTTGCCCATATATTTACCACAACGGGCTTGCCACGTTTGTCGGAAAGCTTTACTGCGTTTCCTTTGGAATCATAAACGGTAAAATCTACAGCGTTTGGGTTGCCTTCATCGTTTGTTTGTGGCGGCGCGCTTGGTGTGGGGTCACTTGTGGAGTTTTTGTAATCGGTCAGCAGCTTATATCCCAACGCCGCTGCAAGTATCACTATAACAAGGGCAAGGGCTAAAGCGATGAATTTTAAATTTTTCATATATTCCTCATGAGAAGTAATGGAGCAATTTAGTTAAAAGACCTGTTGCCATAAGGGTTCCTACGAGAATTAAAAATATTCCGCATATTATGTTTACCTTGTCGTAGTGCTTTTTTATAAAGCCGATGGCGTTACCAAGCTTTTCTATAAGCAGAGCCGATATGAGAAAGGGTACCCCCAAGCCCATAGAATAGGCCACCAGCAGTAATACGCCCTTTAATACCGTGCCGGAGGTTGATGCCATCATTAAGGCGGAGCCGAAAAACGCACCTACGCAGGGCATATGGCTTACGGAATATATTATTCCGAAAATAAATGCAGAAAATACTCCCTTTACCTCGGTGGTCTTTTGTATGCCCTTAAAGAAGGGAATACGTATTACATTCATATAGCTTAAACCAAAGAGTATTACAATAATTCCGCAAACTAAATTAAGCCAAAATTCCTGTTTTATAAGAAACGAACTGAAGGTTCCCGCAAGCAGGCCCATGAGCGCGTAAACAAGGGTGAAGCCTAAAACAAAGAACAACGCCCGCAACAACGTGTTGCGCTTTTTGTTTGCCCCCGCCGCAAAGTATGAAACATATACGGGCAACAGCGGCAGCATACAAGGTGAAATGAAGGAAACTATCCCTTCAAGAAAGGTTATAATATAATCCATATTTTTACTCCTATATAAGGATTATAACATATAATTTAAAAAATATCCATCCGCTTTTTGAAAAAAGCGGAACAAAAACTTTTGTCCTCGTTTTATGTTTAAATATAATTGCAGCTTCAGATACACGAGAGTGAAGTTTGCACTAATAACATTTTCGAGCATTACAAGAAAGCATTAAAACAAAATAATAAACGATTATAAAAGTTTTGCCAAGCTTTTTAAAAAAGCGGCAAAAGTCGAAAGGACAGCGTGGCTGTCCTTTTAATTTAATATTTTATCTATACTGTGCCAGCTCTGCTATAAGGGCGTCCACGTTTTCTTCGGTGGTTGCCCAGCTTGTGCAGAAGCGTATAACTATATTACCGTCGGGTAAAAATTCCTGAATTTCAAAGCTGAACTTTTCGGAAAGGCGGTTCATTTCATCCTCTGTTACTATGATGAACTGCTGGTTTGTGGGGGAATTGCCGTAGAATTCGTAACCCAACTGCGAAAGGGAGGCCTTAAGCTTTTGGGCAAGGTCCATTGCGTGCTTTGATATTTCAAAGTAGAGGCCGTCACGCAAAAGCTCTGCAAACTGTATTCCAAGCAGTCTGCCCTTTGCAAGCATTGCTCCGCGGTTTTTTATCATATATCTGAAATCCTCTTTCAAGGACTCCTTTGATATAACCACTGCTTCGCCAAAAAGTGCGCCTACCTTTGTTCCGCCTATATAGAATACGTCGGTAAGAGTATATATATCCTCTATTGTCAGGTCGTTTTCCTTGCTTGCTAGTCCGTAGCCAAGTCTTGCGCCGTCAAGGAAAAGGGTAAGGTTCTTTTCGCGGCATACGCGGGATATTGCGGTAAGCTCTGCCTTTGTGTAGATGCTTCCCGTTTCGGTAGGGAAGGAGATATACACTAATTTGGGCTGCACCACGTGCTCGTGGGAGGGGTCTCTGTAGTGGGAAAATACGTATTCCTCAATATCCTTTGCCGTTATTTTTCCGTTTTCGGTAGGCAGGGGTATTACCTTATGCCCCGTTGCCTCTATTGCCCCTGTTTCGTGGCAGTTAATGTGGCCTGTTGCGGCACAAAGCACTCCCTGATGGGGGCGAAGAGCTGCGGCAATAACGGTAAGGTTGGTCTGTGTACCGCCAACAAGAAGGTGCACGTCTGCATTTTCATCCTTGCAAAGCTTTTTGATTATGCTTTTTGCCTCTTCACAGTATTCGTCGCAACCGTAGCCTACGGTCTGCTCCATATTGGTGCGCAGCAGCGCTTCCATTATTCTGGGGTGCGCTCCTTCAAGATAGTCGCTGTTAAATCTTATCATTGTGTTTGCCTCGTTTTATGAGTATTTAGCAATTTGGGCAAAGCCAAACGGCTTTGCCCATTAATGTTTTTCTTAAAGACCCTTTACAAGTCTTTCTGTATCGTTTGCTATAACAAGCTCTTCGTTTGTGGGGATAAGGTAAACCGCTACCTTGGAGTTTTCTGTGGAGAGCTTAACAACGTTGGGCTGGTGGTGAGCCGCAGCGTTAACCTCGTAGTCCATTTCAATGCCGAAGAATTCCATATTGCGGCAAGCGCGTTCACGAAGCTCGGGGTTGTTCTCACCCATACCTGCAGTAAATACGATAGCGTCAAGACCGTTCATTGCAGCGGTGTAGGAGCCTATGTACTTCTGGATCTGGTATGCAAGGATGTTTGCCGCAAGCTCTGCGCGGTGGTTACCCTCGCGGATAGCAGCCTCGATATCACGGCTGTCGGAGGAAATGCCGGAAACGCCGAGGAAACCGCACTTCTTGTTCATAAAGCTGCTCATTTCAGCAGGAGTAAAGCCTTCTTTTTCCATAATGAAGGTAACTATTGCAGGGTCGATAGAACCGCAACGGGTACCCATTTCAACACCGTCAAGGGGAGTGAAGCCCATAGAGGTATCAACTACCTTGCCGTCCTTAACTGCGGAAATAGAAGAACCGTTACCCATATGGCAGGTGATGATCTTTGTGCCTTCGGTCTTGCCCAAAATCTTGCACATTTCGCCTGCAACGTATCTGTGGGATGTACCGTGAGCACCGTAACGACGGATGTCATACTTTTCATACATCTCGTAGGGGATGGGATAGAAGTATGCCTTTTCGGGCATTGTCTGATGGAATGCTGTGTCGAATACGAGAACCTGGGGAACACCGGGCATCTCGTCTGTACAACCCTTGATACCCATAAGGTGTGCAGGGGTGTGAAGGGGTGCAAGGTCTATACAAAGGTTGAGCTTTTCGATAACGTCATCTGTAAGAAGAACGCTTTCAGAGAAGTATGCACCGCCGTGTACCACTCTGTGGCCAACAGCCTCAATCTCGCTCATATCCTTGATACAACCGATTTCGGGATCGGTAAGTGTATCAACAACTATCTTTGTGGCAATACTGTGGTTTGCCATTTCTACTTCGCGAACGGTCTTTGTACCGTCTGCCTGCTTATGCTCGATCTTACCTCCCTCGATACCGATACGCTCGCATATACCTTTTGCAAGCACCTTATCGCAAGATGTATCAAAAAGCTGATACTTAAGGGATGAACTGCCGGCATTTACAACCAAAACATTCATTGTTTGATCCTCCGTTATTTATATCTTGTATTTTTACAAAAAATCATATATAATTATTATACAATAGACTATTAATAAATTCAAGTGATTTAGAAAAATTCTTTTTTGGAGGTGCTATTATGGATATTACGGCGGTTATTGCGGAATATAATCCCTTTCATATGGGGCATCTTTTACAGATAGAATATATAAGAAAGAATTTTCCCGATACCTGCATTGCGGTTGTAATGAGCGGGGATATGGTTCAGCGTGGAGAGCTTGCGGTGTTTGATAAGTACAGCAGAGCTGAGCACGCCCTTAAAATGGGAGCAGATCTTGTGCTGGAGCTACCCTATCCCTACGCCTGTTCCTCTGCAGGTTACTTTGCAAAAGCAGGCGCTTTTATAGCAAACGCTATCGGTGCCGCACGCCTGTGCTTTGGTTCGGAAAGCGGTGATATATCCGAGCTTTGCGACTGTGCCGACATACTTTTATCAAAGGAGTTTGAGGCTGAATTTACAAAGGCCCTTCGGGAGGCAAATGAAAGCGGAGCTTCTTATATAGGGGTAAGAGAGGCTGTGTTTGGGCGTATGGCAAAAAAAGAATTACCGGACGGAGCCAACAACAGGCTTGCCCTTGAATATATCTGCGCCTTAAAGGAGCTTGGTTCAAAAACGGAGCCCGTTACCTATAAAAGAGGGGGCGGCTTTAGTGCTACCCTTAGCCGTAAATATTTAAGAGATGGGGATATACGCCTTCATCATATGGTGCCGCCGCAGTTGTATGATGACTATGCTGTGGGATACCGTGAGCCGAAAGGCTTGGACCAGGTGGTGCTGTGGCATATAAATACAACAGATAGCCGTGAGCTTGCAGAATATGCGGATATGGACGTTGCCCTTGCTTCAAGGCTCAAGGCAGCAGCAAGTGATGCCACGTCCCTTGAGGAACTTTACGATTTATGCGCATCAAAAAAGTACACCAATTCCCGTATAAGGCGCGGGGTACTAAACTGCCTTTGCAGAGTAAAGAAAGAGCATCTTGAAGAAAAACCTGCCTACACCGTACTTTTAGGGGCAAACGCCCTTGGAAGACAGGCGCTTTCACTTATGCGTAAGGAGAAAAAGATAGCCGTGATAACAAAGCCTGCCGATTACAAAGAGTTGGGAGAAAGGGCGGCAGCACAGTTTGAGCGTTCCCTTTATGCTCAAAGACTGTTTTGCACAGTTTGCGGCAAAAACACCTCGGATATCTTCAAAAAATCCCCTGTCATATTAAATTAGTTGACAATCGGGTGTTTTTGTAGTATCATATACTATGATAAAATAATGTTTAGAAACGGAGCGTGATATTATGGCAAACGAAAAAGCGACCGTTGAGGGCAAGTACCTTATGTACTGCGACAAGCCCTTTGTACGTGAAAATAACACCATATGCTATGGCGATATGACCGATGATTACGTTTTATTTATGCTTATACTCACCAATAAGACCGTAACCGCAGCTGACGGTGCAAAAATAGAGGTGCCTGACAAAATACTTGTTCAGATACTCAGTACCGATCAGTCAAAAAGTCCTGTTGAACGTATAGCAAAGCAGTTTGAGAAAAACGGCTTGTACGATGCAATGGATATCGGACTTATATGGCTTGATAAGCTTAATAAGAATTAACGGTTAAAGCTAACCCCATCGGTATCAAGGATGGGGTTTTTTGTTTAATGGAGGTAGATATGCAAAAGAAACACAAAAAAAGAAGTCCACGCAATAACAAAAAGCTATATATAATATGTGCGGCAGTAATTGCTTGTGTGCTTTTGTGTGTTGGGGTAGTAATAGCTACCCAAGAAGAAAAAGGTGCTCCTGAAATAATAAAGGACACCCAAAAGCTTGAAACCAAGGATACCGAAAAAAACGTGGTTGAAGATACGAAAGAGCCCGCGCAAATACCATACCCTGAATTTGGCCACGGAACAAAGTTTGAATTTGTGAGAAATGAAGAGCCCTTGCCCCAGTCTTTTGTAAATCCTCTTACGGGGCTTGCTTGCGAAAGCGATCTTTCAAACAAACGCCCGGCGGCTGTTATGATAAATAACATAAAGGTCGCCTGTCCCCAGGAAGGCGTGGCGCAGGCGGATATTCTTTACGAATGCCTGGCAGAGGGTGGTATTACCCGTTTGCTTATGGTGGCAACCGATTATGACAGTCTTGGTACTGTTGGCTCGGTGCGCAGTTCAAGAGAATATTATATAGATTTTGCAAAAAATCATGATGCGATTTACGTGCATGCCGGTGGAAGTGAAGAGGCTTATTATCAGATACAGGCGCGCAGCATCGATCATCTGGACGGAGTGCGCGCGGATCCCCGTACGGGCAGAAACGTAAGCGGCTCGGTATTCTTCCGCGATGATGCCCGCCGCCGTAATATGGGCTATGAGCATAGCCTTATGACAAACGGTGAGAAAATAGGGGCAGGAATACAGACTATGGGGTACCGAAATACCATAAACGAGGGCTTTAAAAGCCCAATACAGATAGTTGACCCCGGTTTTACGGTTCAGCTTTCGGGAGATGCGGCAGAGAATATAAAAATAAAGTACAACGCTTCCCATACCGCAGAATTTGTTTATGATGCCAACACCAAATCCTATTTGCGTTACCAATTCAACCATCAGCCCCACATAGACGCCACAACGGGAGAGCAGCTTTCCTTTAGCAACGTGCTTGTGCTTTCGCTTCCTCACAGGGATACGGGAGACTCTTACGGACATCTTGACATTACTACTACCGGCAGTGGTGAAGGCTATTATTTTACAGGGGGCAAAATGATAAAGATAAATTGGTCAAAAGCCTCACAGGATTCCCCTGTTTCCTTTACCGATGAAGAGGGATATCCCCTTGTACTCAACAAAGGCAAAACCATGATAAACATAGCAAGCACCGGCATATTTTCTGCCATGAGTTTTAATTGAATAAAAATCCCCAAAGGAGGCACTTCGCAAAGAAGCTGTCTCCTTTATTTTTTATGGTATTTTTGCGTATCTATCCCGAAGATAAGAATAACAAGTGGACGCTTCTTGCAGTGATGCTTTGCTTTGCTCGTGAACTGTGTAAACTGTTGCCATAAGTGAGTGCGGATGGGTGCGCTGCCTTTCTGCTTTAGTTTACTGAAAATTAACTATTTTCCTCAATCTTCTTCTTTAAATTTATTGATTATAAATAAGCTTTGTGATATAATGTAGGGTAGGTATATTATATGCAAATACTTTACAGGAAGGGCAAAAAGTTGAACGAAAACAATAACAACAACGAAAACTATTTCAAGCTTTCCGATATGCTTATAGATGATATTGACGTGCAGGAGAATTATGCTAAAGAACCTGTGTTCAGAAAGCCGCTTAACCTGCGTCAAAAGAGAAATTTAAAGATAGCGCTGCTCTGCGCTTTGGGAGCTGTTTTGCTTGCGGGAGTGGTACTGCTTGCCGTGTTTTTACTTAACGGTCCTGCACCCTATGATAACAGCGGACAGTTTTATTTTTCAAGCGACCTTTTAAGTGAAGCGGAAGGCAAACAATGTTATACCACATATGGAGCAATAGAATTTGATATATACAATTTTGAGGATAAGCTGCGTGTATCAAAGGAAGCCATAGAGGATTTTGATATCAAGCTTGAGTGTGACGGCAAAAACATAACCTCAAGAGCAGATATATCCGTGGGTGAACGGGCAATGGAAGCAGATATCCGTTCCACCTGCCGCGTATCTATAACCCTGCCCGAGAGATACCACAACAAGGAGATTGAGGTAAGCGTAAGTTCCTCACCGATACTTAAAGAGCTTAAGGGCAAGTTTAAGGTGATACCCAAGTGGAGCTATGAGGTAAAGGATTACGAGGGAAGCGTTTGTACAGAGGTTGTGATCTATGCAAACGAAAGTGTAGCCCTTGAGTTTAGCTGGAATAAAGAGGGCAATCTTATACCCGATGCCACAAACAGCTACATACGCACCGCAAAAGAGGGTGAGGCAAGCTGTATTATAGAGCTTGCTCCCGGTACTACCGTGACCCTGCCTATGTTTAAGACCGATATAAAAGCAGTCTACTCCGAAAACTCCGAAGAATTTTCCTTAAAGGAAACTAATAAAAAGGCTATTGCCGCAGATACAACCGAAGAAAGTGAAAAGGAGGTAGAGGGAAATGAATAAAATTAAAAGATTTTCAGCACTTTTCCTTGTACTTACCACGCTGTTTACGTCTATCGGGGTTATGCCCTTCGGCGTTTTTGCAGATGAGGTTGTAGCACAGCTTAACGGCGTCGATTATACCTCTCTTACCGAGGCGCTTGCAGATGCCACTGTCGGTGACGGTATAAATATCGTTTCGGATATTGTCCTTTCCGAAACCATTTACATAGACAAGCAGGTATCTCTGTATTCAGAAAATTCTTCTGCTATTTACAGAGCCCAGGATTTCGGCGGTGTGCTTTTCTATGTGTCAAACGCGAGCTTTACTCTTTACGGTAATCTTGTGGTGGGCGGTTCGGGAGTTTCTACCACTAACTCTCTTATAATAGTTGATGGCGGAACATTGCTTTGTGATGAAGAAGTTGCCATAGGCGGTAACTACTCCACCTCTGAAACCGGCTCTGCCGTATATCTGCAGAACGGTGCTCAATTCCACTTTTTTGGTGGTAGTGTAAAGCTTAACTCCAACGCTTCAAACAAGGGGGACGCCATATATCTGGCTGATGACTACTGTACCCTTGTTATGGCGGATAATGCAAGCATTGAAGATGATTCGGTTTATCTTCCCGGAAATGCATATATAGAGATAGCCCGACCCCTTACAGGAAGCGGAGATATTGTAATATATGTTCCCGATAACGCCGCAGGTCATAAGGTAGCACAGCTTTTGAATGGCTCAACCATCACCGCAGAACAGCTTGAGCGCTTCAGCGTCAGCAGCGGTGCGGGAGCATACGGTGTTGTACTCGTGGGCAGTGATATAGTTGCAGACTCCATGTATATCGCTGAAAAACAGGTAAAAATAGGGGATACCGAATATACAAATATCCCCGAGGCACTTGCCACGGTGGCAGAAGGTGAAAGTGCTACCCTGAAGCTTATTTCAAGCACGCTTATTACTGCACCTGTTGAAATAAACGGCGGCAGAAATATAACCATTGTAAGTGCTGATAGTTATACAATTGCAGCAGATACTGCCTTTGAGGGAGCGGCATTTTTCGATGTGGCCTCCGATTCTTCTCTTACTCTCGGAGGCAAGGGAAGCTTTACCGTAGACGGTGCAGGTGCTTCCGGTAATGCAGTTAATGTTAATGGTACTCTTGTTATAAAC
>JAZOTL010000056.1:0-18294 GCA_045657645.1 Eubacteriales bacterium
CACATAATGCGAGAATGAAAGTTTTTGTTAAACCTTTTCTTTTGTTCGCACAAACAACGTTCCCGTGCACCGAAAGAAGCGGTTATTTACGCACATAATGCGAGAATGAAAGTTTTTGTTAAACCTTTTCTTTTGTTCGCACAAACAACGTTCCCGTGCACCGAAAGAAGCGGTTATTTACGCACATAATGCGAGAATGAAAGTTTTTGTCCAACTTTTTTCAAAAAGTTGGGAGCTTTTTGAAAAGAGAAAAGGAGAGCATAACGCTCTCCTTTTTGTGTGATTTAAAGTATTATATTAAGCCACTTTTTTACGGCATCAAGCCATTGGGTATTATGCAGAGTTTTTTCGTCGGGGTTATCAAGGGTCTGCTTATCCGAGGTTGAAAGGCCGTGACCGCCATAGGGATAAATATGCATTTCCAAGGGGCGGTTGTGCGCCACAAGTGCTTTTGCATATCTAAAGGAATTTTCCACAGGAACACCTGCATCATCTGCTGTATGCCATATAAAGGTGGGCGGGGTGTTATCCGTAACCAGCCTATCGCAGGAGAACTTTGCTATCTCCTCTTCGTTTTGGGCATCGTGTCCTATAAGGCATTGTATGGTGTAGGGGTTTGTAATTGCAGGCTCTGCGGATATTACGGGATATCCCAAAACCGTTGCCGCAACGGGATAGCTTTCGGGGAAAAGCCGGCGCACTTCCCTGCAATCGTACGAGGTGGAATAATGGGCCGCCAAGTGTCCGCCCGCGGAAAAGCCCATAAGAGCGATCCTGTTGGTATCGCAGTTCCATTCCTGTGCCTTTTTGTGTATAAGGTCCATTACCGCCGCAACCTCTCTTATCTGAGTAGGAAAACGGTTGGGAGAAACCGAATAGGTAAGGATGAACACGTTGTAGCCTTCGGGGAGGAAATGCACGCCCACAGGCTCCTTTTCGCGCTGACTGCAGAAGGCGTAGCTTCCGCCGGGGCAGATCACCATACAGGGGCGCAAAAGGTTCTGTCGGTTCATTTCGTCCATATTATAGGGGCGCAGAACCTCAAGGGTGGGGTCGCATCCATTTTCCCCAAGGGCGGGGTAATATTCTTTAAGGTGTATTACTTCGCTTGTCATAATTAAAGGGGCATACCTACTCTTGCGGTGTAGTCAGCAAGCTCGGCATCTGTCATTTCGGAGGTTACGTTAGTGCTCTTTACCCACTGCTGCTGTTCGGGCTGATTGCCGAGGCAACGGCAGATATCAATGATATCCGCTACAACTGCGCTTGCGGTGGGCAAGCTGCCGGCGCCTGCGCCGTAGAACATAACGTCACCCAAGGTGTTACCGCGAACGAGGATTGCGTTAAATACGTCGTTTACTGTAGAAAGGGGATTGGAGTTGTTTACCGCAACGGGGGAAACTGCCATATAAAGCTTGCCTTCGTCATTTCTTCTTGCTCTTGCAACAAGCTTTATGCTCTGTCCGTTAGCCTCTGCCTTTTCAACGTCGGCAGTGGTGATATTGGTAATACCCTCGGTTTTAACAAGGTCACTTGCTACAAGCTCCCCAAAGGAAAGTGCGGAAAGAATACATATCTTGCGGCACGCGTCTATGCCAAGGATATCCGCATCGGGGTTAGCCTCTGCATAGCCCTTTGCCTGTGCTTCACGAAGAGCCTCCTCCATTGTTTTGCCGTAGGTCTTCATCTGTGTAAGGATATAGTTTGTAGTACCGTTAAGAATACCGTTTATCTCGCAGATCTCGTTGCCTGCAAGGGATGTGGTAAGACCTCTGATTATGGGAATACCGCCGCCAACGCTTGCTTCAAAGAGGTAGCGAACGCCGTTTTCCTTAGCCGCCGCAAGAAGCTCGCAACCAAAGTTGGCAACAACCTCTTTGTTTGAGGTAACTACGTTTTTACCTGCCTTGAGAGCTGCAATGGAAAAATCATATGCGGGGTGAGAGCCGCCCATCATTTCGGCAACTATAGATACCTCGGGGTCATTTAAAATAACGTTAAAATCGTGCACAACACGGTCGCCCAGCTCGTGGTCGGGGAAATCCCTCAGGTCAAGAATATATTTGATATTTACCTCGTCACCGGCCTGAGCCGCAACGGTTGCTGCATTTGTTTTTATTACTTCAGCCACACCACTTCCGATGGTGCCGAAGCCTAATACGGCGATGTTTATCATAGTTAGACTCCTTTAATTGTTATAGAATATTTGAATTGTTATTGCATTGCTTACCCTGCTTGCGTCATAAACGCTGAAGGCTCCGAACAGGGTGTTTTCTCCAAGCTGTGTGTTTACACGCTCAAGGGCTTTGTTATAGTACCCGCTGAGCTCTGCATTATCCTTTGTGGTAAGGCATTTCAGCTCTATATACTGCTTATTTTCCTTTGCAGCAGATAACAGGGCGTTGTAAAATACCTCTTCAAGCTCTGCAACACTGCCTGCAAAGCAACCTATCTGCTTGTAGTAGCAGTTGTCCTCTTTTGCCCGGGGCAGTATTTTCTGCCCATCGGTTATCTTATGGTCAAGGGCTATTTCTTCGTCAGTAAGGTTAAAATAGCCGTGGAACATAAGAGGAATATCACTTTCCATATCCGCATCGTTCCACATTGTGTCAAGGTGGTAGTAGCTTCCGTCAACCGAAACTATATTCCACATATGCTGTGCTTCTCCCGCCTGCCCAAAAACTACGGCGCAGATCATACCCGTGCGTTCAAGCAGATCCTTTATGGCGTAAGCGTAGCCGTCACAATGGGCGGTCTTTTTTACAAGAGCGCCGTAGGCAGTATTCAAAAGAGGATCGTCCTTTGCCTTTGCCGCCGTACAGCTTGCGGTTATATAGTCGTTAAGGGTAAGCTCAATTTCAAATTCACTTGTTTTACCCTGCACAAGTTCCAGAGCTTTACTAACCTCTGCTTCATATTCTGCCTGCATAGCCTGTATAGACTCTTGATTGCCCAGATATTCCATTCCCACCTTTGTTTTATGGTTAGAGTGGAGAAGGTACAAATTATCATAGTCTACATAAAAAAGCTCGGGGTGGTCGGCCTTCAGATAACGGATTATGCGTTGAAATTCCTTCATATTGTAGGAGTATTCCACCGTTTCACTTTCATCTGCCAGTTCCTTTGTGGCGTCAAGTATGCAGTTATACATAACCTGCTCCTTGTAATTAAGGGCGTTATAATAGGCTATGCCCGCAACACGGTCAGGAGATGCGCTTTCAGCTTCGTAGTCTATTATACGGTACTTTATCCATATAGAGCACAGGCTCAATATAAGGGCAAGCACGGTAACAAAAACCACAGCCAAGGTTATAATTATTATCTTCTTTTTCTTCATAATAAATTATGTTAACATTTTTATATTAACTGTTTTTTAACATTTTGTTAACCCGCAGTTAAGATAACTTTTTAAGTTTGGCGTAAGTAGCCATAAGCTTCTTTGTGCCAAAATCGTCAAAGGCGATTTCATACATATAGTCGCCGGAAAGGTCTGTTACAGAAAGTATCATACCGTGGCCGTACTTAATATGGGAAACCTCATCCCCTATGTTAAGACGATCGGGTGCGGCATTCTGTGCCTTACCAAAGGGTGTAGCGGTTGTGGTGACCTTGCGGCTTAACTCCTTTGACATAAAGGGAGATTTTGCGGGAATAGCGGTGCTCTCACGCTTCAAAAGGTCCTTTTCCACCGTTTCCTCGGGCAGCTCCTTTAGGAAGCGGGATGCCTGATTGTACTGGGTGCGACCGTACATAAGACGCTCCTTAACAAAGGTACAGCACAGGGTTTTACGGGCACGGGTAAGAGCAACGTAGCACAGTCGGCGTTCCTCCTCCAATTCATCGGGCTCGCCTATAGACTGGAAGGAGGGGAAAAGACCCTCTTCAAGGCCGGGCAGATATACGTGGTCAAATTCAAGACCCTTTGCGGAGTGTATAGTCATAAGAACCACCGCATCGGCATTTTCATCATAGTTATCTATATCAGCTACAAGGGCGGCTTCCTCAAGGAAGCTTGCAAGGGTTGCATCCTCGTGATCCTGCTCGTAGGCAACGGCGTTGGAGATAAGCTCCTCCACGTTCTGCAGTCTGTCCTCCTCTGCCTTTCCTGCCATTTCAAGCATATTGCGGTAGCCGGACATATCGATTGTTTTTTCAACTATTACCGAAAGCTTTTCTTCCTTTGCAATCTCGCGGAGATCGCATATAAGCTTTGCAAATTCAAGCAAGCGCTCGCAGGCTCTGCCAAGGGCGGTAAACTCCCTTGCTCTTAAGCATATATCAAACATTGAGCAGCCTTCCATTTCCGCAAGGCGGCTTACTGCCTCGATGGTTGTATCTCCTATCTTACGCTTAGGCTCGTTTATAATGCGGCGTAGGCGAAGATTATCGGAAGGTGAAAGTATAAGGCAAAGGTATGCAATAATATCCTTTATTTCCTTACGCTCGTAGAAACGGGTGCCCCCAAGTATACGGTAGGGTATACCGCTTTTTGCAAAAACACTTTCAAGGCTGTTGGACTGGGCGTTTACCCTGTAAAGCACAGCGTATTCGCTGAATTTAGTTCCGCTTTTTACCGTATCGGCAAGGATGTGCTCGCAGATGAACTTTGCTTCATCGTTCTGGTTAACGCACTGCTTAAGTACAACCTTATCCCCCTCGTCCTTATCGGTCCATAGGTGCTTTGCACGTCTTCCGCTGTTGTTGGCAATAAGGCGGTTGGCACTTTCTATAATATTCTTTGTGGAACGGTAGTTCTGCTCTAATTTTACCACCCTTGCATTGGGGAACTGCTTGTCAAAGTTCAGTATGTTTTCTATAGTTGCACCTCTGAACTTATATATACTCTGGTCATCGTCACCAACAACCATAAGGTTGCAGTATTTGCCTGATAAGAGTACCGCAAGCATAAACTGTGCGTGGTTGGTATCCTGGTACTCGTCTATACAAACATACTTAAAGCGGTGCTGATAGTAGTCCCTAACCTCTTGGTTTTGGGTAAGCAGACGTACCGTGCGCACAATTATATCGTCAAAGTCCAGAGCGTTTGCCGCATATAATCTCTTTTGATATTCCGTGTATATACGGGCAATATTTCTTTCAAAAAGCTCCTTTGAAAACTCCTTTTCATATTCTTCAGGTGTAAGCAGCTTTTCCTTTGCACGGCTTATTTTATTTATGGCAATTTTGGGGGTGTAGCGCTTATCATCAAGGTTAAAATCTCTTATTATTGCCGCAACGGTCTTCTTCTGGTCATCGGTATCGTAAATGGTAAATCCGGGGGTAAGGCCTGCTTCATTTGGGTATTTGCGCAGTATACGCATACATATATTGTGGAAGGTTCCTGCCCATATATCGTTTGCCTCTTCCCCTATTACCTTTACAAGACGTTCCTTCATCTCGTTTGCCGCCTTGTTTGTAAAGGTAATACACATTACAGCCCAAGGGGGACAGGGGTTTTCGGCGTACTTTGTAAGGTATAAGCCAAGGGTCTCATTTGGCAGGTCATAGGCACGGCGCATTTCTTCAATATCCGTTTCGCAGGCATCAAAGGGAACGTACTCACTTTCATAAGCAGTTCCGTAACGGATTATTGCCGCAATGCGGTTTACAAGCACGGTGGTCTTACCGCTGCCTGCACCTGCAACCACAAGCAAAGGTCCCTTTACCGCCTGCAAAGCTTCTCTCTGCCTGTCATTTAAAAAGGAATAATATTTATCAAAGCATTTTCTTTTTGCTCTTATGTATAAGCTTTTATCCAAGGTATACCTCCAAAGGTGAATTCCGTTTAATTATACCATAAAACCTTACTTAATTCAACAGGGTAAAAAAATTCCTCGTGTATAGCGTTCTTTTTCACTTTTTCGTCACCCTTGCTGCATATAATGATAGAGGAAGCCAAAAAGCAGGGAAAAGTTTGAGCTGTGACATCAAACGGTCAAAGGGCCGTTAATTACCGCCCGTCAGGGCGGACAAAAAACAACGCCATGAGCTTTATATAAAAAAACAGAAGACCATTAATGGTCTTCTGTTTTTATCTATTCCTGTTTTGTATCGTCGCAATCTTCCTGTGGCTCGGGGATGTCAGCCATAGCTACCGCTTCTTTTTTTGTTATATAATCCTTAATTATACGGTATATTGCTGCCGCCAGGGGCACGCCGAAGAGCATACCCAAAACTCCCATTAAGCCGCCGCCTACGGTTACCGCCGCAAGCACCCATATACCGGGCAGACCCATAGAGGAGCCCACAACGCGGGGATATATAAGGTTGCCCTCAAGCTGTTGGAGGATAACTATAAAAATAATAAATATAAGGGCCTTTATGGGAGATACGGTAAGTATTATAAAGGCTCCCACACCTGCGCCGATATAAGCTCCCGCAACGGGGATAAGTGCGGTAAATGCTATAAGTGCGCCTATCATAGTAGCATAGGGCAGGCGCAGTATAAGCATACCAACCGTGCACAGTACCCCAAGGATAACCGCCTCGGTACACTGGCCTATAATATATCTTCTAAAGCAATCGTTAAGCACGCCTATAACGTAGGTGGCCTTTTGGTAAACGCTTTCTTTTAAACAGTTTTTCATTACCCTGTCACCCTGCAGAGCAAGCCTTTCCTTGCTTGTAAGAAGGTAAAGAGAGAATATAAGGGCAATAAAGGCACTGACAATACCGGAAAACAGAGAGGTGAGGGCGTTTATCATTACGTCCATTACATTTCCTATACCTGATGAAAGGATATTGAATATCTCACCTATTCTTGATTTCCAATCTACAGATAAAAGCGCATCCATTATATCCTCGGGCAGGATATTAAGCCCTTCAAGGGCTGCAAGGCCTTTGCTCATTGCCGTGGGGAAAAGAGCAATTATCAGCTTTATACAGCGCACAAGCTGAGGTACTACCAAGCCCACAACAAGTGATATAAGGGCAAGGAGGGATATAAGGGCAAGGAATATGCAAACCCCGCGCCTTGTTTTAACAATAAACTTCTTTTTAGAATTAGGAAAATAAAACCTTTCGTAAAGGCTCATAAGCAGATTTATTATATAAGCCACAACTGCACCCGTTATAAGGGGAGTGGCCGCTCCCAAAACCCCAAGCAAAAAGGTGGAAAAGGCAGGCCAGTAATAGATGCACAAAAAAAGCGCAAATATTAAAAGTACAAGCTTTATACAGGTTTTAAAATCGAATTTCATAACTTACCTCATCTTTTTTTGGTAGGCAACTCTGGGAGAGCCATCTGCAAGATGTATGGTGCCGCAATGCACAAAGCCGTTCTTTTCAAGCATACGGCGCATAGAGGTGTTGACCTCGTGAGTATCACAACGCAGGTTTCTTATCTTGCTGTTACGGGCAAGTTCCTCTGCTCCCCGCACCATGGCACCGCCTATACCCATACCCTTAAAGCTGTTATCCACGCATATGCGGTGTATGGAAAGGTAGGGGTTTTCGTTTATCCACTGTCCATCGTAAATCTTTTCGTATTCTGCCTCAGGGCCTGTAAAATATCCTACCGTTGCAACAATATCATCGCCCTTTTTCACAACGTAGCGACTGCCCTTCCCTATTTCTGCCTCAATAAGCTCACGGGAGGGATATCCGTTGTTCCATTGGGGAATACCGTTTTGAGCCATATACGCCTGCGCCTGACAAATTATCTCCATAATACGGTCAAGCTCGGTAATATCGGCAGGCACCACCTTAAGGTTTGTGGTATCGTTCATACCTGCCCTTACGCGGTTTATTGTAAAGCCCTTGTTTGAAAAGTTTTCTTCATACTCGGTAACTATATTATCCTTGTTATACTCACTTTTGTGCAGGTCGTATGTAAGGTCTGATAAGGTAAAGCCCATATATTTGAATTCCTCAAGGGAAAAATCAAACAAGGGTCGATTGTCGGTCTTGAACACTATTTCACCTGTGGGCACAAGCAGGCGACGGTATATTTCAAGGAAGCTCCTGTAGGTAAGGCGGCGCTTGCAATGACCCAGCTTTGGCCACGGGTCGCTAAAGTTAAGATATATACGTTCTATGGTGCCTGCATCAAAATACTCCTCAAGGCTCTGGGCATCACCTAAAATAAAACGGATATTTGTAAGACCTTCCTTTATAGCCTTTTCCATTGCAAGAACTATAACGTCGGGTATAAGCTCTACGGCTATAAAAAAGCTGTCGGGGTTTCTTTTTGCCGTTTCGCATATAAATCGGCCCTTGCCGCAGCCTATCTCTATCTGCAAAGGAACGTTTGGTATTTCGCTTTTATCCTTGATAAGTAAACTATCGCATTTCTGCAGGCGAAGGTCGCCGTGCTTTTTTTTTCGCATTCTCATATTGAATTTTTCATCTCCGTGTGGTATACTTGTTAATGTATACATTATACAACATATTTATTAATAAATAAATAGCTGACAGCATTTTAATAAAGGAGAATGATTAATGGATAAGTTATCCTTCCTTGCGTTGCTGGCAGAGAAGCTTTCTCATTACCCTATTTCCGAAGAAGAAATGGATAAGCATATAGGAATTATGAGAAACTATATCTCAAGTGTCAGCGATGAGGAATTTGAATCCGAAAATCCCACAGAGGCAGACGTACAGGAGATTGCAGAAGGAATTTATAAAAAATTCTACGCAAAGCAGTCTGAGACAGTTAATGAGCCACAGCCCGAAGAAACCGAAGCTATTGATGTTGAAGTGCAGGACGAAGCTCCCGAAGCTCCTGAGGCTTGTAACGAGGAACCTGAAATTACCGAAGAAGTAATACAGGAGCCCGAACAGAATTTTGAAGCAGAGCTTTCAGAGGAGCTTACCGTTGCCGAAGAGCCCGTGGCTGAAGTTGCAGAGGCTGTTGAAGAAGCTGCAGAGCTTGCACCCGCCGAGGAAGAAATTACCGAAGAAACAGATACCGGCGACGATTACCTGCTTGCCCTTGCAGAAGAAGCAGAAGAGGAGCGCCGCGCAGCACAGCGCATAGAGGAGCTTACCGAAAAGGCTATACAAAGAGCCGAAAAGGCAGGCGAAGACGTAAGCGCAATTAAAGAGGAGCTGCTGGAGGCTTCTGTTGCGGAAAACGACCCCATAATCGAGGCCATTGACCCCGAGGAACATCCCGACGTTGCTTTTGACGAAGATATGGCGCAAAGGGAATACTATACCTCCGAGCACGTTTTTGCTCCCGAAGGTGAATTTGAACCCGACACTTCAAATCTGCGTTCTGTAGATGAAACAAAGCAACGCAAAGGGGCGCGTAAAAAGAAACGTCAAAAGATTTCCGGAACTCCCTTGTTCTGGGTGCTTTTCATACTCACCCTGCCCATAACCCTGCCTATCCTTGCCGTAATATGCGTGCTTTTTGGCGTGCTGTATTCAGCGGTAACGGCTGTTATAGTGGCTTTATGCGTACTTATGGCGGCAACGGTAGCCCTTGGCACCGCCCTTGCCCTTATCGGCATTATATACGGTATCACCGAATTGTCCACCCTGCCCATCGGCCTGTTTGAAATAGGCTTTGGCATTGCAATTGGCGGTGCTACAATGCTTGTTTCCGTTCTTTTATATAACGTTGCCATCAGATTTGCCCCCAAGCTTTACAAGTGCCTTAACAAATTAGGCTCACTTGTATTCGGCGGCATCGGCGACCTTTACTATAACGCAAAAAAGGAGTGTGGCAGATAAAATGAAACCTACGTCAATTATCTTTATTATTTTTGCCGCCATCCTTATAGTTATAGGCGTTGCGGTATGTATAGTAGGCGGAGTAATAGCAAACAATCAAAACGTAGAGCTTACCTGTGATTACATAACAGATGCAGGGGAGTCTGTTATTGAATACAAGCCCAAGGAATACAAAAGCCTTAAAACAATTGATATTAACGTTGAAAACGTAGATATCAATATTATCGGTCAGTCAAGCGAAGCTTATGTGGAATTTAAAAATTTAAATCCCTTGATCTATGATTTTACAATTTCCAACGGTAAGCTTTCGGTAAAGACGGTTGAAGCCTTTAACGTAACCAGATTTGTTAAAATAAGAGAAAACGGCATCGGCTTTTCCGGCTTGCGCCACTTCCTCTACCTTAACAAGAACAAGGGTAAGCAGGCGCAGATAAACATTTACCTGCCTGGTGATGCAGCTATTGAAAAGATAAAGCTTTGCACCCTTGAAGCAGATATAACCGTAGAAAAGGTTACAATAAACTGTGACTACGAGGTAAATTGCGATAAGGGTAACATTACCTTTAAGGAGGTTACAAGCACCGAAAAGCTTTCGGTTGTTTCCCTCATTGACGGAAACTTTATCAGCGAAAAATGCTCTGTTAAAGCTACCGACTTTAATAACGGTATTGAAAACAGCAACGCAGAATTTATCCTTGACCAAAAAAACAACTTCTCTGTAACCGTAAGCGAGGGTATCATTTCCTTTGACGGTCTTGAAAACGAAGAAAGCACCTTCAACGGCGTATATCCCGAAAAAGTTGTAACTGATGACAATGAGGTAACTGTACCCAACACCGTTAAGGGCGTTATACGCGGCCGCGGTAACGTTGTGGTAAAATACAGACAAAATAATACCGAAGCTGAATAAAACTATAGCACAGGGCAATACTATAAGCGAAATAAAAACTTGAAAGGAAGTTTTATTATGCTTGATAGAATTGCACTTATAGTTGCTATTATCGGCGGTATCAACTGGGGAAGCATAGGTCTTTTCAGATTTGATATCGTTGCCTGGCTCTTCGGAGGACAGGGTTCTCTTCTCAGCCGTATTATCTACACGGTAGTGGGATTAAGCGCTTTGTGGTGTGTTTCCCTGCTTTTCCGCGAAAGAGAAGAGATAATCGAACGCGACAGTATGAGATAATATATAAATGCGACATATTAATTGCCGAAGGATAATATTTCCTTCGGCAATTATATTTTCCGTGAATTTTTACAAGGTTTTCTCTGCCTTTATATTGGGATAATTACAATAGGAGGTGAGAAAAATTAAAAAAATAATAACCGTGATTACAGCAGTTCTTCTTTTCGTTTTTATGGAAACTTACGCCTTTTCATACGATAGAACAGCCCATGGCTGGTATTGTATGCGAAACGGAAAAGAAGCGCCCGTTCTTGAAAGTCAGTTTAAATTTATTGAGGAATATGACGGATATTACCTTGATAAAAACGCCCGCGATGATGATAAGGTAATATACCTTACCTTTGACGCGGGCTATGAAAACGGAAACGTGGAAAAGGTGCTTGATACCCTTAAAAAGCATAACGCCACAGGCGCATTTTTTATACTTGACAATCTTATAAAAAAGGAGCCTGAGCTTGTGTGCCGAATGGCAAAGGAGGGCAACCTTGTTTGTAACCATACTGCAAGCCATAGGGATATGACAAAAATAACCTCGAAGGAGGAATTTGCCCGTGAGCTTTATGGCATTGAGGAGGTCTATAAGAACGCAACAGGGTGCGAAATGCCAAAGTTCTACCGACCCCCCGAAGGTAAGTTCAGCGAGGAAAATATGAAGTTTGCACAAGAGCTTGGTTATAAAACCGTGTTCTGGAGCCTTGCCTACGCCGATTGGGATAACGCAAATCAGCCCGACTGTGAAAGGTCAAAACAGCTTATACTTGATAACACCCATAACGGAATGGTTCTTCTGCTCCATCCTACCTCTGCCACCAACGCCGCAATTCTCGACTCTCTTATGACAGAGTGGGAGAATATGGGTTATCGCTTCGGTACCCTTGAGGAGCTTTGCAATTAAAACAAAACTGCCCAATCTCTGAAAGAGATTGGGCAATAATTATTATATGGAATTATTAATACATTCCGCCCATGCCGGGTGCGGGAGCAGCGGCTACGGGGTTTTCTTCCTTCTTATCAGCTACAACAGCCTCAGTGGTGAGAACTGTGGAAGCGATAGAAGCAGCGTTCTGAAGTGCGGAACGGGTAACCTTTGTGGGGTCCACGATACCAATTTCAAGCATATCAACGTAGTTTTCGTTGTAAGCATCAAAACCAAAGTTCTTCTTACCGGAGGTAAGGATCTTATCAACGATAACGCCTCCGTCGTAGCCTGCGTTTGCAGCTATCTGACGAACGGGAGCTTCAAGAGCCTTAAGAACGATAGACACACCTGTCTTTTCGTCGCCTGTAAGGTTTTCTCCTACCTTTGCAACGTCAGCTATAACGTTAAGGTAAGCGGTACCACCGCCTGCAACGATACCCTCTTCAACAGCAGCCTTTGTTGCGTTAAGAGCGTCCTCAATGCGGAGCTTCTTTTCCTTCATCTCAACCTCTGTTGCGGCACCAACCTTGATAACTGCCACACCGCCTGCAAGCTTTGCAAGTCTTTCGTGGAGCTTTTCGCGGTCAAAGTCACTTGTAGTGGTTTCGATAGAGCTCTTTATCTGAGCAACTCTGTTCTGTATTTCTTCGGAATCACCTGCACCGTCAACGATGATGGTGTTTTCCTTGTTTATCTTAACCTGTCTTGCGCGGCCAAGCTGGTGGACCTGTGTTTCCTTAAGGTCAAGGCCAAGCTCGTCGGAGATAACCTCACCGCCTGTAAGGATAGCAATATCACGGAGCATATCTTTTCTTCTGTCGCCAAAGCCGGGAGCCTTAACTGCTACGCATACGAAGGTACCTCTAAGCTTGTTGAGTACCAGAGTTGTAAGAGCTTCGCCCTCAACGTCGTCTGCGATGATAAGGAGCTTCTTGCCTGCCTGAACTATCTGCTCAAGAAGGGGAAGAACGTCCTGAATGTTGGAAATCTTCTTATCAGTAATAAGGATGAATGCATCGTCAAGAACTGCTTCCATCTTATCGGTATCGGTTACCATATAGGGGGAAAGGTAACCGCGGTCAAACTGCATACCCTCAACTACCTCGCAGTAGGTTTCAGCAGTCTTGGATTCCTCAACGGTGATAACGCCGTCGCTTGTTACCTTTTCCATAGCGTCAGCAATAAGCTTACCTATTACTTCATCGCCTGCAGAGATAGTACCAACGCGGGCAATATCGTCTGTTCCGTTAACCTTCTTGGAGTTAGCAACAAGGCACTCAACAGCCTTATCAACAGCCTTTGCAATACCCTTGCGCAGTACCATGGGGTTAGCACCTGCTGTAAGGTTCTTCATACCCTCACGTACAAATGCCTGTGCAAGGAGAGTAGCGGTAGTAGTACCGTCACCTGCTGCGTCGTTGGTCTTGGTTGCAACCTCTTTTACAAGAGCCGCACCCATATTTTCCATTGCGTCCTCAAGCTCGATCTCCTTTGCTATGGTAACGCCGTCATTGGTGATAAGGGGTGCACCGTACTTCTTATCAAGAACTACGTTTCTGCCCTTAGGTCCAAGTGTGATCTTTACTGTGTCAGCCAGCTTGTCGATACCGTTAAGTAACGCATTTCTGGCGTCAATTCCGTAGGAAATATCCTTTGCCATATTATCTGCCTCCTAAAATTATTCTACAATTGCGAGAATATCGCTCTGCTTAACTATGATATACTCGGTATCTCCAAGCTTAACCTCGGTACCGGAATACTTGCTTGTAATAACGCGGTCGCCCTTCTTAACTGTCATAACAACTTCCTTGCCGTCAACAAGTCCGCCGGGGCCTACTTCAACTACCTCTGCCACCTGGGGCTTTTCCTTTGCGGAAGCGGTGAGGATAATGCCGCTTTTTGTGGTTTCTTCTGCCTCTACCATCTTGATAACAACACGGTCAGCTAAAGGTTTGATATTCATAAATTTAATTACCTCCTGAAATATATGTCGCAATTTAGCACTCAAAGCCTTTGAGTGCCAAAGGATAGTATAATTGTACCACACCCCTATTAAAAATCAATAGCTTTCGGGGTCTATTTACATTTATTTAACAATTCATTACCCCCATAATATTTTCCCTTGTTTTTGTATATAAATAAATCATATAGAATATCAAAGAGGTGTAAAAATGTACGTTCTGGGCTATATAAATTCAATGTTTCTTGTTCCCATAATGCTATGTGTACTCTTCGGCAGCGGATTTTATTATATGTTTAAACTGCGGGGCGCAAAGGTGCTTTCCCCGGTAGAGGTAACAAAGGCGGTTTTTGCAAAAAACACCTCAAGCGGAGTTTCTCCCTTCAAAGCGGTAACGGTGGCCCTTGCAGGAACCTTAGGGGTAGGAAACATCGTAGGTGTAGCTACCGCCATAGCTATGGGTGGTGCAGGGGCGGTTTTCTGGATGCTCCTTTCCTCCTTTGTTGCTATGGTGCTCAAATACGCAGAAATAAATTTGGCAATTCAGTTCCGCCGTCGTGAAAAGGACGGCTGGCACGGCGGCGCTTCCTATTATATCCGTGACGGCTTGGGCAAAAAGGGGCTCAGTATCTTCTTCGCTCTGCTTTGCATACTTGCTTCCTTTACTATGGGCAACATAGTGCAGATAAACGCCCTCTCTCAAGCTCTGTCCTCTGAATTTAATCTGCCCCCAGTAGGCGTTGGCATATTCTTTGCCATACTTACCTTTATAGTTGTATATAAGGGCTTTTCCTCTATCTCTAATCTTACGGTAAAGCTGATCCCTGCCCTCAGCGGCCTGTACGTGCTTTTTTCACTTATTATTATTTTCGCAAATATCACCCAAATACCGAGGGTCATAGGGGAAATATTCCGGGAGGCCTTCTCACCAAATGCTGCTTTTTCGGGATTTTTAGGTTTTTTGTTTATGAAGGGACTTCGATATGGCATTACAAGAGGAATAGGCTCAAACGAAGCAGGCTGCGGTACGGCACCTACGGCACACGCGGCGGCGGATGCCAAAAGCCCACACACACAGGGTCTGTGGGGAGTGTTTGAGGTATTTGTTGATACCGTACTGCTCTGCACCCTTACCGCCTTTGTGATACTCATATACAGAAAGGAGCTGGTGGGGCTTACGGGTATTGATATTGCAATAGGCGCCTACGAGCAATTCTTTGGTAGCTGGGCAGGCTATATTATGTCAGGGGCAATGGTATGCTTCGCCTTTTCCACCATAGTCTGCTGGTCCTATTACGCCCGTGAAAGTATACGCTTTATAGGTGGTAAAGAGCTTGCGCAAAAGCTTTATATCTATATCTACTGCGCCCTTGTAGTGGTGGGTGCAGTCCTTGGAGTGGAATTCGTTTGGGAGCTCTCCGACCTCTGCGTTTCCCTTATGGCAATAATCAACTGCCTCTGCATAGTCAAACTATCCTGCTTTTTTGAAAAAAAGCAGGACAAAAAACTTTAATCTTCGCGTGAAGTTTAATTTAAACTTTAAATTTGTAGCACCAATCTTTAGGTTTGCACAATCCCATTCTTAATTTTTTGTGTAACTTTTTTCAAAAAGTTGGAGCTCCGCTTATAAAGCGGAGCTCAGGTAATTGTAATTATTTGATTCTCTTATTCTTCCATTTACCGATACGGTAGAATATAAAGGTAAACACAGCGCCAAGCACCCAGGAGCAAAGCAGAGATATCTGTATACACTCGTTATGTCCGTAGGGCAGTTCAGCAGTACGGGTAGCAAAGGAGATACCGTAAGCAAGGGGAATACGGAATACAACCGTAGTTATAAGGGATATCCACATAGGTGTAAGGGTATCACCTGCGCCACGCATAATACCCGAAAGGCTTTGGGTAACGGCAACGGCAATATAGCCTACGGCAAGGATCTTCATAAGGTTATAGCTTGTATCCACAAGCTCTTTTGTTTCGGTAAACACTCCCATAAGGGGCTTACCGCACAACAGAATAATAATTGTAATAATGGTAGAGCAAGCAACTGCAATAAGCGTTCCCTGCTTTGCGCCCTTTGTTACACGGTCATATTTGCCCGCGCCCACGTTCTGACCCGCAAAGGTAGTAAGAGCAGTACCAAAGGAGAAGTTGGGCATCATTGCAAAGCCGTCAACGCGCATAATAACAACGTTTGCGGCAATATACATTTCACCAAAGCAGTTGGTAAGTGACTGCACAACTATCATAGCAGAAGAGAATATCGCCTGCGTAAGACCTGAAGGCAGGCCTAATTTAACAATAGTATTTACGTAATGAGCCTTGGGACGAAGATATTTCCATCCAAAGTCAAAATGCTCACGCATACGTGCGAGCTTTATAAGGCAGAGCACCGAGGAAATTATCTGCGCTATAACCGTTGCAAGGGCAACGCCTGCAACGTCCATATGTAACCCCGCCACAAAATATATATCAAGAACAATATTGATAACAGTTGCAACAAGCAGGTAAATAAGGGCGGATACCGAATCACCCAGACCTCTTATAACTCCGCCTAAAATGTTATAATACGCCATTCCCGCAATACCCACAAGGGATATTGTAAGATACGCCCAGCAATCATCAATTATAGCAGTGGGTGTATTAAGCACAACCAGCAACGGGCGAATAAAGGGGGTGGCTATAACAACAAGGCCCACACAGGCGATGGCCGCAACAGTTATACAGTTGCCTACGGTATAGGATAAAGCCTCACGGTTTTTAGCGCCAAAATATTGGGACACCATAACTCCCGCGCCTGCAGATATACCTATAAACAACACCAAAAGCATATTAAGTATAGGAAGCGCACTTCCTACAGCCGCAATAGCGTTGTCGCCGTGTTCAGCAAATCGTCCTACAACTATGGTATCAACCGTGCTGTAAAACTGCTGTGCAATGTTACCTATAAGCATAGGCAGGGTGAACATAACAATACTTTTCCAAACAGAGCCCACCGTCATATCAATGGGGGCAAATAACTTTTTAAACATAGTCTACACCTTAATTAATTAAATACAACATATTCTAACATAACTCGCCAGAATAGAAAATAGATGAATTGTAAACTTGATACAAAAAATATAAAACACCCGAAAACGGGTGTTTTATATACTAAAAGATATTTTATCCGTTGATATTGTAGTTCTCACAAATCTTATTCATAGCCTTTGAAAGCTTATGTAAGTATACGAAGGGACCTACGAAAATAATGCTTCCAAGAATGTTCCAGAGCCAGAAATCAGCTGCACCGAAAGAATATGCAATGCCTCTGCGATCAAGTTCATTACCGATTCTTGCAGATATCTTGTGAAACCACACCCAATATGCGATACCAAAAGTAATAGGACCAACAATAAAGGCGAGAAGGCAAAAATGCATTGTTTTCTTTCCGTCATATCTGCTGCACACAATGTTAACATCGTTGGAAATCGAGGAATAAAAAACGAGTGCGTAAATTCCAAAAGTAATGATAGAAAGCAGAATGAACTTTAACAATCCTCTCTTGGTTTTTAACTGACCAACGGGTCTTACAGGGGGCTGCTGAACGGTGTTTACCTGATTATCCATAGTATTTCTCCTATTGATTAATTTGACTTATGTCATAACTTAATTATACATAATTTGTTCATTTTTGTCAATATAAATTCATAATATTTAACTTTATTCAAACCGCTTACACTCAATTCGCTTTCATAAACAACGTCAACGGTATTTATATCAGGAGCAATAAGTGATTTAATTGTATAACCGATCCCTAATACAACTATAACCACAGGAATTGAGAGAACAATAATCGTGATTATACGAACCCATAATGCTATAAAGCTGTACGTAAAAACCATCAATAAACCTATTTGAATTATCCTTCACTACTTTAGCAACTCGGCAAGAATTGCAAAGGGGAGAATTATAACACATACAATAATCCACATAAACTCACATCCAATCCTTACTGTAATAATGAGTATCATGCACACCAATATTATGGGGCTGCACAATATTATCAAATAGTTTCATTTTTATTCTAATGCCATTATATATAACTACATGTCCTATAAACAGGACTTCATGAAAAAATTAGCACAAATTCAACCTCTTTGAACACAACAAAAAAGAGCCACAAAAAAACCACCCTATTGGGTGGTTTTATTTATATGTTCTCATAGTGTTTTAGTGCGAGCGACAACGACTCGTCGACACTTGCGATTCTTTCCTCGCTCCTGAAGTCGCTTGAAACAATCGAGTGTCTGCCGTGTCGGATCCTTCCCTTCATCTGCATTTAGCAGCGGGAAGGCCCCGACCAGTTAACAGCCGGCTCGACCGAAGATTACGAGCAATCACTCGTTTAAACACAACAAAAAGAGCCACAAAAAAACCACCCTATTGGGTGGTTTTATTTATATCTTCTCATAGTGTTTTAGTGCGAGCGACAACGACTCGTTGACACTTGCGATTCTTTCCTCGCTCCTGAAGTCGCTTGAAACAATCGAGTGTCTGCCGTGTCGGATC
>JAZOTL010000057.1:0-7539 GCA_045657645.1 Eubacteriales bacterium
CTCGTTTTTAACACAAGTTAAAGCGCGCCAAGCCTTATTTTATAAGGCTTGACGGGCTCTTTTATTGTATTATTCTTATAGGTTATCCCACAGGAAATTCGGTAAATATTTCGGTATAATACTTAAACTGAACCATAAACCTTGCACCTACCGCACGGTTTACCTGAGCCGTGGGGGCAAGGATAAGAGCATTTTCGCTTGTACTGGTATAAAGCCCGTAGCTTACGGCCCAGTTCATTGCATCATATGCCCAATCTGCTACCAGGTCTACGTCTTCGTAATATTCAAGGTTGTCATATTCATAGACTTCAATATCGTAACCACAAAGTTGAGCATAGTTATACACGAACTTTGCCATCTGCTGACGTGTAATGGTACCGCCAAGACCAAATACTCCTTCTCCGATACCGCTTGTAACACCTGATTCATACGCCCATTTAACAGCAGGAGAATACCATTTACCTGCAGGAACGTCCTTAAAGCCGGTATCACCCTGATAGGCAGCCGCATCAACACCTTCAAAATTAAAGAGTATCTGTACGAACTGCTCGCGGGTAAGCTTGCCCTTGGGGTTAAATTTACCGTTGCCTGTTCCACTCATAAGCTTCAGCTGTGTTGCAGCAAATACGTCCTTTGTATACCAAAGCCCTGCATCCACATCCGAATACATTTCAAGGTATGACAAGGGGAAGTAATTTATATAATTTTCAAGAGCGTATTCTTCAACTATACCGCCTTCGGAAGCGTATACCGCAAAATTATCGCTTCCCCAAAAACAGGATCCACCTATCTCTGTTATACCATCATGCAATATAAGGGATTTAAGATTGGTGCATTCGCAAAAAACCTTAATTCCTATCTTTGTTATCTTTTCAGGAAGTATGTAAACATTATCCGCCTTATTCAATGGATACATAAGTATAGTATCTCCGGAAAAGAGAACTCCGTCCTCTGAATAATAAACAGTATTGGCTTCGTTTACATTTATATCGGTCAATGAGAAAAGCACAGAGAATGAGCCTTCCTCTATATTAGTAAGAGAAGCGGGCAGATTCAGAATAGAAAGATATTCGTTATCTTGGCAAAAAGCGAACATATCAATAACATTAACACCCTCAGGAATACTAAACTCTTCGTCAGGCTTCATTTGAGGATAGTATAAAAGCTCCTTCATGTCCGCGGAATATATTACACCATCCTTGGCGGCATATGTACTGTGGCCTTCAGCTATTTGGATGTCTTTAATATTGTAAGCTCCCATAATAGCTTGCAATTCAAAGCTTGCTGTAGAAGGAATAGTAATCTTTTCAATAGATGAAGAGTCAAAAGCAGTTTCTTCAATATTAAGCAAGCCCTCGCTTATAATAAGTTCGGTTAAATATATCGTCTCCCGAAAAGCACTAAAGGAAATTACTTTTACTTCACCGTCAACAGTGAACACTTCCCCTTCTCTCGCCGCAGGATACATAACCAGTGTAGACATATCCTTGGTATAAAGCACACCGTCCTTTGATGCAAACGCGGTGTTGGCCTCGTCTACCCTTATCTCTTCAAGAGAATACATAGTGACAAAACTATACTCTGTATAAGTAGTAAAGGATGCAGGCAGCGTTAACTGTGTAATGGACGTACCGTCAAATGCAAAGTCCTTAATTTCAACCAAGCCCTCGTTGAGCTGAAGCTCTGAAAGATTGCTTGCAAAACTGAAAGCGCTCTCCATTATAATCTTCACCTCAGGCGGCAAAGTGTAAGAGGTGTCGGTTTTTGTGGGAGCATATGCATAGAGAATAGACATATCCTTTGAGAAAAGAACGTTATCTATAACAACAAAAGAAGTGTTGGCTTCCGCAAGGGTTATATTTTCAAGATTTACACTTGCGTAAAAAGTACTTTCCCCAAGCTGTGTTAAAGTAGAAGGGAGAGAAATGCTACGCAGACAGTCAGAATATCCGAAGCTGTCATAGCCGATAGAAGTGACTCCCTCGGGAACTATAACGGTTTCGGTATACATCATACCCAAAAATGCTGCGTCGCCGATTTTGGTAACGGGGTAGCCTCCAAGGGTGGAAGGAATAACAAGATTAACCTCTTCACCGTAATAGCAATCTATTACAGCCTCAGCACCGTTAACGGTGTACTCGTAATCACCTTCTGTTTCAGCTGCAACAGCGAACATCATAATTCCCGTCAGCATCACCACAGTCAGTAATACAAACATCAACTTCTTCATAATTTTCCCTCCTGATTTTTTTATTTTATTTACGTTTTTTCATACAAACCAAACCTACAGCACTTACTGCAACAGCGCCTATTGCAACAGCTATGCCGATATCAAGGGTCTGGGCAGAGGCGCCACCCGTAGTAGCTGTGGCATTCTGCTTTTTGGTAGTGGCCTTGGCAGAAGCTGTGCTAGACACACTACCCTTTTCGGCAGTGGAATTAGTTACTGTTGAATGGGTAGTTTCTCCATCGACATTTGCGTTAGTATCTGAGGTTGGTGTGCTTGTTTCTTGATTTGCAGGAGCTTCTCCAAGCTCAAGGGTTATTCCATAGCATTTAATGGGCATACCCGAGGAAAGATAGCCTGAAAGACCGTCATACAGCTTATATGCGCAGGTAGAAAAGCGCTGGAAGGTTGCAACCTGCTCTGCTTCATCATCATAGAAACGGTCCATATAGATTGCCATTACGCGGTGTGCGGCGCCTCCTGCGTAGAGCTGTTCTTCGGTTACTTTTATTTCACCATAGGACATACTTTCGGTATCCTCGCAAATATAGTCCCAGGGTATAAAGGCTTCAAAAAGCCAGCCCTCTGCGGTAGCCTTACCGCTTACCTTAACGTCAGCTGTCAGCTCTGCAGGGTTGGAATGACCTCTGTAAATATGGCATCCGCTATCTTCAAATATACCTACCGAGTACCATGCGGTATAATCATCATTTGCAGTAAAGCCTGTATCAAGAAAAACTCCCAGCGGATCTATAACAAAGGTAAAGATATCTCCGTTATAACCGTACACGTTTTCATTCTTTATATTAAAATCATTCTTTACATTGTCAATATCATCAGGGCCTGTGGAATATGTAAAGCTGTTATCCTTAATATCCGCTGCGTAATACAGTCCGCTTTGGTCATAAGCGTAGTAAAGCCAAAAGGATTGATTAATTTCATTGGTATTACCAAAGGTAGCCATAAGGTCCCTATGGGCGTATACGCCCTCGCTCCATCCCTCTTCGGCGGTAATATCACCGTCCACCATGGGTGAAGCCATATCCGGGATTTTTATAGTACCTATATCACCTTTCATATTGGGATTGGCAAATACCGATAAGGTAAAAACGTTTAGCAGTAAAACTAAACTGATAACAATAGCAAGCTTTTTCATATTTCATCCTCCGTTAATTTGATTATATCACCAATCCTAAAAAATTACAATACCCGAAGAAAACGAACTCTCTTCGGGTATAAAAAAACGGGATATTAAATCCCGTTTCCACAAGCTATATTTGAGCTTTAATATATAACCCAAAATGATCGGAAGGATATTTTGAATCTACCGTATCGTCTATTATCTTTTGAGTAACGGGTTTAACAAGGCCGTTTACAAAGCAATAGTCGATATGCATATCCTTATTCTTTTCGGGAGCGTACCCGTGATAGGTGGCACTCATATCTCTTACCGTTGCCACATTTACATCGGTAAAATACTGAGTCATAGTCTTATAGCCGGGGCTATCGGGGGTCATATTAAAGTCCCCCACTATAAGGGTAGGAAGAGTTGATATCTTTTTACTGTAATCCTCTATAAGCTTTGCACTTTTTACCTGACCTTTATCACCAAAACCGAAGTGGGTATTCATAAAGGTAAAGCTCTTCCCTGTTGTCTTTTCCTTTAAAATCACGTACACGCACATTCTAAAGCAGTTCCACACCTCGTCCCAACCGCGGGATTCAACCTCAGGAGTGTCCGAAAGCCAGAAAAATCCCGTTTTTATACAGTCAAATTTGTCTTTTTTCCAAAGGATAGGTGAGGATTCTATATCCTTCTTTTCCGAACGGTATTTGTTAAAGATATCATATTCCTTCAAAAAGCTGTGGGAAATATACTTTTCCCATACGGGTCTGTACTCCTGCAGGCCTATGATATCTGCATCATAGGGTTTAATAACCTTCTCCAATCGGGGAGCACGCTGGGCAATAGAATAGCCGTCGGGGTCATCACAGCATCTGATATTAAAGCTTACTATATCCAAATCCATTTAAGTACCCTATTACTTCCAAATAAAGTTGTAGTTTATCGATTCACCGCCGTCAACCAAAATGCACTGTCCCGTGCAAAAGCCGTTCACTACGGTTAAGAAATACGCCCATTGGGCTATCTCTTCGGGTGTTGCCCACCTCTTAAGGGGAGTTTCCTCCATTATCTGTCCCCAAAGCTCGGGGTCGTTTATCACACAATCGTTTAAAGGTGTGAGAACACCGCCGGGGTCAAGGCTGTTACAGGTAGCACCGTAAGGGGCAACGCGCATAGCTACGTTTTTAGTATATGCCAAAACGCCCCCCTTGCTTGCGCAATATTCGGGGAATTCTGCACCTGTATGAGCACTTGCAGAGCCTATATTAAGAATTGAGTGTATTTTTTCCTGAACTCCGTATTTTTCGGTTATATGAATAAGGGCCTTTAAATTGATATCTATATCATCTTCATTTTGGGTGCCTGCGTTGTTTATAAGAACTTCAACGCCATCTATTTCCGGCAACCTCTCTTTATCCCGCACGTCGCATTTATGGTGGGTATACAAAGGATGCTCAATGCCTTTTTCCATACGGTCTATACCTATTACAGTATGTCCCTCAAGTAAGAAGAGCTCCGCTATGGCTTTTCCTATACCCTGACTTGTTCCCGTAATCAAAACCTTCATTTTTATTTACCCCTTTCTATAAATTCCAAATATTCCTTACCAACACTATCAGCCTGCCATCTACGGGTAATACGGTAGCCTATGGGGGAAAAGGCTATCTCCATAATAAGCTCGGCTACAGCACCTGTCAGGGCGCACATAGTGCATTGAAGAAGGGTCCAATGAAAACCGTTCCAATAGATTTTTGCAAAGAAAACAAACACTATAACGGAGAAGATAAAATTATCAAGAAACTGCCCTATAAAGGTTGATATATAGCTCCTCATAGCAAAGGCAAGCTTACCATCGGGATTATTTTGAAAGCTTTTACCTATCAGCCAGTTAAGGGTGTTGTTTATCACAGCAGAACAAAGAAAAGCAACTGTACTGCCTAACAATATAAACCAAGTGCCGCCAAAGATACCGTCAAAAGCGCTGAAATCCCCTGCGTTAGAAGGAATGGCACTTGCCACAAAGAAGATAAGGCAGGTAAGCAGATTTATCATAACCGCCAATAGGGTTATAGAGTTGGAGGCTTTTGGGCCAAAGTGTTTTGTTATTATATCCATACACATAAAGGAAAGCCAGGAAATCAAAATTCCTGCATCAAGAGCTATCCAATCAAGCTGCAAAAGAGTTTTGTTGGCAAGCAGATTCATACAAACAACGCTTACAACAAACAGGGTTACAACCGTTGCAGGGATGGCCCGCAGCAGCAGCTTAAATTCGTTTTTTTCTTTTTTTAAATCAAACTTTCTTGTCATTTTTTACGCCTCTAAATTTAATCGCTATGATTATATCACACTTTTTGTAAAAGCGCAAATTTAAATATACAGATACGCACAAAAAATCCGTCCTCTTATGAGAACGGATTTTAAAATATTTTATTCAAGAACGGTTTTGTTAGATCTAACCGCATCAAAGTCATCCTGAATTTCTTTGGAAGGTGCTTTGGTAACCAAGGAAACAACAACGATGCAAATTGAGGAGAATATAAACGCGGGTAACAATTCATAAATTGCAAACACGCCGCCCAACTTGCTGATAACCAGTTTCCAAAGGAATACCATTGAGCCGCCGCCTATCATACCGGCAATAGCGCCTGCCTTGTTAATACGCTTCCAGAACAAAGAGAAGAGCATAAGGGGTCCAAAGGTAGCACCAAAGCCTGCCCAGGCAAAGGATACGATCTGGAAAATAACACTCTTTTCATCAAGGGCGATAACAACACCTATTAAAGCCAATACCAAAAGTGTAATGCGGGAAACAGTCATAACCTGCTTATCGGTAGCATTTTTCTTAAAAATACCCTGGAAGATATTTTTAGAGAATGCAGAAGCCGCAATAAGAAGATAGGAGTCGGAAGAACTGATGGTTGCCGCCAAAATACCTGCCATAACAAAGCCGGCTAAAAGAGCAGGCAATGAGCTGGTTGACAAGGTGATAAAGATATTCTCCGCAGAAGATTTTGTGAGATGAGCAACCGGGAAAAGCTGACGACCAACAATTCCTATAAATACTGCTACGGCCAAGGAGATAACAACCCAAACGGTTGCAATACGGCGGGAGCGTTTTAACTCCTCTTCCTTGCGGATAGCCATAAAGCGGAGCAATACCTGAGGCATACCAAAATAGCCAAGACCCCAAGCAAGAGTGGAACAGATGGTCAAAACACCGTAACCGGAAGCACCGCCGAACACAGGCTTGCCTGCCTCAACTATCTGCTGAGCGTTTGCATCAAGTACAGGAGTTGCAATGCCGAAAAATTCTAAAAATCCGGGAATTTGTTTTGCATTATCCAAAACGGCACCAATACCGCCTGCCTTAACAGTAGATATTACAACGATTACAACAAGCGCCGTAATCATAACTATTGCCTGCATAAAATCAGAAACACTTTCTGCAAGGAATCCGCCAAGCAAGGTGTAAAGCAATACGAAAACCGCACCAACCACAAGCATTGCCACGTAGGGTGCTCCGAACAAGGTGGAAAACAGTTTGCCGCAGGTAACAAAACAGCTTGCAGCGTATACCGTAAAGAAGATCAAAATGAAAGCGCCCGAAATAAACATAATTGTTTTCTTATTTTCTCTGAAACGATTGGAGAAAAATTCAGGCAGAGTGATAGAGTTATTTGCTCTTACACTGTATCTTCTTAAACGTTTTGAAACTAATAACCAGTTGATATAAGTACCTACCGCAAGACCGATTGCAGTCCATGTTGCATCGGCAAGACCGCACCAATAAGCAACACCGGGAAGACCCATAAGAAGCCAACCGCTCATATCCGAAGCTTCCGCACTCATAGCGGTAACCCAAGGACCTAAAGAACGGCCACCAAGGAAATAGTTTTCTGAACTTTTGTTAGCTTTCTTTGCGAAAACCAAACCAATTGCAACAACGGCTGCCATATAGACTATCATTGCAATAAGAATCTGCAATGTTTTAATGCCGTCGCCTGATAAAAGGTCTTTAAGCATATTTGCATCCATGTTTTTCACTCCTGAATAAACTGATAATGGTTAATAATACCATATATTGTATAAATATTCAATAGTTAATTTATATGGCTTTATGCTGCAACGTGGCAAATGGTCATTTCATCACCAAACAATGTCACAATATCAATATCCTTATACA